>JAABSI010000096.1 GCA_011390455.1 Trueperaceae bacterium
TAGTCGGGGTTCGCTTCCATCAGGATCCGCTCGCCCGCGGAGCGCGAGACGAAGCGGAACGGGCCCGTGCCCACGGGCTCGCGCACGAAGCCGTCGATGCCGACCTCGGCCATGTAGGCCGGCGGCACCATGCCCCACGAGATCGCCAGGGTGGTCAGGAAGGTGGCGTTGGGCTCGGGGGTGGTGATGCGCACGGTGTAGTCGTCGATCACCTCGACGTTCGAGGCGGCCGTGTAGAAGTTCGCGTAGTCGTTGCTGCCGTCGCTGCCCGTCTCCCAGGTGGTGACCACGGAGGCGGCGGTGAAGGGCTCGCCGTTGTGGAAGGTCACGTCCTCGCGCAGGTAGAAGACGTACTCGGTGCCGTCCTCGGAGATCTCCCAGCGCTCGGCCAGGGCCGGCTCGATCTCGAGGTCCTCGTTGATCCAGATCAGGCTGTCGTAGAGCGGCAGCGAGGCGTTGGTGGCGGTGCGGTCGGCGGCGCGCGGCAGGAAGAGCGCGGTGGGGTCGCTCGACAGCGCGACCACCAGGCGGTCCTCCTGGGCCTGGGCCGTCAGGGGCAGGGCGATCGTCAGCGTCAGGAGCAGGGCGGTCAGGAAGCGTCTCGTCATCATGGTCCTTTCTCGAACCGGCACGTCCGCGATCGACGTGACCCACGTCGTCGGCGCGCCGCGATCGCGATCGTGGGCTCGTCGTTCGGACGCGGAGGCGGCGTGCCGATCAGGGACCTTGGACCCTAACACGGGCTCCGCCGGTGGCGACCCGAGCCGGGTTCGCTCCCCTCCAGCGTGGCGCCCGAACGTCTGGTCCGTGTCAGATGAGCGGGTTGCCGTCGCCCAGGGCGTCCAGGCCGAGCAGCGCCGCGACCGTCGCGGCGACGTCCTCGGAGGCGGCGCGCGCCAACCTCCGCTGCTCGATGCCTCCACCGGCCGCGATCAGGAAGCGCTCGTCCGAGGCCGTGCCGGGCGCGAAGCCGTGCCCCGAGACGTAGCGCGAGGGCCCGGACGAGGCGCCCGCACGCTCCTCGGGCGCGCTCGCCTCGAAGCCGGCGGTCCGACCCGGCACCACGAAGGCGGCGAGCTGGTCGCGCCGCTCCGGCGGCAGGTGGTCGCCCGGCAGCCGCTCGACCCCATGGGGGCGCAGCCGCTCCGCGATGCGCCGCGCCTCGCGCTCCCCGTCGACGGCGACGTACGCCACGCCGCCCTCGCTGGCCGTGGTGGCGCCGGGCAGCAGCGCGTCCAGGTAGAGCGCGCCGTCGACCGGCCCGTGGCCGTGGTCGCTCGTCACCACCACGCGGGTCGTCTCCGAACGGCCCGCGGCGTCGAGCGCGCGCAGCACCTCGCCCACCAGCGCGTCGGCGTAGCTGAGCGACCAGAGGCCGAACGGGTGCTCGGTGCCTGCCACGTGCTGCACGGTGTCGGGGGTGAGGACCTCGGTGACGATCAGGTCGGGCGGCTCGGCGCCCGCCGCCAGCGCCGCGGTCCACTGGAGCATCGTCTGGTCGCCGGTGAGCTCGCTCATCAGGTAGTGCATGCGGTCGCCGGCGTACGCGTCGGGCACGCCGTCGGGGAGCCCGGTGGCGGCCAGCGCGGCGAGCCGCCCGGACGCGTCGCGCCATCGCGAGGTGCGCAGCCACCCCTCGTCGGCGGGGATGGGCTCGAGGTCGCGCGCCCGCTGCAGCATCTCGTTCGCCCACCAGGCGTGGTGGAAGGTGGTCGCGTCCTCGGGGCGCACCATGCCGTAGCCGAGCACCGCCACGTCGAGCCCCGCCGCCAGCGCCCGTTGCGGCAGGGTCGGCGCGCGCACGTCGTCGGGGTTGGCGTAGCGGAAGCGATCGCCGTCCCAGATGACGTTGCCGTAGACGCCGTGGGCGTCGGCGGCGACGCCCGTGAGGATCCCCGTGCGGCCGGGCAGCGAGGTGGCGGGGACGTCGGCCGCGACGCGGTCGACCTGCAGGCCGCGGGCCGCGAGCGCGCGCAGGTGCGGGAGGCGGGCCGGATGGCGCGCGACCGAGTCGGCGGAGATGCCGTCGAGCATGATCAGGATCACGGGGTGCATGGGGGGAGGGTAGCAGGGGGCGCGATCGCGCCCGCCACCCCGTCGTCGGCGACGCGCACCATGCGCCTGGGACCCCATACCATCGGCAGCAGGAGGCACGATGCCCACCGGCCGAACCCCGGACCACGAGCAAGCTGCGCGAACCCCGCCGGAGGCGACTAGCGGACGCGCCTCGCCGTTCGACGCGAACGTCCTCGTCCATCGCCTCCTGCGCTACGGCCTCGGTGGCCACAAGTCGCTGGACAGCAGCAAGGTCGTGGCCGCCAAGTACGCCGCGAACCTGCGGTACGCCGACGACGGCGCGCGCGTGCAGGCGCTGATCCGCTCGCACACCCTGATGAACTTCGGCACCGGGTTCGCCACCGGCCTCGGCGGATTGATCACGCTCCCCGTCGCGATCCCGGCGGCCTTGACGGCCTCCTGGGTCATCCACACGCGGCTCTCGGGCGCGATCGCGGCGCTGCACGGGCACGACGTCGACGACGAGCACGTGCAGACGTTCGTCCTGATGACGCTGCTCGGCGACACGGGCAAGAACGTGCTCCGCACGGCCGGCATCAAGGTCGCCAACCAGTTCGCGCTGCGCAGCGTCGAGGCGATCCCGGTCCGCCTCCTGACCGAGATCAACAAGCGCGTGGGGATGCGCCTCATCACCAAGGCCGGCGAACGCGGCGCGCTCAACCTGACGAAAGCCGTGCCCATCGCCGGGGGCGTGGTCGGCGGGGGGATCGACGCGCTGTACTGCAACGCTGTGGGGCGGCGGGCGCACGCGGTGTTCCGGCCGGAGCGCATCGGCCCTACCTGACGCCGCCCAGGGGTCAGCGGCGCCTGCCGTGCCCGCAGGACCCAGGTCAAACCCCGTACCTTCCCCGGGCGCGTCGGAGCGCAAGCTCGAACGCGAGGAGGCGACGGATGCGAACCTCGTGGAGACCGACCGCTGCAGCCTGGACGTGCCGATCACCGGACCCGACGCGCTCCGCGCCTGCGAAGTGCAGGTCTCCGGGGCGCCGTGATGGCGGCCAGGCACGTGATCCGCGTGATCGACGGCGCTCGCGCCTGCTACCGTCCGCCCATCCCGAGTGCCCGCACCAGAGCCGGACACGCTTCGAGGCCCCGACCGAGCCCCCGAACGCGTCCATGTTCCTGCAAACGCTTGACTATTCATGCACCAGCGCCTACAGTTACCCGTCACAAAAACCAAGGAGCACCCACATGGCGGACACGGAATCGACCCTGGCTGTGGTCACTCGTTTCGAGAACGAGTTCAACACGCGCGACTTCGACGCGCTGATGGCCGACATGACCGAGGACTGCGTCTTCGAGCACGTCGCCCCGGCGAACGCCGGATTCGGGCGCCACGAGGGCGCCGCCGCGGTGCGAGCCGTCTGGGAGTCCATGGACTCGCACTTCCCGGGGTTCACGCAGGAGATCGCCGACCTCTTCGCCACGGGCGACCGGGCGTGCTGCCGCTGGGTGATCCGCTGGAAGGACGCGGACGGGAACGACGCCGCACTGCACGGCGTCGACGTCATCACCATGCGCGACGGGAAGATCGCCGAGAAGCTCACCTACGGCACGCTGTAGACCATGCCGACCGCGATCATCTTCCACGACGTACAGGACGGCCAAGTCTGGGCCAACGCCTGGAAGCAGGGCCCCGGCAGCCGGCACGAGATGTTCGGCACCATCGGCGTCACGTGCCGCAACTTCCGTGACCCCAACGACGCCAATGCCACGGGCGTCATGGCCGAGATCCCCGACATGGCCGCGTTCCACGAGCTTCTGCAGTCCGAGGAGGGCCAACGGGCGATGCGAGAGGACGGCCTGAAGGTCGACACGATGCGGATGCTGGTCGAGTTCACGCCGTGACCAGGTAACGGTTCGCCCCGGGCAGAGATCGCCCGGGGCTGTTCGTTCAGCCCGGATGCTGGGTCGGGGCCATCGCGGTGGCCCCGACCCAGCCTGCTGCGATCAGTACGAGCGCACCTGCACCTTGCCGAAGCCGATGTCGAGCGTCAGCTCGAGCACCGCACCGGAGCCGTCGCGCGCGTACCCACCGGGCACCGCGAAGAAGCCCTCGGGCACCGAGTCCAGGGCCCGGCGGCCGTCCAGGTCGATGCGCACGATCGCGTCGCGCGGCACGTACACCGTCAGCTCTCCCAGCCCCGCCGTGAGGCGCGCCACGGTGTCGCCCTCGGGGAGGTAGACCTCGTGGTCGCCGATGCCGGCGTCGAGCTCCACGCCGTGCACCTCGGTCCCGCGCAGGTCGAGCATCGTGTCGCCCACCCCGGAGCGCACGGTGAGCGTGGCCGGCAGGTCGGCGGCGAGGTCGAGGTCCCAGTGGTGGCCGCCACGGATGATGCGCGGGCGCGGAGGGTTGGACCCGCGCAGGGCGACGACGAGGTGCGCACCCGCCTCGACCGTCCGTTCCACGCTCTGCGCGTTCCGGAGGTCGAGGACGCCCACCAACGCGCGCCCGTCGCCACCGGGTCGACCGCGCAGATCGAGGCGGCCGGCGTCGAGCTCGAGAACGTAGCTGGCGGACGTAGCGGCGCCGCGCGCTACATCGATGGGCTCGAGCGGGCGGTCGGTGTCCGCGTTCGCCGCCACGGGGGCTTCGAGGGCCGCGAGGACACCGAGGATCACGAGGGACGTGCCGACGATCTTGAGCAGGGTTCGGTTCATGAGCGACAGCTTGGTGCAGGAGCTACCGGAGACGGAACGGGCTCGCTCCGGTAGACCAGCGAGGCCGGCGTTCCACCGTCAGCTCGGACCGCCCGCCCCATCCCGCGCCCACGCCGCCACCACGTCGGCAACGCGCGTCGGGCCCACCACGTCGGCGCGCTCGACCTCGTCCTCGGGGTCGCCACCGCGCGCGATCTCGTCGAGCGCGAGGTCGAGCAGCGCGTGCACCCCCGGGTGCAGCGAGCGGGTCGCGCCGCGCACCAGCCGGACCACCGGTACGGGCAGGTGCTGGCGCTTGGCGGTGGCGCCCAGGGCCTGCTCGACCAAGGCCAGCGCGTCGCGGCGGCTCATGCGGTCGACGCCGCGTACCTCGCGCACCGCGCCCTCGGCGTCGGGGTCGTCCAGCACGCGCACGACCTCGGCGGCGACGTCGTCGGCCGAGACCCAGTTGAGCGGCTCGGTGCCCGCGCCGAAGAAGGGCACCGGCTTGCCCGCCCGCACCGGTTCGCCCATCAGCTGCAGCGCGTGGTTCTCGGGGAAGATGCTCGGGCGCAGCACCGTCCAGGGCACGCCCGCGCGCTCCAGGTGGCGCTCAGTCGCGCGCTTGACGCGCCCGAACACCGTCGCCTCGCGCTCCGCGCCGGCGATCGACACGAACACCAGGCGGCGCGCGCCCGCGGCTGCGGCCGCGTCGATCAGCCGGCGCGCCCCCTCGCCGTCGACGGCGGCGGGCGTGTTCCGGCGCGAGGGCGGCACCAGCCCGTGCGAGGCCAGGACGATGCGCTCGACCCCCTCGAGCACGCCCGCATGGCCGTTCGGCTCCAGCAGCTCGAGGCGGACCGGCTCGGCGCCGAGCGCCGTCAGCGGATGCAGCCGCGCCGGGTCGCGCGAGGCGGCGCGGACGCGCGCCCCGGTCGCGAGCAGGCGACGGGCCACCCGGCTCCCCAGGGCGCCGGAGGCGCCGACCACCAGGTGGATCGGGCCGTTCGAAGGTCGATCGGTCATCGCGTCGTCTCCGTCTCCGGGCGCCTCGCGCCCTGGAGCACGTCGTACCGAGGCCGGCGCTACGTCGGCGTGACGCGCCCGGCGGCCCCGCGTCGGGCGACGGCTCAGTAGGTCAGCGTGCGGTCGTGCTCGAAGGCGAGGCGCACTAGCACCGTGGGCATCGCGAACTCGGCGGGCTTGCCGGCGAGGTCGCCCTCGTCCATGCCGCGCGCCTTGGCCGACATGCCCGAGACGTAGAAGCGCACCCCGACGGCGGCGAGCGCGTCGTAGTGCTCGCGCAGCGTGCCGGTGCCGTTCCCCTCGAGGCGCTCGAGGACGTCGTCGCGCAGCAGCTGCGCGCCGTCCGAGGCGAGGAAGAGCGTCACCCGATGACCCTCGGCCGCCGCCGTGCGGGCGACGAGGAAGGCGAGGGCCGCCCGGGACGGGTCGTCCGGACCACACGCGACGTGCACCAACAGACTCGACATGCCAGCCTCCTTGGGCGCGATCGATGATTGCGTTGGAGCAGACTCTAGTACGCAGGGGGTGGGTCACGGCAAGGACCCGTGCCGCGGGCACGGACCGACGACGTCTGGCTCCAGCCCGTGGCGCATCGACACATCGTGATGCGATGATGCGGACGTGCGGACGACCCTCGACCTCCCGGACGACCTGCTGGAGCGCACCCGCGCCATCGCGCGCGACACCGGGCGCAGCCTCGGCAGCGTCGTGGCCGACCTGATGCGCAAGGGCCTGGCGCCCGGACCCGCCACACCGCCGACGGCGAGCGCCCGGACCGGTCTGCCGCTGGTGTCGGTGGGCCGCGTCGTCACGTCCGACGACGTGCGCGCCCTCGAGGACGAGGCGTGACGCGCCTGCTCGACGCCCACGTCCTGATCGCCGCCGTCGTGGTGGACCACGTGCACCACGAGGCCGTCGAGCGGGCGCTCGCGGGCGACGAGGCGCCGTTCGCCACGTGCCCGCTCACCGAACTGGCGCTCGTGCGCTTCCTCGTCCGCGAAGGGGCCTCCGCGGCGTCCGCCGCGGAGGTGCTCGCCGCGATCGCCCGTCATCCGCGGCACCGGTCGTGGCCCGCCGACCTCTCTGCCGGCGACGTGCCCTGGGGCACCGTCCACGGCCATCGACGGGTCACCGACGCGTACCTCGCGGCGCTGGCGCGCACCCACAACGGGCGGCTCCTGACGCTCGACCGCGGCCTCGCAGCCGCGCACCCGGACGTGGCGGACCTGATCGACGTCGCGGGACGCTGACCGACGCCCCTACGGCAAGGCCCGCCGCACCGCCCAGTCCTCCCGGCACGCCAGCACGGCCAGCTCGCTCGCCGTCACCCGGAACACAGCCACCTGGTCGAAGGCCGCCCCCACGGCACGCGCGGCGGCGTCCGTGAGCCCCACCACCGCCCAACTCTCCTCGGCGTGCGGCGAGTCGGGGTCGGCGCCGAGCGCCGGCACGGGCTCGCACCCCAGGTCCACGAGGTGCGCGCGCAGGCGCTCGTTCGCGGCGCGGTTGACGGCCAGGCTCGGGCGCGCGGCGCCCGGGTTCCAGGCGGTGAGCACGTGCACGGGGGCGCCCACCGACGCGGCGTAGGCGCCGGCGTCGATCCAGGCGCCCGCTTCACGGACGGTCACGACGGCCTTCAGGTAGACGGGGGACCAGTGCCGGTCGCTCATGCGGCGTCGCGCCCCCACCGCCTCGTCCACGCGCTCATCGCCCACTCGAACGGCCCCTGCCGGAAGCGCGCGAGCACCACCCGCGCGAGAACGGCCAGCACCCCGTACGTAGCGGCCGCCACGAGCACCGTCCCCCAGTACGGCAGGCGCTGGTAGAGCCCCAACCCCCACGGCCCGAAGACCGTCGCGAGCACCACCGACTGCAGCAGGTACGTCGTGAGCGACATCCGCCCCGGGTAGCGCAGCCAGGCCACCCACACTGGGCGCCGCTCGAGCACCCAGAGCAGCGCGCCGACGTACCCGGCCGCGAGCAGCGGCGCGGTGGTGAGCCCGAAAGCCACGGCCCCCACGGCGACGGCGTCGGAGGGGGCCGCGCTCAGCTCGTTCGCGACGCCCACCCAGGCGGACGCCACCTGGAGCGGCAGCCCGAGGCCGAAGCCCCACGCCATCAGCCGCCGCGGGTCGAGCACCCGCGCGCCGACGCCCAGCGCGCCGGCGCGCGCCGAGAGCAGCCCCAACAGGAACATCACGAAGGCGTAGCCGCCCTGGAGCACCAGGCCCGACGGCAGACCGACCGCGAAGAGCTCGAGGCGCGCGGGGATCGAGGCGGCGTAGGTGCCGTCCCGGAGGACGACGTCCAGCGTCGAGCCCGTGAGGGCGGCGCTCGGCTCGCCGGCGCGCTCCACGGCCCACAGCCCCCACACCAGCAGCGCCTGCAGGGCGGCCGTCGCCACGAAGACGCCCCAGGCCCAGCGGCGCACGGTGGCGGCATCGCGGAACATCAGCGCCCCGAACGGCAGCGCCAGCAGCCCGTAGGCGAAGAGGATGTCGCCGTGGAAGAGCAGCGCGCCGTGCGCCGCCCCGAGCGCGAGCAGCGCGAACGCCCGGGCCGTCCAGTGCGGTCGCCGGGCGGGATCCGCCTTCACCACGTACTGCGAGCTGTAGCCGAAAAGGAACGAGAACAGCAGGTAGAACTTCCCCTGCGCGAGCGCCCAGACGAGGAAGGCCGCCGCGGTGTTCCCCGCCCCGCGCACCCACGCGCCTGCCGCGCCCAAGGCAGGGTCGACCGCGAAGAAGGCGACGTTGACGAGCGCGATGCCGAACAGCGCGAAGCCACGCAGGACGTCGGGCGCGAGGTCGCGAGGGGCGTCGCGGGTGGGGGCGGTCACGACCGGCGGCCCGTCCTACCCCGGATCCGGCGGGCGATCAGAGGTACTCGACGACGGCGGGCTTGAAGTGCGCGACCTGCTCGGCGTCGTGCTCTTGGAACAGCGCGACGACCGCGTCGCGGTCTTCGTCGTCGTCCGCCGGCGCCGTCACCACGTAGTGCCCAGCCTTCATGGCGGCCATGTAGTTCCGCATCGCCTCGAACTCGCCGCCCAGGCGCTGGATGGCGCGAACCAAGCGCCCCCGGAGGCCCGAGCGCTCCCCCTCGATGTCGACGCGCTCGACGGCTTCCTCGCCCGTCGCCACGTTCACGGCTTGCTCGGCGTAGCCCAACGCGTACAGGCCCTCGAGGATGGCGTCGACCTGCGCCTTCGTGTCCACGACGCAGAAGAGATGGTTCGTCGGGTAGGCGCTGAACGCGTCATCGTCGAAGAACTTCGAACGCTCCGTCTTGATGCTCATGGGCTCTCCTTCCCTGGGGTTCGAGCCGGTCGAATGAGGGTAGCACCGCGTTCGAAAGCTCCCTGGAACGTCATGCAGCACGCGCTGTCGCCGCAACGGGCCTGCGCACGCGCACGGCCTAGCGCAGGGACAGCTCCATGAACCGCCAGTTGATCTGCAACGGCTTGGGCACCTCGGCGCCCTCGTACGCTTCGCAGTCCACGAAACCCGCCGCCTCGTAGGTGCGGTGCGCGGCCGCCATGAACGGCCCCGTGTCCAAGCGCAGCTGGTCGTACCCCAAGGCCCGCGCGTCGTCGATGAGCCGCGTCAACAGGAACGCACCCAGGCGCCGCCCGCGATGGCCGGGGCGGACGTACATCCGCTTCACCTCGGCGACGCCGTCGGCGACGCGGCGGAGGCCGCCCATGCCCTCCAGGGCGCCGTCGACCTCGAGCAGGTAGAACGCTCCGTCGCGCTGCGCGGCCGCCACCATCGCGTCGAGCACCCCCTCCGTGTACGTCCGGACGTCCGTCCCGAGCAGGTCGGCCAACCGGAGGTCGTAGAGCTCCTCGCAGAGCTGCTCGAGCCACGTCAGGTACTCGACGTTCAGCTCCACGAGGACGGATCGGTGCACGGCGAGGTCGGCCGGGACGAGCCGGACCGTGCCGTCGGGCGCGGTCATCGGGCGCACCTCGGCGCGATCGGGCAGCCGTCCTGAACCTCGGAGCTCGCCAACGGGTCGGTCGTCGGGGGGCGCATGGCGCATCCTACCGATGGCGGCGGCGTCCGCCAAGGCGTCGGGCGCGCGCGTGCCGGGCGCGCTGCCGCCCACCGCCCCTGGGCGCCCACCGCCCCGCGGTAGCGTGGCGACCATGACTTCCGGCGCCGCACGCTGGGCCATCGTCGACGGGCAGCGCGTGCCCTACGCGGAGGCAACCGTCCACGTGAGCGACCTCGGCCTCCGGCGCGGCTTCGCCGTCTTCGAGATGTTCCGCGTCGAGGACGGCGTGCCGCTCTTCCTCGAGGACCACCTCGCCCGCCTCGGCCGCTCCGCCGACGCCATCGGCCTGCCGCTTCCGCGCGGGTTCGACGGCGTGGCCGACGACGTGCAAGCGCTCCTGGACGCCCACGAGGCGGGCGTCAGTGCGGTGCAGATCCTGGTCACGGGCGGACCGTCGGACGACGGCGTCACTTTCCGGCAGCCCACCTGCGTCGTCAACTCGGTGCCCGTGCCGCCGCGACCGACGGCGCCCGCGGGCGCGACGCTCGTGACCCACCGCCACGCCCGCGAGCTCCCCGAGGCGAAGAGCACCAACTACCTCACCGCCATGCGGCTCGCGGAGGCCATGCGCGCCGCCGGCGCGATCGACGTGCTCTACCACGACGGCGCGCACGTCGCCGAGGGCGCCCGCTCGGCGCTCGCCATCGTCCAGGACGGCACGCTCGTCACGCGCCGCGAGGGGGTGCTGGCCAGCGTGAGCATGGGGCAGCTGCTCGGCGTCGCGCGGCCGCGGATGCCGGTCGAGGAGCGCGCCATCACGCTCGAGGAGCTCCACGCCGCCGACGAGGTGCTCAGCACCGGCGCCGTCCGGGGGGTCGTCCCGATCGTGGCGATCGACGGTCGCCCGGTCGGCGACGGCAGCGTGGGGCCCCACGCACGCGCGCTCTTCGCGGCGTTCGCGGCGCACGTCGACGGGTACGTCGCCGAGCGTGTAGGGCGCCGCTGAGGATCCGACCGCCGGCGCCTCCACCCCCGACCCCCACACCCGAGGAGCCCCATGAGCGTCCGCACCGCCCCCCTCACCGACCTCCACGCCGACCCCGGAGAGGCCGCGCTCGTGCGCCTGTGGCGCGAGCTGATCGACCAGGAGCGCGCCACCGTCGCCGTGCCCCCCAACGCCGCCGCCGACGGCTTCTGGTTCGGCTCCGGCAACGCCGCCCTGGACGACGATGGCACCGTCTGGCTGGTCGGCCGCTACCGCGACGCCGGCGACTCCCGCACCGGCCTCGCGGCGGGCGCCCGTGGGCTCGAGCTCGCCCTCTTCCGCTCCGCCGACGCCGGCCGCACCTTCACCAAGGCGGCCTCGTGGTCGAAGGCCGACCTTT
>JAABSI010000097.1 GCA_011390455.1 Trueperaceae bacterium
GCGGATCACGCGGCAGGCGTGGAGCAGCAGCGCGTCGGGAGTGTCGCGGGTGACCTGCACGTTGCACTGCGGCTGCAGCAGGCGCATCTCCTCGGCGACCTCGAGGATCAGGTGCGAGACCTCGTTGGCGCCCTGGCGCCCGTCGGCGAGGAGGCCGCCGAGGTTGATGTTGACGAAGTCGTTGTAGGTGCCGCTCTCGGCGGCGGTGACGCCCACCTTGGGCGGGGCGGGCTGGTCGGCGAACTTGACCCACAGGCAGCCGAGCAGCTCCTTGGCGCCCTCGCGCGTCAGGCTGCCGTCGCGCAGGCCGGCCTCGTAGAAGGGTCCCAGGTGCTGGTCGAGGTGACCGGGGTTGAAGGCGTCCCAGCCGTTGAGTTCGGTGACGACGGCGAGGTGGTGGAACCAGTAGGCCTGCAGCGCCTCGTGGAAGTCGCGCGGCGGCTCGGCCGGCACCCGGCGGCAGACCTCCGCGATGCGCCGCAGCTCGCGGCGCCGCTCCGGGTCGCCCTCGGCGTCTGCGCGGGCGTCGGCCAACTCGGCGTAGCGCGCGGCATAGCGCATCCCGGCCTCCGCGGCGGCGTCCATCGCGGCGAGCTGCTCACGCCGGGCGATCGCGTCGGCTCCTCGTTCCGGGTCCAGCGAGGCCCTGGCCTTCGCGATCTCGGCTCGGAACTGCCGCAGCCCGTGGCGGAACGCCTTGCCGTCGGTGGTCGTGTGACCGGGCGCGCGCTGCTCCATGAACTCGGTGAAGCAGCCCGCGTCGTAGGCGCGCAGCCACGCCTCCGGCACCGAGGCGAAGACCCTGTCTCGCAGCGAACGACCCGTCCAGAACGGGATCACCTCACGCTCGTAGGCGTCGAACACGTCGGGCGGCACCGCGTAGCTGGTCTTCTCGCGGGTGGCGAGGACCTCGAGGTCCTGCAGGGAGTGGCAGGTGAGCTCGGGGAAGGTCGGCGTGGCGGCGGGCACCGGCCCGCGCTCGCCGACGATCAGCTCGTCCGGCCCCAGGTACAGCTCGCGCTCCTCGCACAGCCTGCGGAACGCCAGCGCGCGGCGCGTGGGCGGCGCATGACGCTCGCCCTCCTCGCGGTAGAAGCGGGTCATCAGCAGCGCCCGCTCGGCGGAGATCGTGGGGCGCCGGTCCAGCGATGCCCTGCGCAGTCGGGCTACCCGGTCACGCACGCGCGTCGCCTCCGATCCGGACGTCGTGCCCGGCGGCACGCAGGGCGTCGGCCAGGGAGGCCAACCGCTCGTGCGAGGCCTCCACCGCCGTGAACCCGTACTCGCGACCCAGCCGCGCGTACTTCGCGGCAGCCGTCTCGTGGTACGGCAGCAGCCACACGGGGTACCGGCGCCGCAGCGTGCCGAGCAGCGCGACGAAGCCGTCCCGGGCATCGGCGCCGTCGTTGACGCCGGGGATCACCGGCACCCGGAGCCACAGGCGCGCCCCCGCAGCATCCAACGCGCGCAGGTTGTCCACGATCACGCGCAGGGGCACGCCGGTGAAGCGCGCGTGGCGCGCCGGGTCGGGTTGCTTGAGGTCGAAGAGCACGAGGCCGGCGGCCGCCGCAACCGCCAGCGCGACGGTGCGCGGGGCGTAGCCGGAGGTGTCCACCGCCGTGTGCAGGCCACGGTCGCGGCACGCCCGCAGGCAGGCCAGCAGGAAATCCGGCTGCGCGAGGGGCTCGCCGCCGGAGAAGGTGACGCCGCCCCCCGAGGCCTCGAAGAAGGGCCGGTCGCGGGCGACCTCGTCGACCAGCGCCGCGCTCGACCACGCCGCGCCGCGCAACTCGCGGGCGCCCGTCGGGCAGGCCTCGACGCAGCGGCCGCACGAGCGACAACGATCACGGTCGGTGACGGGCGCGCCATCGTCCGCCAGCGTGATCGCGCCCTCCGGGCAGGCCTCGGCGCAGGCGCCGCAGTGGACGCAGCGGCCGGGCGTCACGGACAGCACGGGCCGCGCGTCGAGCCCCTCGGGGTTGTGGCACCACCCGCAGCGCAGCGGGCACCCCTTGAGGAAGACGGTGGTGCGGATCCCGGGCCCGTCCTCGGCACTGCCGCGCTTGACGTCGAACACGACGCCGGTCGGCCCTGCGGTAGGCGCAGGACCGACAGCCCTAGCCGCGGGCAGCGTCATCGTGCGCGGGGCCGTGTCCATCGCGACCATCATGCACCCGCGGCGGCGCCGCGGCGAGGGCGGTCCGCCACGGCGGCCGGGGCATCGACGCGCGGCGCCTCCGGTACCATCGCGGTGATGGGCTGGCGCGAGCGAATCGGGCGCGTGATCTTCGAGACCGACACGCCGGCGGCGCGGGCGTTCGACGTGGTGCTCCTGTGGGCGATCGTCGCCAGCGTCGTCGCGGTCGTACTGGAGAGCGTCCCCTCGGTCCGCGCCGCCTACGGGCCCACGCTGCGGGCGGTCGAGTGGGCGTTCACGCTGACGTTCACCGTCGAGTACGTCCTGCGGCTGCTCACCGCCGGCCGCGAACGGCGCTACGCCTTCAGCTTCTTCGGCCTGGTCGACCTGCTGGCGATCCTGCCCGCTTACCTCGCGCTGCTGCTCGGCGGCACCCCGTACCTGGCCGTGCTCCGGGCGTTGCGGCTGCTGCGCGTGTTTCGCGTGCTCAAGCTCGCCCGCTACCTGGGCGAGGCCAGCGTCCTGGCGCAGGCGCTCACCGCCAGCCGCGCCAAGATCACCGTGTTCCTGACCTTCGTCCTGACCGCCGTGCTGGTCGTCGGCGCTGCGATGTACGTCATCGAGGGCCCGGAGCGCGGTTTCGACAGCATCCCGACGAGCGTCTACTGGGCGATCGTCACGCTCACGACCGTCGGCTACGGCGACATCTCACCCCAGACGCCGCTCGGCCGCGCGCTCGCCGCGGCGTTGATGATCGTCGGGTACGGCGTCATCGCCGTGCCGACCGGCATCGTCACCACCGAACTGGCGCGCGCCGGCGACCGGCGAGACGCGGCGCGGCAGCGGGCGGCCGAACGGAGGATCTGCGCCGATTGCGGGCTGACCGGTCACGGCGAGGACGCCAAGTACTGCCGTCGGTGCGGGGCGGCGCTACCCGAGCGGGTGGACGGCTGACGCCGAGGGCGCCGCGCCCGTCAGCGCTGGCCGCCGCGCCTCGGGCTCGAAGGCGGCGTCGATGCGGACGCCGCGTTCGGGCCCACCATCAGGTAGGTCCACCCCGGCCGCCACCGGAGGTCCTCCGCGACCAGCTCCTCGAGCGCGACGGCCGCCCGCCAGCTCTCGCCACCCGGGTAGCGGGCGTCGAGGTAGCGCGCGCGATCCCCGTGGACGACGGCACGCGGCGCGCCGTTCAGCTCGCCGTACTCGCATTCGCGCAGGCGCCAGTCCAGCAGGATCGGGACGCCGGCCTCGTTGTCCTCGCTGGTCGCGTGCGTCTCGAAGACGATGGCGATGCTCACGCCGACCGCCCGGGCACGTTCCGTCCAAGGCCCCCTGCGCTCACCCCCACCGTGGGCTGGGGCCGGCATCGGAGACGGTGGATGCGGACCACGAACCGGGCCTAGCCCCCGACGGCCACCCACACCGACAGGCCCTCGGGCACCAGCCGCTGGCGCGCGCCGGCCGCCACGACGGGGCCCGTGCCGCCCTCGGCGACGATGCCGGCGTCCGTGTCGATCACCAGGCGCCAGCCGGTGCCCTCGGGCGCGGGCGGCATGACCACGGGGCCGCCGCGTGGGCCGTGGAACCAGACCAGGAAGGTGTCGTCACGCAACGGCTCGCCGAAGACGTCGACCCCCCCGGCGACGCGCGGCGCGGCGACGTCCTCCGCAATCGCGCCGCTCTCGGAGAGAGCGCCACTCTCGGAGAGAGCGCCGCTCTCAGCTAGAGCGCTCCCGTCGAGCAGCATCCCGAAGGCGGGGTCGTCGTCGTGCCAGTCCGCCGCCGTCATCGTGCGTCCGTCGCGCTGCCACCAGGTGACGTCGCGGCGGCCGTCCGGCCGCAGGCGGCCGGTGAGGAAGCTGCGCCGGCGGAAGACCGGGTGCGCGCGGCGGAAGGCCACCATCTCGCGGGTGAACGCCAGGAAGCCCTCGGCCTCGTCGTCCAGCGTCCAGTCGAACCAGCTGATCTCGTTGTCCTGGCAGTAGGCGTTGTTGTTGCCCTGCTGGGTGCGCGCCAGTTCGTCGCCGCCGAGCAGCATGGGGACGCCCTGGGAGAGCAACAGCGTGGCGAGCATGCCGCGGCGCCGCACGAGCCGCCGGCGACGCACGCCGGGGCGGTCGGTGGGCCCCTCCACGCCCGCGTTGCTCGAGATCTCGTGCTGGTGGCCGTCGCGGTTTCCCTCGCCGTTCGCGTGGTTGTGGCGGCGCTCGTAGCTGACCATGTCGGCGAGCGTGTAGCCGTCGTGGGCGGTGACGAAGTTGACCGACGCCCACGGCCGGCGGCCGTTGTGGGCGTAGAGGTCCGCCGAGCCGCCTAGGCGGCTGGCGACTTCGGCGGCCCGGTGCGGGTCGCCGCGCCAGTACGCGCGGACCGCGTCGCGGTAGCGACCGTTCCACTCGAGCCACTGCCAGGGGAAGTTGCCGACCTGGTAGCCGCCGTGGCCGACGTCCCACGGCTCGGCCACCAGCTTGACGCGCGACAGCACCGGGTCCTGCTGGATGACCGTGAAGAAGGGCGACAGCATGTCGACGTCGTGCAGCTCGCGCGCCAACGCCGACGCGAGGTCGAAGCGGAAGCCGTCGACGCCCATCTCGGTGACCCAGTACCTCAGGCTGTCGGTGACCAACTGCAGCACGTAGGGGTTGCCCGGATCGAGCGTGTTACCGGTACCGGTGTAGTCGCGGTAGAAGCGCATGTCCTCGGGCACGAGCTTGTAGTAGGCGCGGTTGTCGATGCCACGGAACGACAGCGTGGGGCCGCGGTGGTCGCCCTCGCCGGTGTGGTTGTAGACGACGTCGATCATGACCTCGATGCCGGCGCGGTGCAGCTCGCGGACCATCGTCTTGAAGTCGTTCACCGCCGTCAGCGGGCCGTTGCTGGAGTAGCGCGGCTCGGGCGCGAAGTAGCCGAGCGGGTGGTAGCCCCAGTAGTTGCTGAGGCCGAGGTCGAGGAGCCGTGGCTCGTCGACCACCGGCGTCACGGGCAGCAGCGACACGCTGGTGACGCCCAGCGACCGCAGGTGGTCGAGCACCGGCGGCGAGGCCAGCCCCAGGAAGCTGCCCCGTAGGTCCTCCGGCACGGCGGGATGGAGCATCGTCATGCCACGGACGTGGGTCTCGTAGAGGACCATGTCCTCCCACGGGACGTGCGGCGGCGTCACGCCCTGCCAGTCGAAGGCATCGTCGACGACGGCGCCCAGGGGTGCGTAGGGGGCGGAGTCGGTCTCCTCGCGGACCTCGCCGCCGGGACCGACGACGGAGCCCATCAGACTGGGGTGCCAGCGGTACGGCCGGCCGATCGCCCGCGCGTACGGGTCGAGCAGCACCTTGTTCGGGTTGAACCGGTGACCCTCCTGCGGCGCCCAGGGACCGTCGACCCGCAGACCGTAGCGCTGTCCGGGACGCACGCCGGGGAGGTAGCCGTGCCACACCGGGCCGGTCCGCTCGCGAAGCGACCAACTCGCGGCCGGCTCCGGATCGTAGGCGGTGTCGAACAGCACCACCTCGACGGCGGTGGCGTGCATCGCGAAGAGCGCGAAGTTGACGCCGGTGCCGTCCCAACTGGCCCCAAGGGGGAACGGTCGCCCGGGGAGGGCGACGCTGGTGGACGGTCGAGCACGCTCGACCACGGTGGTCATGACGGCCAGTATCGCAAGTCGCCGGGCCGGAACGTGGTGTCGATTCGGCACGCGAAGGCCTCCAGGCCGTCGCGGTCGGGCGGTGTGAGGAAATACCGGAAGTTCGCCAGGTAGCGCAGCACCACCGCTTCCGAGAGCCCGCGGGCCTCGGCCTCCGCCCGCGCGACGTCGGCGAGGTGGCCGAGCCCGCGGGCGCGGGCGGCGCGCAGCTCGGCGACCAGGCGCGGCGAGGGGGGTCGCTCGCGGTCGGCGGCCCACACGGCGAACGTGAACGGCAGGCGGGTGAGGCGGTACCAGGCCTCGCCGAGGTCGGTGGCGTGCGGCACGCGGCCGCCGATCTCGCGCCGGGCCACGGCCTCCTCGAGCGCCGCGTCGCCGATGAGCAGCGCGGCGTCGAAGGCGCCGAGCATGGCGCCGAGATCCGATGCGACCGGGACGAAGTCCGCGTCGATGCCGTCGGCGTCGAGGAGCAGCCGCAGGAGCGCGACGCTGGTCGCCGACTCCTCGGTCACGGCGATGCGCCCGCCCGCGAGCTCGGCCCACGGCGCGTGGTGGAACAGCGTGACGCTGTGCACGGGCCCCAGGGTGGCGATCGAGAAGTCGGGCAGCGCGACCAGGCGGTCGCGGTGGCGCACGAACTCTGCGCTGGAGACGAGCGTCAGGTCGAGGTCGCCGGCGAGCAGTCGGGCGTTGAGGTCGGTGGGGACGCCGCGGTGGAAGCAGGCGCCGGGCCAGGGCTCGAGGCCCCAGTGGAGCGGCGCCACGTTGGTGTAGGCGACGATCCCCAGGCGCTCGCCGGGGGCGACGTCATGACAGGATGACGGCGTTGTAGACGAATCGCGCTCGTCCTGGTCAACGTTCGTCGCGCTCATGCGAACACCTTCAGCTCGCGGTAGAGCGCGTCGCGGCGCACCGGCACGCGGCCGGCGTCGCGGATGAGCTTCACGAGCTCGTCCTCCGTCATGCCCATCTCCGTCTCGGCCCCGGAGGCGTGCGCGATGCGCTCGTCCTTGATCGTGCCGTCGATGTCCGACACCCCGGCCGACAGCGCCACCTGGGTGTGCTCGGGCGTGATCATGATCCAGTAGCCCTTGATGTGCGGGAAGTTGTCGAGGTACACGCGGGCGACCGCCAGGTTGCGCAGGTCGTCGACGCCGGTGGTGCGCGCCCGCCGGCCCTCGGCCTCGAGCTCGGCGGAGAGCGCGTTGTGCTCCGGCTGGTAGGCGAGCGGGATGAAGCTGAAGAAGCCACCGGTGTCGTCCTGCAGCCGGCGCAGCCGGTCCATGTGGTCCAGCCGGTCTGAGAGCGTCTCGACGTGGCCGTAGAGCATCGTCGCGTTGGTGGGGATGTCCAGCTCGTGGGCGGTGCGATGGACCTCGAGCCAGCCCTCGGCGGTCACCTTCGCGCGCGCGATGCGGCGCCGCACGCCCTCCGCGAAGATCTCAGCGCCGCCGCCGGGCATCGCCACCAGGCCGGCCTCCTTGAGCTGCGTCAGCACCTCGCGGTAGCCGAGCCGCGGCCGCGTGATCTTGGTGAAGTGGTGGATCTCGGCGGCGGTCCACGCTTTGACCTGCACGCCGGGGTAGCGCTCGGTGAGCCCGCGCACCAGGTCGAGGTAGTAGTCCCACGAGCGCTTGGGGTGGTGGCCCGAGGCGATGTGCACCTCGGTGAGGTCCGGGTGGTAGTGCCTGTCGACGTAGGCCCACACGTCCTCGAGGTCGTAGTCCCACACGCCGTCCTCGCCGAAGTGCTTGGCGAAGCCGCAGAAGGTGCAGCCGACGTAGCAGACGTTGGTCTGCGACAGCCGCAGCGAGTGCACGAAGTACGCCTTGTCGCCCACGCGGCGCTCGCGCACCACGTCCGCCAGCCGCAGCACGGCGGGCAGGTCGCGGGTGCGGTAAAGCACCATGCCCTCGTCGAACGTCAGCCGCCGGCCCTCCAGGACCTTGTCGGCGACGGGGCGAAGCTCGGGGTCGCGCACGCGGACCTCGGCGACGGTGGGGGCGGCGATGACGCTCATCGGGGGCAACCTACCACGCCGGGACCGCCGTCCTGGACGCCTGGAACGCATCGTAGCGGGGCACACGGTCCAGCCTCTCGGCGCCGGCCACCGACCCCGAACACGTCAGATGTGCAGCGCCCGCCCGTCGACCGCCAGCGCCGCCTCCTTGACGACCTCGGCGAGCGTCGGGTGCGCGTGCACCACGCGCGCGACGTCCTCGCTGGAGGCGTGGAAGGCCATCGCGGCGACCGCCTCGGCGATGAGGTCACCCGCGCGCGGGCCGATGACGTGGACGCCCAGCAAGCGGTCGGTGTCGCCGTGAGCGAGGATCTTGACCTTGCCCTCGGTGCGCGCCATCGCCCGCGCGCGGCCGTTGGCGGCGAACGGGAACACGCCCTTGCGCACGGGGACGCCCTGGGCGGCGAGCTCCTCCTCGCTGCGGCCGACCGAGGCGATCTCGGGGTCCGTGTAGACCACGCTCGGCACCAGGCCGTAGTCGACGTGCCCGTGGCCGGTGGCCAGCATCTCGGCCAGGGCGACGCCGTCCTCCTCGGCCTTGTGGGCCAGCATGGGGCCGTGGATCAGGTCGCCGATCGCGTACACGCCCTCGGCGCTGGTCGCGAAGCGCTCGTCGACCACCACGCGGCCCTGCCCGTCCACCTGCACGCCGGCCTCGTCGAGGCCGAGCCCCTCGCTGTTCGGCTTGCGCCCGGTGGCGACCAGCACCCGGTCGGCGACGACGTCGTCGGCGCCCTCGAGCGAGAGCGTGACCTTCTCGCCCTTCACCGACGCGCCGGTCACCCTGACGCCCGTGCGGATGTCCATGCCCTGCTTCTTGAAGACCTTGCGCGCCTCCTTGGCGATCTCGGCGTCCATGCCGGGGAGGATGCGGTCGAGGTACTCCAGCACGGTGACCTTGGCGCCCAACCGGCCCCATACGCTGCCGAGTTCGAGGCCGATCACGCCGGCGCCGATGACCACCAGGTGCTCGGGGACCTCGTCCCAGGCGAGCGCCTCGGTGCTCGTGCCGATGCGGTCCCCGTCGACCTCGACGCCGCGCAGCTCGGCCACGCGGCTGCCGGTCGCCAGGACCACGTGCTTGGCCCGCAGGCGCCGCTCGCCTTCGGCCGTCTCGACGACGACCTCGCCGGCACCGGCGATGCGCCCCGTTCCGTGGACGCGCTCGATCTTGTGCTTCTTGAACAGGTACGCCACGCCGTCGGTGTTCGCCTTGACGACGGCGTCCTTGCGGGCGTGCATGGCGGCGAGGTCGAGCTCGACCGAGCCGACCTTCACGCCGTGGTCGGCGAGGTGGTCCTTCGCCTCGAGGTAGCGCTCGCTGGATTCGAGGAGCGCCTTGCTCGGGATGCAGCCGATGCGCACGCAGGTGCCGCCGAGGGCGGCCTCGCGCTCCACGCAGGCGACGGTGAGGCCCAACTGTGCGGCGCGGATCGCGGCGACGTAGCCGCCCGGACCCGCCCCGATGATGACGACGTCGAACTCTGCCATGGTTCCTCCGGCGGCATGCTACCGCGGGGGACGACGCCTGGGCGGTCGCCTCCCTGCCGCCGGGCCGCGCGCGCCGCGGCCGCCCCGGCGCCCCGCGGGCCAGCCTCGGTCGGCTGGCGCACGTTCGCCGCGGTGCCTCGCGGCGCATGCTGAGGGCATGTCCCGCACCCTCCTCGCCGTGCTGCTCGTCTCCGCCGCGACTTTCGCCTGGATGACCTGGGGGCCGAACGCCGTGACCCAGGCCCAGGGTGAGGCCGCGCCTCCGGCGGGCGCGTCCACGACCTCGATCGACGCCACCGGCGACGGCGTCACGCCCGGCCCCGGGCAGGCGGTCGCCTACTTCGCCGCCGGTTGCTTCTGGTGCACCGAGTCGCGCTTCGAGAAGGTGCCCGGCGTGCTCGACGTTCGCTCGGGCTACATGGGCGGCGACGCCCCGCGGCCCAGCTACGAGCAGGTCGTCCGCGGCGGCACCGGCCACCGCGAGACGGTCGAGGTCCTGTTCGACCCGGACACCGTCAGCTACCAGCAGCTGCTCGACGCGTTCTGGCGCATGCACGACCCGAGCGACGCCGGCGGCGCCTTCGTCGACCGCGGCCACGCCTACACCTCGGCCATCTACCCCGTCGACGCCGAGCAGGAGCGCCTCGCGCGCGAATCGCGCGCCGCGCTCGACGCCAGCGGCAAGTTCGACCGCCCCATCGCCACGGCGATCGCCGCCGCCGGGCCGTTCTGGCTGGCGGAGGACTACCACCAGGACTACGCCAGGCTGAACCCCGTGCGCTACGGCTACTACGCCGCCGCGTCCGGCCGCATCCAGTTCATCGAGCGCGTGTGGGACGGCGACGACACCGTCTACGCCCTCGCCGACGGCGACGGCGCGGTGCGGCCCGCCTGGTGGCGGCCGATCCCGAGCGACGCGGAGCTGCGCGCCACCCTCGACCCGCTGACCTACCGCGTCATCCGCGAGGACGCCACCGAGCGCGCCTTCAGCCACCCCTACGACGCGCTCTTCGACGACGGCATCTACGTCGACGTCGTCAGCGGCGAGCCGCTCTTCTCGTCGCTCGACAAGTTCGACTCGGGCAGCGGCTGGCCCTCGTTCACCCGACCGATCGACCAGTACGTGGTGATCGCCTACGACCGCACGCTGTGGATGGTGCGCACCGAGGCCCGCAGCCGCTACGGCGACGCCCACCTCGGCCACGTGTTCGACGACGGCCCCGAGCCCACCGGCGAGCGCTGGTGCATCAACGGGGCCGCACTACGCTTCGTGCCACTCGCCGACATGGCGGACGAGGGCTACGGCGACTGGCTGCACCTGTTCGAGGGCGCGAGCGAGTAGCGCACCGTCGCGGGCGCTGCTAGCGCGAGCCACAGTCCCGACGCCCGGCCGCTGACGCGTCCTAGCCTCAGACCTCCAGCAGCATCCGCGCCGGTTGCTCGACGCCTTCCTTGATGCGCCGCAGGAAGGTCACGGCCTCGCGGCCGTCGACGATGCGGTGGTCGTAGGTCAGCGCGACGTACATCATCGGGCGGACGACGACCTCGCCCTTGACGGCGATCGGCCGCTGCTGGATGGCGTGCATGCCGAGCACGCCGCTCTGCGGCGGGTTGACGATCGGGGTCGACATCAGCGACCCGAACACGCCGCCGTTGGTGATCGTGAAGG
>JAABSI010000098.1 GCA_011390455.1 Trueperaceae bacterium
TCAGGTGCGTGTGTGCTCGCCCTCTCTCGCCGAGCTCGAGATCGACTTCGCGGTGCAGCCATTCGTGACACCCGCTGGCCTATACTCGGGGCAAGGGTCACGGCCGGCCCTGGGTTGGGCGCCGGACGGCCCTGGTCCGCGTGTCGGGCCGGAACCCGCGACCGCCACCACGATCACTTCCTGGGATCCTGACCGACGCCACGCGGGCGCGTAACTCGCCGGCGCCGGGAGAGTCCGCGGAGGTGCCAAGCGATCCGTAGGCATACGAGACGCTCTCCAACTTCGAGCGCGCCCGTACTCGACGGGGGCACGGGCAGCGCGCGAGACAGGAGGAGGCGATGAAGAAGCTACTGCTGGCCATTGGACTCGCCGCTACGCTCATGGTCATCGGCACCGCCGCCGCAGACGAGACACAGACGCCGATGTCCTTCTCGATCGAAGTCCAGATGACGGGCCCCGACTTCGTGGGACTGGTACCCGAGGGCGTACGGTTGGACGGCCACACGGTCCTCGTCGGCGGAGACGGGCTCATGGCAGGGGCGACCGGCTCGGCCACCGATTTCCTCCTCGTCCGGCACGACGGCGTCGGTGTGAGCGACGTGCGCGGGTACGGCGTCTTGGCCGATGGATCGCCGATCGGCATGAGGCTCAAGGGCTTCCTCGGAGATCCGACGATCATGCCATCGATCGAAGCCTGGCTGGACCCCGACTACGAGTGGGCCGACACGGACCTGCCGTACCATGGAGTCGGTTGGTGGCAGACCATGGCGCCGCAACACGCCTTCCTGAACCACACGGTGTTCGGCTTCACCGGGACCCAGAACATTGCAACGGGCGTGATCCGCCTGACGTTCACGTCGTTGGCGGAGTAAGCACGGCGTCTGCGCGTTGCCGACGTAAGGCGCGCTGGTGACTGTCCGACGAGCTGCTCCCAACGTCGAGTGCTGTCGTGCCCCGTGGGGGCACGGGCAGCGCTCGAGCCGAGTGAGGAGGAAGCGATGAAGAGGCTGCTGTTCGCCGCCCTCATGATCGCCGTGGTGGCGATGCTGGGCACCGCGATCGCGCAAGGTGCCATCGAGACGCCGTTCTTCGTGCTGGAAGGTGAGGCCGTCGGCCAGGACTTCGTCGGCTTGGTGCCGGAGGGGTTGCGGATCGACGGTCACACCCGCGGCGTCGTCACCGAGGGCCTGTTCGCCGGTGCGACGACGAGCGGGATCGACTACCTGCTTTTCCGCCACGACGGCGTCGGTGTGATCGATGCGCGCTGGTTGCTGGTGGACGCAGATGGCGCGACCGTCGCCATCACGCTCAAGGGATTCATCGGTGAGCCGTCCCCAGGGTTCCTCGAGGCGTTCCTCGATCCCGAGTTCGAGCCCGCGGACGTCGACATCCCGTCGCACGGGGCGGCGTGGTTCCAGACGATGGCCCCGCAGTACGCCTTCCTGAACCACACCGTTGTTGGCTTCACCGGGATGCTCAACATCGCCCAAGGCGTCATCCGGTTGACGGGTCGTCCGCTGGCGCCGTAGCGGCGTCCGATCGAACGCTCATGACGGGGCCGGGCAGGACGTTCCTGCCACGGCCCCGATGGTTTTGGGTCGTCGGACGGCGCCGCGCCGGGGTGTGCCGTTGCGATGACGTACGCCGCTGAGCTCTCGCCTTGGCGGCACCATGTCGAAGCGGCCGGCCGGCGCGGGAGGAGCACGAGGAGGGCATCGATGGACCTCCTATGCTGGGCGGTGCGTGGGCTCGATCGGGGGGGCCGACGCCGACGCAGTGGGCGTCCTGTTCCCAGCATCTGGCCCAGCTCGGCCACTCGAACGCGGCGGCGCGGGGCCGCGCGAGCCGGCGCTGGGCTTCGCCGTGGCCGAGGCGCTACCGGTGACGAGCCGAGAGCGGCCCGGCCATGGCCGGGCCCGGCCGTCGGGACCGCCTTCAGGATGCGAGGGTGGCCGTCGGACGTGCGCCGCGCCTAGCCTCGTGACCCGATCGCAGGACCGGGAGCGATCGGCGGGGCTCGGCGGACCCGATGCGTGGGAGGCCGACGTGCTCGAGATGCAGTACGATCACCATATGAAGACCATCACGATCAATGTATCCGAGCCGGTGTACGCGGAGTACCGCCGCGCCGCGCGGGCCATGGGTCGCCCCACGTCGGAGCTGATCCGTGAGGCGATGGAGGCGTACCGGCGCTCGCACCTCGCGCCCAATGCGGACCTCCGCCAGTTCCAGCCCGTGAGCCTGGGGGGCGTGCTGCGCCCCCTGTCGGCGGACGACGACCTGCTGGACGAGATGCTGGACGAGCGATGACGGTCGGCGTCGACACCGGTGTCCTGGTGGCCGTCACCGTGCGCGAGCACCCCGCTCATGCCCCCGCCTGGCGCTGGTTCGCGGACGAGGTCCGCGGGCGCGACGGCGCGCTGGCCCTCGCCCCGCAGGTCCTCGCGGAGTACGCGCACGTGGTGACGGATCCGCGTCGCTTCGAGCGTCCGCTGTCGATGGCGGACGCGCTGGCCGTGGTGTCGCGCTGGTGGCACGCGCGCGAGTGCCGACAGGTGGCCGCCGACGGGGACGCGGTGGCGATCTTCCTGGACTGGATGGCCGAGCATCGTCTGGGACGGAAGCGCCTGCTCGACACGATGTTGGCCGCGAGCTACCGCGCCGCGGGCGTGTCGCGCCTGGTCACGACGGATGGGCGCGACTTCGAGGTGTTCGGCGGCTTCGAGGTGGTGCGGATCGGGGGGTGAGGCGCGACGTCGAACTCATGGTGGCGCGGTGGCGGTCGGGACCACGCCCCGTCAACCGTCCCGCCACGACGTGACCGTCAGGCCCGGCAGCCGCGCGAACGCGGCACGGTCGTCGCTGACCAAGCCGAGTCCGTGGGCGACGGCGGTCGCCGCGATCACCAGGTCGTTGGCGCCGATCGTGGCGCCCGACGTGTGGAGGTCGGCGCGAAGGCGGGCGTAGGCGTCGATGCTGGCGTCGTCGAATGGCAGCGACGCGAACGGCGCACAGAACGTGTCGACGAGGTCGCCGGCGCGGATCGGGTCGGCGGCGAGCCGGGCGCCGTAGGCGAGTTCCGCCTTGACCATCGAACACAGGAACAGCCCGGCGGGCCCGTGCGCTGCGAGGCGCGCGACCACGTCAGCGCGGCCGCGGAGCACGTCGATGCAGACGTTGGCGTCGAGCAGGAGCATCTACAGGGGGCGCCGCTCGTCCGGGGGCAGATCGTCGAACGTCGGCCACGGTTCGGTCCAGGCGCCGGCCACGCGCTCCAACCAGCCCTCGGGCCACGCGCGGCGGGCGTCGCGGGTGACGATCTCGGCGAGCAGCCTGGAGAGGCTCGTGCCGCGCTCGCGCGCGCGTTCGCGCAGCGCGGTGGCGACGTCGTCGGACACGTACAGGTGCAGTTGCGGCACGGCGCGGCCTCCCGGGTCCACATATAGCACATAGTCGGGTGATCGGGCGCAACGGATGGGCGCCGTTCCGTGTGCCGCGCCACGCGGGCCCAGCCCGTCGTCAGGCGGGTTCGCCGTGGCCGGCTACTTGGCCGCCGGCTTGTAGACGTCGCGGAAGATCCGCCAGGCGTCCTCCTCCCGCTTCCACACCAGCAACACGTCTCCTTGGCTCGTGATCGCGCCGCTGGCGTCCATGAACTCGATGGTGGCGTCCTCGACGATGAGATCGCCGCTTCCCCAGACATCGACGACCCTCAGGGCCAGCGTCTTGCCGGCGTCAATCATGCTTTGCGCGTCCTTGACGACGTTCGCTCGACCCGCGTATGCGCCGACGATCTTCATGTCGAGGGTGTAGATCTCGCCCACCGCCGCCGCATCCCCCCGCTTCAAGGCGTCCTCGAAAGCCCTGCTCCGCTGCTCGACGATGGCAAGTGCAGCCTCCACGTCGAACCCGCCACCGTGCCCGTTCACCGCCACTACCCGGCCGTGGTCTGGCGCTCGTAGTCCGCCGCGTCGAACCAACCCTGCGACGCGACGACCTGCAGGTCGGGATCGAGGTCCCACTCCTCCCACCCCGCCACCCGCAGCGGGTTCTTCGTGCCGGCGTGCGTGCCCGTGAACGTCCAGACGAACAGGACGTGATCGCCCGCGCAGCGCACCTCGTCGCACGCGAGCGTGAGGTCCGGGACGTCGGCGAAGAAGCCGGCGGCCATGGCCGCGACGCCCTCGCGGCCGATCCACGGCTTCCCGCGGTTGATCACGATCTGCCCGTTCGGGGCGAAGAACGAGGCGACGGCATCGGGCGAACCCGAGTTCCAGGCCGTCGTGTAGGCCGCCGCCAGCGCGCGGGCACGTTCAGGGTCGATGGTCATCGGGTTCCCCTCGGTCTGCCGCATCAGAGCGACAGCGCATGCTCCATGACGTTCGCGAACGTGTCGATCTCGCCCGAGGCGTTCGTCTGTTCGAAGAGGTCGTACCACCCGGAGCCTCGAACGATCGCCTCGAAAGCCTGGACGGCCTCCTTGTTCGGGAACCTGAAGGCGGTGAAGTACGTCTTCCCGAGCCTGTGATCGACGTCCTCGTCGTTGATCCATGCCCCAAGGACTTCGGCGCCGAGCGGCTGGAGCCCCTTGGAGGCCTCGGCGACCTTCTCCATGAACTGCTTCCGCTCGGGCAACGACAGCGCGAGCCAACTCGGCTTCGCGTTCCACATCTCGACGTACAGGTACATGGCGCCTCCGGAGGTCTCTTCGAACGGGATTTGTGGAGTGGGTTCAGTATAACCATGCGCGTCCGGCGCCCTTGGCCCATCGGGGGTCGCCGATGCGTCGACGGCCCGTGCCAGCCGCCGATGGCCATCGACGAGGCCGGCATGCAGCAGGTTCGAGCGCGGCGACCCCAGGGGACGTGTAGGGTACTTCATGCAGAACCCGCTGCCTCGCCCACCCGCCTTCCAGGACGCCCGCAAGTCCGCGGAGCCCGCTCGATGAGTGCCTCGAACGGCGCGGTCCGGCTCGTCCCGGCTGACCTCGCCGCCCATCGGCCCGCCATCCTGGAGCTGAACGTCGAGTACCTGAGCTGGATCGAGCAGATCTCCGAGGAGCTCTTCGGCCTCCGGCTCCGCGACCTGCTCGGGGCGGACGTGCGGACGTACACGGAGGGTTCGCTCGACGCGATGGTGACCGCGGCGCAGCGCCACGGCAGGTACTACCTCGTCGAGGTGGCCGGCGCCCCGGTGGGCATGGGCGCCCTGCGTCGCTTCGCCGACGGCGTCGCCGAGGTGAAGCGGATGTACGTCCGTCCGAAGCATCGCGGCCGGCGGCTGGGCGCGACGCTCCTCGCACAGCTCGTGCACGACGCCCGTGCGTTGGGGTACGACGAGTTGCGGCTGGACACGGGTCCGTTCATGGGGGCGGCCCACCGCACGTACGAGGCGGCCGGCTTCGTCGATCGCGAGCCCTACGAGGGCGCCGAGGTGCCGAAGGAGCTGTGGCCGCATTGGCGGTTCATGGAGTTGGCGTTGCGGTAGGGGGGCGCGTCGCGGCCGTTGAGATGGCCCCTGTGGAACCGCCCGAACGCGGTCCCCTACCTACACGACGTCGCGGGATCCGTCAGGTCGAGGCGCGTGAACTCGTCGGCCAGGTCGGCCACGGTGATCGGGTGCACGGTGGGCGACGCCTGGGCGTCGGCGTCGAGGATGCGGTCCTCCTCGGCGTACGCCCCTGCCGCGTCCGCATGCACGACCCCGGCGTCGATGAGCGCGCGCAGGTACTGCTCGGCGACGGCCTGCAAGCCGTATGCGTGGATCGCGTCGGCCACGGTGTCGAGGTCGACGTCCCGCACGAGCGAGGCGAGCACGTCGGCGAACCGCATGCTGCCGAAGCGATCGACGACGTAACCCGTCTGGCCGTCTTCGGCGGCCCGCGGCGTCGCGTCCGACGTCGGGTGGGTGTCCACGAGGGCGAGTGTATCCGGTGGTCGCGCGCGGGACCGGGCCGTCGTTCGCGTGGCCCGCTGTCAGTTCCGCGCGGTGGCAGCGGTTGCCTTCCGTCGGCGTCTCGTCTACCGTTTGGGTCTGGAGGCTCTCGTGACCCAGATCACCGCTCGCCTGCCGGACGAGCTCGTGGCCGCGTTGGATGATGCCGCGTCGCAGCTGCGTTGCACGCGTTCGGACGTGGTGCGGCGGGCCATCGAGGTCTACCTGGACGACGTCGAGGACGTCGCTGTGGCCCTCCAGGCGCTGCAGGATCCGGCCGATCCCGTGCTCGAGTGGGACGGCGTCCGGCGTGACGTACTCCGTCAGGGATAGGGCAGTGGTGGCCCGCCGGCGGGCCGAGATCGGGCGTGGTCAGGTTGGTGTCCGGCCCCTGGCCCGGCGTGCTCGCCTCGTACAATCGATCATGGTTCTGGCGTCGGACTCCCCACCCTGCGACCTGGTGCGCATCCGACCGGACGCTTCGCCGCTCGCGCTGTGGCGGTACCTGCATGCCTGTGCGCGACGGGGGCCGGGCACGGCTTGGGCGTCCCACGTCGCGGCCGTGAGGGCGGCCCAGGCGGCGGACGACACCGGCCCGCGGGCGGAGGCAGCCCTCGCCGAGGAGGGGGTGCCGCGCGGGGCCGATCTGGGCGTGGGCTGCGTGCCGGTGCCCGGCGAACCGCAGGAGGCGGCTTCGTTCGACGCCGCGCACGACCTCGCGTGCCTGCTGGCGAACGCGGAGTCGGAGGGCATCGCGGTCACGTGGTGCGAACGCGAAGTCGAACTGGGTGGCTTCGTCTACCGGCCGAGCGAGCGGCAGGCCCGCCGGCGCGATCGCCGGGCGCCGCCGGCCGGGCTCGACGCGCGTTCGCTGCCGGCGGTGACGATCGGCGAGTTCGTGGTCGTGCTCAACCCGGCCCAGAACTGGACGACGACCTTCGACGTCCTGCTGCACGAGGTGGCGCACGTGTTGCTCGGGCACGCGGGGCCGCGTGTGCCACTGGGGCTGGGGTCGCTCCACGTGTTGCGCCGAGGCGTTCCGGCCCACCACGTGCGTGAGCTCGAGGCGATCGCCGCGGCCGTCGTCGCCGCGTGGCGGCGGGGGCACCGGCCATCCAGGGAGTTGCGGCAGTGGATGGGCCACTTCGTGCCGGCGTTGCAGAACGAGGAACTCGGTGACGTGGACCTGCGCTGGGTGTTCGGCGCCGCCGACATCCTCGCCGCGTGGTGCCGCGTGCCGCCGGACGTGGAGTCGGTGCGCGCGGTCGGGCGGCCCCGCCCGAGCGGGTCCGGTCCCGCGGTGGGCGCCCGCCCGTTCTGGCGTGGGGCTGGCCGCCTGCCGGGGTCGTGGGATGCCGGGCCGGATGACGAGATGGGTGCAGCCGTCGCGCGTGATCGGGAGCTGGTCGAAGCGGGCCGTTGAGGGACGCGGTGCACGCTTTGGGCGCCGCGTGGAGCGTCGTTCGGTGTTTCTTGATACGGACGGTGGACTCGTGCATCGCAGCATGACGTGGGCCGCGGTGCCAGCAGCTTGCCGTACATCCATACGTGTCGTATGGTGAACCATATGAAGACCACGCTGGTCATCGACGACACCGTCGTCCGGCGCCTGCGCCAGGAGGCCGCGAGGCGCGGCGTCACGATGTCCGAGCTCGTCGAGGCGGGCCTTCGCCGGGTGCTGGACGAGCCGACGGCGGCGCAGGAGCCCCTTCCCGCGCTGCCACGCTGGGACGGCGGTGGCGCCCGCGTCGACGTCGCCGACCGCGACGCGCTGCTCGCGCTCCTCGACCGGGACTGAACGGCGTGTTCGTCGTCGACACCAACGTCTTGCTGTATGCAGCGGACGAGAGCAGCGAGTTCCACGCGCCGTGCCGCAGCTTCCTGGAAGGGCTGCGGTCCGGTCCCATCCCTTGGTTCCTCACCTGGGGCATCGCCTACGAGTTCCTTGGCGTCGCCACCCACCCGCGCGTCTACCCGCGCCCGTGGTCGGCGCCCGTGGCACACGCCTTCCTGGACGCCTTGTTGAGTTCGCCGAGCGCCCGCCTGCTGACCCCCACCGCGCGCCATGCGGAGGTACTTGCCGCATCGCTCGCCGAAGTCCCCGAGGCACGCGGGAACCTCCTGCACGACCTCCACACCGCCGTCCTCATGCGCGAGCACGGGGTCGGTCGCATCGTGACGCGCGACCGCGACTTCCACCGCTTCGGGTTCCTCGACGTCGTCGATCCGCTGCGGGTCGGACGGCGTGGCTGAGGGGCCGCCCCGACTCGGCGTCGACGTGATCGTCGTGCCTGCTCGGCTGGATCGCGGCGAGCGCGGATGAACGGCTGGCACGTCTCGACGTGGGATCCCGGCGTCGCCGGCTTGTGCCGAGCGTTGCTGGGCACCGATGCCTCGGGTCGGGGCTGGTTCACCCCGTCCCGTGCAGACTGAGCCCATGCTCTAGATCTTGGCGCGATGCACTGCCACCGGTTGCTGGCGTCTGCCTGGCTCACGCGCTTTCTGACTCGGCGCCGCCGCATGATTCAGAAGTCATAGAACCCGTGAGGTATACTGGCATGGCGGCTTGGGACGTCGTCCTCCTCGATCCCGTCGTGGACTGGTACGAGGGCTTGCTGCAGGCGGACCCCCTGACCGCCGAACAGGTGGCCGCGGCGTGGATCGCGGAGGAGATGGGTCCGTGATGCGACCGCGAGACGAGGGAGGTAGCACGATGGCCCGGACCTGGAAGGGACTCGGATCCGAAGTCGTTTCGCACGGTCGCCTGAACGAGCCCCGGGTCGCCCATGCGCGCGCGCGGCAGCTCGCGGAGGTGCGGGCTCACCGGCTGGCCGAGCTTCGTGAGGCGCTCGGCATGACGCAGGTGGCGTTGGCTGAGCGGCTCCAGGTGTCACAGTCGCGCGTGTCGCGCATCGAGCGGGGCGCCATCGACCACACCCAACTCGAGACCCTGCGCGCCTACCTCGAGGCCCTCGGCGGCGAGCTCGAGGTCAGCGCGCGCTTCGGTGACGAGCGCATCCTCATCACGGGCTGAGCGTTCCTAGCGATCGCCTGCCGACCCCCGCCGCGCCGCCACGTACCGGTCGACGTGCTCGGCGAAGGCCGCGAAGAGCGCCCGCGCGTGCGGCCCCACGATCCCTTCGCCGACCGGGCGACCGTCGATGGCCACGATCGGGACGAGGCCGCGGGCGGCGCCGGAGGTGAGCACCTCGTCGGCCCCATGGAGTTCCTCGAGGGGGATGGCGCGCTCCTCGACGGGCATGCGCTCGCGCGCGACGGTGACCACCTGCTTCATGCTCACGCTGGCCAGCACGCCGTCGGCGCGCGTGACGAGCGTGCCGTCCCGGACGATGGCCAGGGCGGAGCGGGCGCACTCGGCCGCGTGCACGCCGTCGTGGTAGAGGACGTCGATCGCGCCGGCGGCGCGCATGGCGGGGGCGAGGCGCATGAGGGTGAGGTAGTTGGTGGTCTTCGCCTCGGGGAACTGGCGCGTGTGCTGGTGGCTGATGAGCGTGGCGCCCGTGGGCGCCGTCGCGCGGGGCCCGACGTTCAGCGTGGTGACGACCGTCGTGGGCGTGTGGAAGGTGATGCCGTCGTCGGAGGGTCCGCCGGTGAGGAGGACGTGCGCGGCGATGACGCCGGGGCCGTTGGCGTCGATGAGCGCGTGCACGTCGGCGCCCACGCCGTCGGTGCCTCGGGGGAGGGGCAGGCCGACGGCGTCTGCCGAGCGGGCGAGCCGGGCGAGGTGGTCCTCGAGGAAGAGTGGCACGCCCTGCTCGACGCGGAAGGCCTCGAACACGGCGTAGCCGCGCCGGAGGCCGAGGTCGCTCGCGTGGACCGTGGCGGCGTCGTGGGGGACCCGCTGGCCGTCGAGGATCGCCCAGCGGGGGGCGGGGGTGGTCATGGGGTCACGGTACATCGAGCGTGAGGCGGTCGCTCGACCCCGCGCCGGACGCGCTGCTCTTGGGGCCCGCTCGGCCGTGGCCCCGTGCCATGCAGCCATGCCCCATCGTCCTCGCGGCAGCACGGCCGCTCGGGCGGTTACGGCTGAACGAGCGCACCGCGAGGGCCGGGGTCGTGCGTTCGACCACGGAACCATTCCGAACGCCCGGCTCGAGCGCATCGGGGCGTGTGTTCTCAGTCCTTCACCGACGAGGTCGGCTCAGCCTCGACGCCGCGCCGTGTCACCCCGCGACGCGACCACCAGCAGCACGAGGTACACGACCACGAGCAGCGAGACCCCGATGCCGACGAGGAAGATCGTGCCATT
>JAABSI010000099.1 GCA_011390455.1 Trueperaceae bacterium
TGCGCACGAACGTGCGTCCGGACGGGTCGAAGGTCGGTTTGGACGTGATCGACCTGGCCGACGCGCGCCACCAGGAGGCCGACGAGGTCGGCGGCGCGGCGTTCGCCGTGTGGGTGGCGTGGGTGCTCGAGGCCCTCGATCTCGAGTGAACGAACGGGTTCGAGCGAGGTGTGATAAGACAACTTATCAAAACCGCGTTGGATTCTAGCTAGGCGGACCCACCCACGAAGGAGCTGGGTCTTCGCGTCAGCCCGATACCCCGAAGCCCCCGAGGATCTCGCTGGAGTACGTGTTGATGCGCGCGATCATGTCGTGCCGCTCGTGCTCGTCGAGCTCGAACTCCTCGAGGGTCGCGAACAGGTGGTCCGTGAAGCGCTGCAGGTGCTCGCGGGTGATGCCACGCCCGCGGTGCGCGTGCGCGAGTGGACGGCCCTCGTAGGACTCCGGGCCGCCCAGCGCCATCGAGAACACCATGCGCTGCATCTCGAGCAACCGCGACAGGTCCGCATGCTCGAAGAACGGCGCGAGCTCGGGGTCCGCGAGGACGCGGTCGTAGAAGGCGTCGACCAACGACGCGACCGTCTTGGCACCGCCGATGCGCTCGAACGGAGTCGTTCGGGGTTCGTCCATGGCGTGCGCGCCTCCTTAAACGTGCGTGGCCACAGCATGACCGCCAGCCCCCGACTTCGGCAAGGCCCCGGGTCCCGGGCACGACGTCGCCGTCCACGCGTTGGCGTTCGTCGCGCTGAACGGCCGTCCGCCTCGGATGCCGATCGATCCGACCGTCGACCTGGCGGCGACGCCGCGCACGTGGGCGAGCCCTCCCTGGGTGCTGCCCTACCGACCCTAGGCGGAGGTCGGTTCGGCACCTTGGCGCGGCGCCGCGCGCGGGTCGTCGCGGCGGATCCCGAAGACCCGGGAGACACCCGCCTCCGTCGTGACGCCCCAGAGCGTGTCGGCCACCTCGAAGGTCGCCTTCTGGTGGGTGATCAGGACGAACTGCGTGCCGCGCGACGCCTGCGCCTCGACGAAGGTGCAGAAGCGGCGGATGTTGGCCTCGTCGAGCGGCGCGTCGACCTCGTCGAGCACCGCGATCGGCAGGCCGCCGCCGTCGCCCGACATCAGCGCGAACAAGAACGCCAAGGCCCCCATCGAACGTTCGCCGACCGAGAGCAGGTTCAGCGACTGGGTGCGCTTGCCGGGTGGCTGCAGGCGGATGCGCAACCCGAGCGGCCGCGGGCCCTCGTGCTCGACCTCGATCGCCCCGACCGCGGTCGCGCCGAACAGTTGCCGCACGTGGTCCGCGAACCCTTCGCGGAGGCCCTCGAGGGCGGTTCCGAGGCGCGCGTTCGTCTCGGTGTCGATCGCTTCGAGGGTGCCGTCCAGCGCCTCGACCGCCTCGGTCGCCTCCGCGGCGTCGGCCTCGAGCGACTCGAGCCGCGCGGCTTGCGCCGCATGGTCCACGCTGGCGCGGTGGTTGACGGCCCCGAGCGCCTCGAGCGCCTGCTCCACGTCGCGGAGCCGCGATCGCGCCGCGCGCTCGCCGATCTCGAGCGGTTCGACGCCCTGGGGCAGGGCGGTGCGCTCTTCCAGCGCGACCTCGAGGGCCGCCTCCCGGCGCGCCAACGCCAGGCGACGGGCCTCCCAGGCCTCCCCCGCCCGGGCCTGCGCTTCGGTCTGGACCCGGGCTTCGCGTTCGGCCTCGCGCAGGCGCACGTCGAACGCGGCGAGCGCGTCGCGACGCTCGCCGACGTCGCGGGGCAGGGCCGCTTGGGCGTCGCCGGCGGCCTGGCGGGCCACCGCGACCGCCTCGTCGGCCGTCACGAGCTCGGCGGCGCGCACGGTCGCGGCCTGGCGCAACTCCCCCGCCCGCGCGCGGCCGGCCGCGTACGCCGCGCGCCGGGCCTCGTAGGCCTGCCAGCGCTCGGTCGTGACGGCCGCGGCTTGAGCGGCGTCGGCGGCGATCTGCGCGGCCTCCTCCCACGCTCGACGCGCGTTCGCGGACGTCGCGCGCGCGTCGACCTCGAGCTGCTCGGCGGCGGCGAGGGCGGCCGGGTCGTCGGACGCCTCGGGGGCGGCCAAGGAAGCCAGCGCCGCCTCCAAGCGCTCGCGGCGGACCTCCAGGTCGCGTCGGCGATCGCCGAGGCGGGCCGCGGCGTCCACCGCCTCCGCGTGCTGCGCGACCTGGGCGTCGGCCTCCGTCGTCGTGGCTCGCTGCCGGTCGAGCGCCTCCTGGAGCCGCCCGCGCACGCCCTCGAGTCGAGCGCGCGCGGCGCGCTCCGCCTCGGCCGCGGCGTGCGCCGCCGCCTCGGCGTCCTCGAGATCGCGCGCCTGCCCCAAGACCGTTGCCCCTCCGCTGCGCCGGCCGCCGCTCATCGCGCCGCTCGCCTCGACCACGTCGCCGTCGAGCGTGACGAGCCGCGGGCGATCGCGGTGGCGACGCGCGAGCGCCGTCGCGGCGGCGAGATCGTGCACGAGGAAGGTATGGGCCAAGAGCTGCTCGACGACCGGTCGGTCGATCGGATCGACGTCGACGGCGTCGGCCGCCGCGCCGAGGACGCCGGGTTCGTGCGCCCAGGCCGGATCGCTCCCGCCTCGCGGCGGCCGCAGCAGGTCGAGCGGCAGCACGGTCGCCCAGCCGCTCGCGCTGCGGACCGCGGCGAGGACCGCCTCGGCCGTCTCCGCCGTGTCGACGACGACGTACTCGGCGCGCCGGCCGAGCGCGCCGGCGATCGCGGCCTCGCGCCCCGGCGCGACGCGAAAGAGGTCGGCGACGCTGCCGCGCACGCCGGCGATGCCCGACGTGAGCGCGACGCGCGGTCCTTGCGCGTACCCGCGACGCGCCTCGAACGCCGCCCGGAGGCGCTCCGCGGCTCGGCCGAGCGCGGCGGCTTCCGCGTGCGCGGCCGCGTGCGCCGCGTGGTCGCGCTCGAGCTCCGCGCGCGCGGCGTCGACGGTTCGGGCGGCCTCTTGCACGGCCTCACGAGCGGCTTCGGCGCGGGCCGGCAACGCTTCGAGGTCCTCGGCACCGGCGGGGGCGCCGCCGTGCTCGAGGGCCGCGCGTTCGCGCTCGACCTCGTCGCGCTCGTGCTGCAGCGCTTCGCGGCGCGCGTGGTACGCGGCCCACGCCCGTTCCGCCGTCGTGCGGGCGGTGCGCACCCGGTCGAGCTCGGCCGCGGCGTCGCGATGCGCCCGCTCCGCGGCCTCGAACGCAGCCCGGGCGCGGTCGGCCTCCGAACGGGCCGCCGCCGCGGCCTCGGCCGCCCCGGCGCGATCGATCGTCGGCGCTTCCGGTTCCGCGTCGGCCTCGAGCCGCGCGATCTCGGTCCAGGCCGCCTCCTGGGTCGCCCGCAGGCTGGCCGCCCGCTCCTCCGCCCGCCGAACCTCGGCGCGCGCTACGTCGAGGGCACCCTGGGCGCTCGCGGCGGCGGCCAGCGCGTCGCGGTAGGCCGCCTCCACGGTCGTGCGCTCGCTTCGCAGCACCTCGGTCGCGGCCCGTGCGGCGGCAGCTCGTTCGCGCAGTTCGAGGACCTCGTGCTCCGACCCGGCCGCCTCGCGGCGCAGCGCAGCGACCTCGGCCTCGAGGGCGGCGACCCGGGCGTGCCCGGCGGTCACCCGCAGGACCAACGCCTCCCGGCTCAGCGCCGCGTGCCGCTCGGCGGCTTCCGCTTCGTGGCGCAGCAGCTCGATGCGCTCGCGAAGCTCGAGGAGCACGTCCTCGAGGCGCGCGAGGTGGAGGCGGGCGGCGTCCAGCCGGGCCTGGGTCTGCTCGCGGCGCCCGGCCAGACGGGCGACGCCGGCCGCTTCGGAGACGTACCCGAGCAGCGTCGCCGGGTCCGCCATCAGCACCCCGGCGACCTCGCCCTGACCGATCACGGCGACGCCCGCCGTCCCGAGGCCCGAGCCGGCGAGGGCCTCGTCGACGTCGAGGAAGCGGGCCGCCCGACCGTCGAGGCGGAGCCTGCTCGCGCCGTCGCGGTCGAGGTCGCGCCGCACCTTGAGCGTACGCTTGCCGTCCGAGAGCTCGACCTCGACCTCGGCGTACCCGAGGCCCCGCTTGCCGTCGGCGCCGTGGAAGATCAGGTCGGTCTTCGCCTCGGCGCGGAACTCGCGGGCGCGGCCCCCGCCGGTCACCCACTTGAGCGCATCGAGGAGGTTGCTCTTACCGGAGCCGTTGGGCCCCACGACAGCCGTCACGCCGGGCGAGAACTCCACCGTGGTGCGGTTCCCGAACGACTTGAAGCCCGCGAGCGTCAGCTGCGTGAGGCGCACGTCGGAGCGCGACCGCTCAGCGCGCGGCGAGCGCGAGCAGGGTCGCCGCGCTCGCGCGGATGCCTTGCAGGTAGTTGACGACGTCGAACTTCTCGTTCGGCGCGTGCAGCCGGTCGTCCTCGAGGCCCATGTCGAGCAGCACCGGCGCGGCGCCGAGGATCCGCTCGAGCTCGACGACGACGGGGATCCCGCCACCACTGCGCGCGTACACGACCGGCTTGCCCCAGACCCGCTCCAGGGCGCCCGCGGTGCGGCGCACCGCCTCGTGATCGAGCGGGGTGATCACGGGGTGACCGAGGCCCTCGGCGACGACCTCGACGTCGACCCCTTCGGGCGCGACGGCCTCGAGGTGGCGGCGCAGCTGCGCCACGACGACCTCGGGGTCCTGGTCCGGGACCAACCGGCAGCTCACCTTGGCGACGCCCTCGGCAGGGATGACCGTCTTGCTGCCGGCGCCGGTGAAGCCCCCGCCGAGGCCGTGGACGTCGAGGGTCGGGCGGGCCCAGAGGCGCTCGAGGAGCCCACGCCCGGCCTCGCCCGGGGTGGCACGAACGCCCGCGTCGCGCATGAACGCGTCGCGGTCGAACGGGACCTGGGCGATGCGGGCCTGCTCGTCCTCGCTCACGTCGACGACCGCGTCGTAGAAGCCCTCGACGAGGATGCGCCCGTCGGCGTCCTTGAGCGACGCGAGCATGGTGGCGAGGGCGAGCAGGGCGTTCGGGACGCCACCGCCGTACGCCCCGCTGTGGAGGTCGCGCCCCGCGGCCTTCACGCGCACGGTCACGTAGGCGAGGCCGCGCAAGCCGTACGTGAGCGTCGGCGTGCCCGGAGCGACCATCGCGCCGTCGGAGACCACGGCGACGTCGGCCCGCAGGTCGTCCTGGTGGGCCCGCAGGAACGGCGCCAGGTTCGGGCTCCCGATCTCTTCTTCCCCTTCGACCACGAAGCGCACGTTGAGCGGGAGCTCACCGTGGAGCTCGCGCAGCGCCTCGACCGCCTTGACGTGGGCGAAGACCTGCCCTTTGTCATCGGAGGCCCCGCGCGCGACGATGGCGCCGTCCTCGAGGGTCGGCTCGAAGGGGTCGTGGCGCCAGAGCTCGATCGGATCGGCCGGTTGGACGTCGTAATGGCCGTACACGAGGACCGTCGGGGCGCCGGGGACGTCCGGCGAGGCCGCCGTGACGATCGGGTGCCGCGCCGTCTCGTGGACCTCGGCCGTCAACCCGGCGCGCGTCAACGCGTCCGCGACGAAGTCCGCGGCCGCCCGCACGTCGGCGGTGCGGTCCGGGTCGGTGGAGATCGAGCGAATCCGGAGGAAGTCGGACAACTCGGCGAGCAGGCGGTCGCGGTGCGCTTCGACGTACGCGGCGACGGCGGCGTCGGCGACGGCGGGATCGGGGAGGTCGGTCATGGGCGGGAGCCTACCACGCGCCGGAGGGCCTCCCGAGAAGCCGGCGCGCCGCTCCAGGACGCTCTTCAGCTGCCGTCGCGCAGGCGCTCGAGGCCGCGCCGGAGCGCCGGATCGGTCTCGGCGATGTCGGCGTCGTCGGGGTCGTGCTCCACGTCGGGCGCGACCTCGGGCCGGCCCGGCCCGGCCTGGGCTGGAAGCGCCCGGGCGCCCTTGAGCTCGAGCTGCAACCGATCGTGGAGCGTGTCGATGCGTTCCTCCATGCGCGATTGCAGCACGTCGAGCTTCGAGCGCAGGCGGATGATCTCCTCGACGCCCGCGAGGTTGACGCCCAGCTCCTGCGTCAGGCGCCGGATCTCACGAAGCTGCTCGATGTTGCGCTGCGAGTACAAGCGCGTCTTGCCCGCGCTGCGCGATGGCTCGATGAGCCCTTTGCGCTCGTAGAGGCGCAGCGTCTGGGGATGCATGTCGACCAGCTCCGCCGCGACGCTGATGACGTAGAGCGGCTTGTCCTTGTCGCGGATCGGGTCGTCGCCGTTGCGGGGTCCGGGCCCTTCGGTCGCGCTCATCGTCCTCCTCCGGCACCGGTCGCTCGGCGCCATGCGTCGCGCACCGTGGCCATCGGACGCGCCAGGCGCGTTCCGGTCCACTCGACGGCGTCGCGGGCGAGCGCGCGCCACGGATCGATCCGAACGGTGGCGCGGAGGGCGCCGCCACCCAAGCCGCCACCGGCGACGACGACGGTCTGGCCGTCTCGCGCACCCGCTGCGACCCGGACCTCGCGGCCGAGCACGCGGACGACCGCGCCGGTGCGCGCCTCGGCGGGCGATACGAAGACGTCGGTCGCGACGTCGCGCCCATCGAGTCGGGCGCCCAACGGCAGCGCGACGTCGAGCACGACGAACGCGTCGCCCGGGGGTCGGCCCGGACCCCCCAACCCCTGCAGGCGGAGCTTCTGCCCAGGGCGCACGCCCGCCGGGACCCGCACGTCGACCTCGGTCCCGGCGCGCAGGACCCCTTCCCCACCGCACGTCGCGCACGCGGCACCGGTGGACCGCGCGCCCCCTCCACACTCGGTGCAGACCACCGGCCCCGGCACGTGGACCCGGCGTGCGGTGCCCTCACGCGCCTCGGCGAAGTCCAGCCGCAGCGGGATCTCGCGGTCCTCGCCGCGCACGAGCCCCGCGTGCCGGAAGGCGCGGGCGACGCCTTGGAACAGGGCGTCGAAGACCACGTTCCCGGTCGTGGCGACGCCGCCGGCGCGCGCCCAGTCGATCGGCACGTCCGCCTCGCGGAAGATCGCGCGCCAGTCGACGGTCCCGAAGTCGGGCCGCGGCACGCCGCCCGGGGGCCCTCCGGTCGCCGCGTAGGCGTCGTAGCGCCGACGGGCCTCGGGATCGCGGAGCGTGGCGTACGCCTCGGAGGCGCTCTTGAAGCGCTCCTCGGCGGCCGGATCGCCCGGGTTGCGATCGGGGTGGTCGCGCAGGGCGGCGGCGCGATAGGCGCGCTTCACGGTCTCCGCGTCCGCATCGCGCGGGACGCCGAGGACCGTGTAGGGGTCGCGCATCGCTCCGTTCACGGCGGCAGTCTACCCGATGTGAGCGTGGTCGACTCAAGTCCGCAGCACCGTGCCGGTGCTACCCTGAGGTCGAGGGATCGATCGCGCCGGCGCCCGCCACGTGCGTGCGGAACCGGTCGCCGAACCTCGGTCGGAGGACCCGATGGAACCACGCACCCGCCGCATCCTCGTCATGGTCGCCGCCGTTCTGCTCCTGGTGGCCGGTCTGGCCGCGTGCCGGAACGAGACCCAGAACCGCATCCGGCGCAGCATCCAGGACTTCACGAACGTCCGCATGTACATCACGGTGTACTCGTGGACCGGTGAGCCCGTGTTCGAAGGCCTGGTGGACGGCAAGGTCACGCGCGCCAGCGCCCGCTCGGACGACGGCTCCGAGAACGCCGCCGGCGATTACGTGTACTGGTACGACGACCGAGGCCGCTACCACCAGACCAGCCTCCCCTACCTGACCACCACCTACGATCGCGGACCCGACGCGCTCCCCTGAGCGCTCGGCACGGAGCGATCGTGAGCGATCCGTGATGGCGGCGGCCGCACGCCTCACCGACCGGACCGCCGCGCTCGCCTAGGCTGGATCTGGGTCGCGATCGCGACCGCGTCCGACCTCGGAAGGGACCCTCATGACGCACCGCATTCGGCGCCTCGCCGCCGCCTCGCTCGCGTTCGTCGCGCTCGTGGCCACGACGGCCGCCTGCACGATCACCTTCGTTCCCGGCGACGTCCTCGTCGACGTCGAGCGTCCGGCGCCTCGGCCGGCCGTCATCCAGCGCTTCGAGAGCGTGCGCAGCATCTACCGCGTCGGCGACGCGGTCTCCTTCCGCATCGCCACCGCGACCGCCGGCTACGTCACTCTGACCGCCATCGATCCCGACGGGAGCGTGTACGTGATCGCGCGCAACGTCCGCGTCGAAGGTGGCCGGATCCAGTCGATCCCGGCGTCGGACGCGCGCATCGCGTTCGTGGCGGTCCCCCCCACCGGGCGCCACGCGGTGCGCGCGCACTTCACGCCGCGCCGCACGTCGGAGACGGTCATCTTCACCGGCGTGGTCGGGATCGACGCCTGGTTCGCGCGCATCCGCCTCGAGCTCGACGGCACCGGCTACGCCATCGACGACACGGCCGAGGCCCGCTTCTCGATCGTCCGTTGACGCACCCGCCCGGCCGTCCTTCGCCGTCCGTCGGACGGCACGAGAGGAACCGTATGCCCCACGCCCGTCGGATCCTGCCCTTCGTCCTCCCGCTCGCCTTGGTGCTGGCGGCCTGTTCGGTGACCTTCGTTCCGGGCAACGCCGAGGACGCCGTTCGGCCGACGCCCCCGAGCGAGACCGCCCGCCCGGAGCCGTCGCGGCCCGATCCCGAACGACCGGTCGCGCCCGCGACGCTCCCCGGCGACGGCTCCATCCTGCAGTTCGAGGTCACCCCGAACACCATCCGGCCGTCCTCGACGCTCATCTTCCGGACCCGGTTCGCGCGGGCGGGGTACCTGACCGTCAGCGCCATGGCGCCCAACGGACGAATCGAGGTGCTGCTGCGCAACGTGCCGGTTTCCCCGGGGTTCCAACTCGTGCCGCCCGTCGACGCTCCGCCGTCCGAGCGCATCCAGGCGAGCGCGCCGACGGGGCGTTGGGTCCTGCGCGCGCAGTTCGCCGAGGTGCGGACCGCCGCCCGGTACCAGAACGTCCAGGGCTACGACGCGTGGACCGAGGCCGTGGCCGACGATCTGCGCGGCGCTGCGAACGCGAGCGTCTACGAGACCGCGTACGAGGTGGAGTCGCGCTGATCCTCGGCAGCGCCGCGCGTGTCGTGCCACGCGCGCCCTGGGGTACAATGCCTGTATGCGACCGCCGCTCGACGCGGCCGAGGGTCTCCCCCTCGGCCGCGTCGAGCGAGCGGCGGAAGGCAGGCGACGTGGCAGGCCATAGCAAGTGGTCACAGATCAAGCGCAAGAAGGCTGTGAACGACAAGCAGCGCGGCAAGGTGATCAGCCAGCACATCCGGGTGATCCAGACCGCGGTGCGTGAGGGCGGCGGCGGCGATCCCTCGGCCAACCTCGCGCTGAAGAACGCGCTCGCCGCAGCGAAGAACGACAACGTGCCCGTGGACAACATCGACCGGGCGATCGAGCGGGGCCTAGGCGCCGCCGAGGGTGGCTCGGTGTTCGAGACCGTCGCGTACGAGGGCTACGGCCCCTCCGGGGTGGCGATCCTCGTCGAGGCGCTCACCGACAACCGCAACCGGACGGCCGGCGAGGTCCGCCACGTCTTCACCAAGCGCGGTGGGAACCTCTCCGGGAGCGTCGCCTGGCAGTTCGAGACCAAAGGCGTGATCGTGGTCACGAGCACGGCCGATGCGGTCTCCGAGGCCGCGATCGAGGCGGGGGCGGAAGACCTCGAGGTGGAGGACGGGGCGACGGTGATCACGACCTCGGCGACCGAGCTCTACGCGGTGGTCGAAGCGCTGCAGGCGGCAGGGTTCGAGCCGGAGTCCAGCGAGCTGACCAAGGTGCCGCAGACGACCACCGAGCTTTCCGGTGAGGACGCGGCGAAGGTCGTCGCCTTCATGGAGGCGCTCGAAGACCTCGACGACGTTCAGAACGTATACAGCACCGCGGACCTGTCGGCGCACGCCGACGCGGTCGCGGGCTGAGGAGGTGTCCATGGGCTTCCCGACCGCGGGCTTCCCGACCGCCGCCTGGGACGACGTCCCGCAGATCACCGGGTCGCAGATGCAGCAGCTGATCATGCTCGCGACGGGCAAGTACGGCCTCGACAGCCG
>JAABSI010000100.1 GCA_011390455.1 Trueperaceae bacterium
CGACGCACGCCTCGACTACCGCCCCGCGACCGGTCGAATCGGCGGCCGCGTCGGTGCCCAGGCGCGCTTCGCAGGGGATCCGGTGGACGTGGCCCTCGCGTTCGGGTGGGACCTGGGCGAGCGTGACGTCGCGACGGGCGCGGTGGTCGCGTGGACCGCCGGGCCTTGGTCGTGGGAGCTCGATACGACGGTCGGTCTCGGCTACGGCACGGACGAGCCAGGCCGGTGGCGCGCGGACGTGGCCCTGAGCAGCGCGTACGCCTTCGACCTGCCGGTTCCCGAGCCGCTCGTCGGCGCCGCCGGCGGCCGCCGTTCGGGGGTGCTCGAGGGCCGGGCCGCGACCGATGCCGGTGAGCCGCTGGCGGGCGTGGTGGTGCGCGTCGGGCGGTTCCGCGCGGTCACCGACGATGCGGGCGCCTACCGCCTCGAGCTGGTGCCCGGCCGTTACGAGGTCGAGGTCGAGGTCGCCACCGTGCCGATCGCCTACCGGTTGACCTCCACGACCCGCGCAGCGGTCGAGATCGGGCTGCGGTCGACCACGACCTTCGACGTCCCGGTCGCACGCACGACCGTGTTGCGCGGCCGGCTGCTGGAGGACCGGGATGGGGACGGCGTCGCCGACGACCCGGTTCGACCCGTCGCCGCCCGCGTGCGGGTGATCGACGCCGATGGCCTCGGCCGTTCGGTCGTGGTCGACGCGGCCGGTGGCTTCGAGTTGCGCGGGCTGCCGGCCGGGGCAGCGCGGATCGAGGTCTTCGACCTGGCGCTTGGCGCGAGCGTGGTGGGGGAGCCGGTGCGCTCGCTCGTTTTGGAGCCCGGCGTGCCCGCTGACCTGACGATCCTCGTGCGGCCGGTGCCGGCGCGAGTCGCGACGTTCGGTGGAGGCGCCCTGCGGGTCCGGTCCGTGGTCGCCGAGGCCGTCCGCGTGCCGCCCGGGGCGGCGCCCTTGGTGCGGGTCGCGGTCGCCGGCGAGGCGGACGAGGTGGTCTTCGAGGTGGGTGCGGAGCGTGTGGCGCTCGCGCGGGACGGCGCGGGTTGGGTCGGTCGGGTGGTGGTACCGGCCTCGGCGGGTGCGGGGGTGTGGCCGTTCGAGGTGGTGGCGCGGTCGGGGGATGTCGTCGTGGGGCGGCGCGATCAGCTGATCGTCGACCCCGAAGCGGCGCTGTTCGACGCGTCCACGGACGGGCCGGTGCGCGCCGGGGCGGGCCTGCGGATCGACGTCATCGTGTACGCCTCGGCGGCGTCGGTCACGGTCGACGGTCCCTTCGGGGCACTCGCGCTCACTGAGGGCGAGCCTGGGCGCTGGACCGGGATGCTCCCCGTGCCCGCGGACGCGCCCGACGCGGTCGTGGAAGTCGCGTTGACCGTCACCACGGTCGACGACGTCGTCGCGACCGCGCCGCTCCGGTTCCGGGTGCTCGCTCCGTAAGGCGCGGCGAGCGACGTCAGGGGTTGCGCGCCGCCTCGTAGCGGAGCTCGATGCGGTAGGCACCGGGGGACTCGCTGCCGTCGACCACGAGCCCGAAGTCGTCGGGGGTGGCGAGCGTGACGAAGCCGTCCGTCGGCCCGGTCGCGACGAAGCGCCGCCCATCGGCCGCCGCGCCCGCGAGCGTGAGCCGTGGCGCGAGGCTCGCGGCGCCGATCGGCGCGTCGAGCGGCGTCGCCAGGACGGTGACCGTGTAGCCACTCGGGTGGTTGGTGCTCACCTCGAGGCGCGCGAAGTCGGCCGACGTCGGCGTTAGCGGGTTCCCCGACGCGACGGCGTCGAGGTAGGTCATCGGCGACGCGGCGTACTCGAAGCGCAGCGTCGCGCTTCCCGAGGCAGGTGCGCCGGCCCAGCGGATCGCCAGGAAGGTCGGCAGACCGACCTGGGTCGCGTGCGTGGCGGTCTGGGTCGTGCCGCGGATCTGGTACGTCACCGGGGTCGTGAACGTCCCCGCGGCCTCGTCGCCGCCGAGCCGCAAGCGGTAGCTCGCCGTCACGCGAACGCGGGCCTGGTTGGCCTGGCTCTGGTCGAACAGCGCGGTCGCGCCCTCGCTCACCTCGGTCCAGCCGGTCTGGAGGTACGTGGTGCGCCCGTCGACGCTGGTCACCGTCAGCTGCACCTCGAGCGTGGGCCCACCGACGGGCGTCCAGCCGTCGAGCGCGACGTCGAGGACGTAGACGCGGTTGGGGTTCTGGCGTCGGACGTCGAAGACGACCCCGGGGCCGGGGTCCTGCGCGACCACGTTGCAGCCGGGGCATCCCTGAGCGGCCGCGAGGTCGGCGTCGGTGACGGTGAAGGTCACCGGCCCGAGCGAGACGGGGCTGAGGCGCGCCACCTGGGCCTGCGCGCTGCCTGCGAGCGCCAGCACGGCCACGAGCAGTACCAAGCTGGCGCCGCGGCTCACGGGATCTCGAGGGTCAGTTCGCCGGCGAGCAGCCCTCCGCGGTCGTCCTCGATCAGGGCGAGCACCACGTAGAAGCCGGACTCCAGGTCGTCGGGCAGTTGGAAGCGGACCTCACGCTCGGACTCGCGCAGGACGGGCACGTCGGGTACGGGCAGACGGTGCACAACCTCGCCCGCTTCGTTACGCAGCTCGATCACGCCGCCGAGCCGCATGACGGTGTTGCCCGTGTTCATGACGACCGCCGCGAGCGTCGTGTCGTCGGCGCGGTAGAGGTCGACGAGCTCCGAGCCAGTGCGCTCCGTGCCGGTGACCGTGACGTACACGGTTAGGCCGACGCGGGTGGTCGTCGTGACGCCGACGCCGGGCGTGTCGGTGGGCGGGGGGACGACGGTGAAGAAGACCATCGCTTGGTGCGTGCCTTCGGCGTCCGGCGGGACGGTGACCTCCAAGCGGAGCTCGCGGCTGCTCGCCGGGTCGAGCACGAACGCGTCCGACTCGAGCGTCAACCAGCCGGTTGCGGATTCCGGGAGCGTTCCCGGCGCGAGGAAGCTGATGTCGCCGGCGATATCGAGGAACCAATCGCTCAGGGTCGCTTCGATCGACTGCTCGCTGGCGGCGCTGGTCAGGACGCTGAAGGTGGCCGTGACCGTGCCCCCCGCGGGCGCGGCGAGCGCGAGGCGCGGCGGTGTCAGCCCGATGTCGGAGCCCCACGCAGGAGCGCCAAGAAGCAGGGTGAGGAGAAGCGCGATCGGAAGGCGGTGCATGCGCGAGTGTACGGAGGCAGCGTTCACGGGAACGTGAGGTAGTACGTCACGGTCGTCGTGTAGGTGCCGGCGTCCTCATCGCCGTCGACGGCCAAGGAATGGCCCCTGCCGCTGAAGCCGAGGCTGCGCCAGCCGCTGTGGTCCCGAAGAGACTCCCTCCCGATGCGCCGTGGTGCGATCACAAGGGTCCAGGACGTTTCGTGGTTTCGGAGGAACCAGAAGGCTCTTGGTTAGCGTTCTGGGTGAGACCGGAGACGCTGCCGCGGTTCACGCGCAAATCGTCGAGCTCGAGGCCAGTGCTACTTCCCGACCCCGAATATGCGAAGGCCGTGGCCTCGACATAAACGGAGTACAGGCCAAGGCCATTGACGTTCACCTCGATGTCGTCGAAGCGACTGATAGCGGTGGGGGGGAGGCGCACACTTGTCTCCGCGGCCGACATGAAAGAGGTATGCCCGTCGGCGTAGCCGAACTCGACCGCTCGTGGACCGGTACCCGCGCCGACCAAGCGGATCCCGATCGTCGTTGGAATCACGACCGAGACGTCGTGGTCGACGGATTGGGCGACGGCGGGTACAGCCGAGATTACCGTTGCTGCCAGGAGGATGAGGGTTCGCAGGAGGATGTGTGCTGTCATCGAGGTTCACCTCCTGCGGAGCCGGGAAGGTCGGGCTTCGCTACCAAGGAAGGGCTCGACGACGCTCACGGCGTCGCCGAGCCCCTCGGAGAGCATTAGGCTTCAGGGGGCCGTGAGGGTGTAGACCACCGTCGCGCTGTATTCTCCAGCGGTCTCGGTGCCGTCCAACGTGAGCTCGAAGTCGATTGGACCGAAGCCGAGGCTGTTCCAGCCTCGGGCTTCAGCGTTCAGGTCGTCCCAAGCCGCGATCTCGAGGTCATCAGCGGTCAGGTTGAAGCTGCTGGCGATGGCGTCCGTTCCGGACGGCGTGACCACGATCTTGGACCAGTCGAAGCCGGTTTCGCCGGTCACCGACACGGTGACGTCCCACGAGGACTCGCGGTTCTGGAAGACTTGGACGTCCGCCCAATCGCGGGTGGCGAGGTTGCTCGGACCATAGCTGCCTGCGAAGTCTGCGGCGTCGCCGGTGATGTTGAACTCGAGGTCGAGGTTCGTGTCGACAGGCGCGCGGCTCGAGCCGTCGGTGAAGCGGATCGTGACGACCTCGGGGATGTCGACGGTGACATCGTGCTCGACCTGGCCAAGCACCGCTCCGAACGAACCGAGAACGAACATGGCGAGCGTGACGATCAGGTACTTCTTCATGGGGAATCTCCTGCACCTTCTGGTGGTTGCGCTACTCGCTCCCTCCAGCCCAAGCGCCCAGTTACGGGTTGGAGTTCATCGCGTCCGAAGGGGGTGTTGGCCGCAGGTCGTGGTTTGGCGGCCCCCCGTTTCGATGGACGGAGTCTCGCAGTCCGGCTCTTACGAGCGCCTTACTTTCGGGCCGACAGGGGCGTGAGGTTTCTTGCATCGCCGGGCGGGCCCAGTGTGGCGTGAAGAACCTCACGCAGTGTGTCGCGCACGTGCCTACGGTCGCGTCAGGGTATACACGACGGTCCCCGAGTAGTGTCCATTGGAAAGGACATGCGCGACGCCGTAGGCCACCTCGAAGACCGTCCAGTCGCGGCTCGCATCGCCGGTCGCGAGGCGTGCGCCCGTGCAGAGGTCGAGCCATGGGCCTTCGGCGAGGCGCCCGTTCAGCTCCAAGGCTTCGCTGCCGACGGCCGCGTGGAAGCGCGCGTCGAGGTGCCAGGCGCTGTTGGCCCGCACCGCCACCCGGGTGGCGCGCGGGTCGATGGTGGTGACGCCGGTGCGGGCGTGGACGCGGACGTCGACCGAGCCCTCGTCGGCGGTACGGCCGTCGTCGAGCCGGAGCCGGAGGACGACGGGGATGGAGACCGAGACGCGGTGGCTGGTGGTGCTCTGGGCCCACGCGGCCGACGGGAGGGCCAACGCCAGGCTCAGCGTGAGGATCTTCGAGAGCTCCAGGTGACGCATCCGAACCACTCCTTAGTGTGGTCGGGATGCAACCCGTTGTCGGTGTCGTCTGCCGTGCCCGGGTGCGGAGGAGCGACGATCGACGTGCGCCCTTCGCGGGCCATCGTGCCGTGCAGACGCCATTCGGCCGGTTGCATCACTGGCTCCCCGAGTCCCTTGATGCCCAGATGGGGATACTCGGTTCGTCGCCTCCGAACGTCTCTGCGTTCGTCCTGGGGCGCGTGGAGGGTGCCGGTGGCGGCCGCCGTCGGGCGGTCGCCGTCCATCACCCATCGCGGGGAGCGCTCAGCCCGGTCGTCGCGCCCAAACGCTGGCCGGGCTTCGTGGCGCGGTAACCCCATTGTGGGATTCTCCGCTCTCGGAACTCTGACAGCGCATCAGGGCGACGGGACCTCGTGCGGCCGGTTGCGCCTTCGCAACCACGATGCCAGGGCCAGGCTGACCGCGAAGAGGCCGAGCGCGAGCCATAGCGTCGTGCCGTCGACGGCCACCTTGGCCCCCACGAGACTGCCCTCGACCGACGCCCCGGCGAGGACGGCCGACGTCATCGTCAGCGTGTTGCCCACGACGATACCGGCGAGGAAGACGGGGAAACGGATCCGTAGCAGGCCCGCCGGCAGGTTGACCGCGTCGGCGTGGAGGTACATCAGGCCGCCGGCGACCACGCTCTCGAAGCTGCGCCGCCGCAGCGCGCCAACGAGGGGCCAGCGCACCGACAGGCCGCCCGCGAGCCCGGCGGTGCCGAGCAGGCGCCCGATGCCGTAGCCGATCGAGGCGGAGGCGAGCGTGCCGGTCATGGCGAGTGCCAGGCCCGGCAGGGCGCCGAGGACGAAGCCGGAGGTGAGGTTGACGACCGTGATGGGCACGAGCAGCAGCGGGCGCATGAGGTACAGCGCGAGCACGCCCACGGGCGCCCAGGGGCGGGTGGCCAGCTGCTCGATGCTGGTGAGCAGGTAGTCGACCGGTCCGACGTCGGCCTGTCGTGCCCCCTGCCAGAAGGCGACGAGCAGGAGCGACCAGACGGTCAGGGCCATGGCGCGCGTGGCGGTCCGCAGGCGCGGCCCGCGTCCGCCGGCGATGGCGAGGCGGTCTCCGGAGGGCGGCATCGCTCGTCCGGTCCGGCGCACTCAGTCGACGAGGTCGGCCTGAGCGGTCGGTCCAGCGCGGCGATCGCGTCGACCCTGCCGATCGAGCAAGAACGAGTGGGCCGTGTAGAACGCCACGTAGCCCAGCGAGGCGTGGGCGAGGGCGGCGCGCAGCGGCCCGGGCTCGACGAGCAGGGCGACCGTCGCCGCGACACCCCACGCGCCGCCGAGGATGAGGTGCAGGAGACGCCCCTTGCGCATGCGGCTGACGTAGAGGAAGCGCACGTCGGTGAACACCAGCAGGCTGAGCCCCACCACCATGGCGCTCGTCAGCGCCGGCGAGAGGTCCAGGACGAAGGCGTAGAAGACCACCACGTTCCAGTAGGAGGGGAAGCCGACGAAGAAGCCCTCGTCGCTCTGCTTCGCGGTGGTGCGGGAGAACCCGTACGCGGAACTGAACGTCAGCAGCGTCGCGAACGCCCAGGCGGGTTGCAGGAGGAGGCCGGCGTGCAGGAGGAAGAGAACCGGCAGGAACACGTAGGTGACGAAGTCGACGAGGTTGTCGAGCAGCGGCCCGTCGATGCGCGGGGCCGTCTGCGCGACGCGGTGCTTGCGGGCGAGGGCGCCGTCGGTCGCGTCGATCAGCACCGTGGCCGCCATGGCGAGGAGCGCCAGTGCGTACCGCCCCTCGAGGATCCACTGGATCGCGAGCACGGCGAACAGCAGTGCAGACGTCGTGTAGAGATGGACGAGGTAACCGCGGGTTTGGGGCGAGGTCATGGGCCTCCAGACGGGCGTGGGCGTGGTCGCGCGGGTGGACGTGGGCGCGGCGGGTTCGCGCGTTGGCGACCCGTCGGGACGTCGAGAACGCGTCACGATAACCGGTGAGCCGGAGGAATGGAGAGTTGCGGAGCCGGTGACGCCGGGATCCGCAGCCGCATCGTCCGATCGCCGCGGGTCGCCACGGGTGTCATGTCGGGCGAGGGCATTCGATGGACGCATCGACCGGGGGGCGTCGGGCGGGCGCGTGTATCATCCCAGCATGAAGCCCATGGAGCGCGGAGGTGCGGTGGGCGCGGCGGCCGTTGGGCGGTGGGCGGTGGGGTGTCTTGGGGACACCCGATGAGCGACGGGGACACGAGCGAGCATCCTGACGCGAACGCCTGGGACGAGGAGGTCCTGAAGCGGGAGCGATACGAGTTGCTCGAACGGCTCGAGGGCTGGCTCGAAACGCCGATGCTGGTTCTGGCGTTCGTGTGGCTGGTGCTGTTGGTCGTGGAGTTGACCCGGGGCGAGAGTCTGTTGTTCACATTCCTGGGCACGACGATCTGGGTCGTCTTCATTCTCGATTTCGTCGTGAAGTTGGTGCTGGCTCCGGACAAGGTCGAGTACCTCAAGGGCAACTGGCTGACCGCCATCTCGCTGCTGGTCCCCGCGCTGCGGCTCTTCCGCATCTTCCGCGCGTTTCGGTTGCTCCGTCTGGCCCGCACGGGGCGGGGGTTGCGCCTGGTCCGCGTCGTGAGTTCTCTCAACCGCGGGATGAAAGCGTTGGCCGCGAGCCTGGGCCGGCGGGGCTTCGGGTACGTGATCGCCCTCACCATGCTGGTCACGGTGGCCGGTGCCGCCGGGATGTACGCTTTCGAGAACGAAGCACCGGGTGGCCCGAATGGCTACGTCGAGTCGTTGTGGTGGACCGCCATGGTCATGACGACGATGGGCTCTGAGTACGTGCCACAGACGGCCGAGGGGCGTGTCCTGTACCTTCTTCTGGCGCTGTACGCCTTCGCCGTCTTCGGCTACGTGACGGCGGCGCTCGCCACCTTCTTCGTCGGCCGCGACGCCGACAGTGTCGATGCCGAAGTGGCAGGGGCCAAGCAGTTGACCGCGCTGCGGGACGAGGTGATTGCCTTGCGTGACGAGATCCGTGCCCTGTCGCGACAGCATCCCGGGTAACGGAGAAGCGACCCCGCAGGTACGGAGTCGCTTCGATCGCAGAGCCGTGGTGGACGGCGTCTAGCTGGTCGGGGTGACTGGATTTGAACCAGCGACCACTTGACCCCCAGTCAAGTGCGCTACCAGGCTGCGCTACACCCCGAGGCGGGCTCGACCGGCCACGCTCGTGCGCCAGCCACGATACGCGCCCCGCGCAAGGCGCGTCAACCGGATGGTTGGGTTCAGGTCTTGTGTCCCGCCGGTGCATGGGCCCCGCGTCCCCGGCGGACCGGCGCTACGATGGGTGCACGCGCACCGGCACCCGCGCGTGGAAGGTCGTTCCCGCATGCCCCAACGTCGCGCCCGATCGTCGAGCGATCCCTCCCGCGAGGCAGGGGGCGCGGCGACGGAGGCCGACTGGCATGCACTGACCATCGGCGAGGTCGAACGCGAACTCGACACCGACCTCGAGCGGGGCCTCTCCGAAGAGGAGGCCGCGCAGCGCCTCGAGCGCGACGGCCCCAACCGGCTCCCGTCACCCGAGGGGCGGTCGGCCTGGGCGATCCTGGGGGCCCAGTTCACGAGCCTGATCGTCCTCTTCTTGGTGGCCGCGGCCGGTATCGCCTTTCTGTTCGGCGAGACGATCGAGGGCTTCGCGATCCTCGTCGTCATCGTCATCAACGCCGCAGTGGGCTTCTTGACGGAGATGCGCGCCGAGCAGGCGATCGATTCGCTGCGCAAGCAGGCCGCGCCCTCGGCGCGGGTCGTGCGGGGTGGCCAGGAGCGCACGATCGACGCCGAGGGCATCGTGCGGGGCGAGGTGGTGCTGCTCGGCGAGGGCGATCGGGTCCCCGCGGACGGTCGGCTGGCCGAGAGCGCCCGCCTGCAGACGCAGGAGGCGGCCCTCACCGGCGAGTCGCAGGCGGCGGAGAAGGACGCCGATGCCGAGGTCGCCGACGACGCCCCGATGGCAGAACGCGCCACCATGGCCTACCTCGGCACCAACGTCACCACCGGCCGCGGCCGACTGCTGGTCACGGGGATCGGCGCCCGTACCGAGGTCGGCCGGATCGGCCAGCTGCTCGAGGAGACGGTGCAGCGCGACACGCCGCTGGAGCGGCGGCTGGAGCAGCTCGGCCGGGCCCTGATCGGCGTCGTGCTGGGGCTGGCCGCGGTGATCATCGTCGCCGGTGTCCTGCGCGGCAACGACCTGATCTACATGATCGAGATCGGGATCGCGCTGGCGATCGCCGCCGTGCCCGAGGGCCTGCCGGCGGTCGCCACGATGACGCTGGCGCTCGGCGTGCAGCGGATGGCGCGCGCCAACTCGCTGGTCCGCCGGCTGCCCGCCGTCGAGACCCTGGGCTCCACCACCGTGATCTGCACCGACAAGACCGGCACGCTCACCCGCAACGAGATGACCGTCCGGCGGGTGGTCGTGGCGGACCGCAGCGTCGACGTGAGCGGTGCCGGCTACGTCCCCGATGGTGAGTTCGCGCGCGACGAACGAGCGATCGACGTCGCCGCGGACGAACTCCTGAAGACCGCCCTCACGATCGGGGCGCTGTGCAACGACGCGCACATGGCCGAGGAGGACGGCGAGGCGACCGTGTTGGGCGATCCGACGGAGGGGGCGTTGGTCGTGGCCGCCGCGAAGGCCGGGCTCGACCTCGACCGCCTGCGCAGCGAGCGTCCGCGCGTGGACGAGATCCCGTTCGAGTCCGACGAGCGCCGGATGGTCACCGTCCATGAGCTCGAAGGCGGCGAGCGGGTCGCCTACGCCAAGGGCGCCCCCGCGGCCATCCTCGAGCGCTGCGGCGACCGCCTCACCGACGA
>JAABSI010000101.1 GCA_011390455.1 Trueperaceae bacterium
GTGCGCAAGATCGGGTCGTAATGCGGGTTGGGCAAGAAGCGCACGTCGAACATCAGGTCCGCATCGAGCGGCACGCCGTGCTTGAAGCCGAAGCTCATGACGTCGACGTCGAGCGCGTTCGTGACGTCGCGGCCGAGCACGATGCGGCCGAGGCGCGCCTTGAGGTCGTGGGCGTTCATCTGGGTGGTGTCGAGCACCAGATCGGCGCGGTCGCGCACCCCCGCGAGCAGACGCCGCTCGGCGGCGATGTGCTCGAAGATGCTGTGGCCCTCCTGGACGGGATGGCGCCGCCGCGTCTCGGAGTACCGCCGGACGAGGACGTCGTCGGCGCAGTCGAGGAACAGGATCTGGTGCCGCACGTCGTCGGCCTGCAGACGATCGAGCGCGACGTAGAGGTCGTCGAACATCGACCGGCCGCGGACGTCCACCGCCACGGCGATGCGGTGGTGGTGGTGGACGGCCAGGGCCTGGAGGCTCGTCAACTGCGGCAGGAACGCGGGCGGCAGGTTGTCGATGCAGAAGAAGCCGAGGTCCTCGAGCGCCTTCATCGCCTCGGACTTGCCGGCACCCGAAAGACCGGTGACGAGCAGCAGGTGCTCTTGGTTCGCCATGGCTCCACCCCTGTCGGCATCGCACGGGCATCGGGTTCGCTCGAACGCCGCGCGTGACCCTGCATCATCCCACGCGCACGGCGGCCGAGGCGACGGGCGCGGCACCGCCCGCGGCGACGCGGTCGGTTCGCGGTCGACGTCGGACCGGGGGGAGGACCTCGACGCCACGCTCCCTCAAACTTGCAAATCCAAAGTTCGACCTTCGATTTGCAAGGTTGGCGGAGTCCCCACGAACGACGCCTCCCCGCCGGCGCACGACGAAGGGTAGCCTGACGCATGCCGATGGACGCCACGCCCCTCCCGCACCTTCCGGACGTCGTGCGGGTGGCGCTCGCGCCCCATGCCGACGACCGCGGCTTCTTCGTGGAACGTTGGCGCGCGGACGCCGCGGCGGCGGCGGGGCTGCCGACGTTCGTGCAGGAGAACCACTCGCGCTCCCGGCGCGGCACGCTGCGCGGTCTGCACTTCCAAGCGCCGCCGCATGCGCAAGGGAAGCTCGTGAGCGTCGTCCGAGGCACCGTCTTCGACGTGGCCGTCGACCTGCGCGCGGGGTCGGCGACGTACGGGCGGTGGGACGGCGCGGTGCTCGACGGCGACCGCCCGGAGCACCTGTGGGTGCCGGCCGGCTTCGCGCACGGCTTCCTGGTGGTGTCCGACCTGGCCGACGTCGTCTACAAGGTCGACGCCGGTTACGCGCCGGAGGTCGAGGGCGGCCTCCGGTGGGACGACCCCGACCTGGCCATCGCCTGGCCCGACCCCGGCGCACCCATCGCGACCTCGCCCAAGGACGCGCGCTGGGCGCCGTTCGCGGCGTTCGACACGCCGTTCGTCTGAACGCCCCCCGCTCCTCGGGGCGAAGCGGTACGCTCGAGGTGCATGGCGTCCGCCGCCCCCGCACGACCCACGGCCCCGACCCCCGACCGCCGCGTCACCGCCTGGCGCTGGTGGAACCGCGGCCTGTACTGGCTGTACGAGCGCCGGCTGCTCGCGCAGGTGCGCGGCGGTCCGGTCCCGAAGCACCTGGGGATCATCATGGACGGCAACCGCCGCTTCGCGCGCGCGCTGGGGCTCGATGCCAAAGCCGGCCACGACTACGGCGCCGGCAAGGCGCGCGACGTGCTCGCCTGGTGCCTCGACCTGGGCATCCAGCACGTGACCCTGTGGGGCTTCTCGACCGACAACCGCGGCCGCGCGCCGGAGGAGGTGGCGCACCTCCATCGGCTCTTCGCCGCGCAAGCGCGCGAGTTCCTCAGCGACACCGAGCTCCACCGCAACGAGGTCCAGGTTCGCGTGATCGGCGACATCGACGACTTCCCCGAGGAGTCGAAAGCCGCGCTCCGAGCGATGGAGGCGGCCACCGCGAAGTACCACCGCCTCCACCTGCACGTGGCGCTCGGCTACGGCGGGCGCGAGGAGATCGTCGCCGCGGTCCGGGCGGCGCTCCGAACCCACGCCAAGGCCGGTGAGGACCTGGCGCAGGTCGCCGAGAAGCTCGACGCCGACGACATCGGCCGGCACCTGTACACGGCCGGCCTCCCCGATCCCGACTTCATCGTCCGCACGTCGGGCGAGGTGCGTTCCTCCGGCTTCCTCCTGTGGCAATCGGCCTACGCCGAGTTCTACTTCTGCGACGCCTACTGGCCCGAGTTCCGCCGCATCGACTTCCTGCGCGCGCTGCGCTCGTTCCAGCAGCGGCAACGGCGATTCGGCCGCTGACGCGCGCTCACGGCAGCGCCAACGACCGCAGCACCCCGTCGAGCCCCAGGTTCGTGCGCACGTTCGCCAACACCACGAAGGCCGACCCGATGCCGAGCGACGGCCCCTCGATGGCGACGCTCACCACGTCGGCGCCGCCGAGCTCCGGATGCTCGAAGCGCAGCACCGAGACCACGTCGTCGCCCGTGAACTCGGTCGGCGCCTGCGGCAGCGGCGGATCGCTGCCCAACAGGCGCAGCGTCGACTCGCCCCCCTGATCGACGAACAGGCGCAGCGCCACGTCCTCGCGCGCGTAGGCGAAGCCGTCGAAGCGGAGCGCGCACCCGCCGAGCGCCGCGAGCACCGGCGCGGCGCGGGCCGCGGAGTCGTTCCCCTCGGCGAGCGCCGTGCCTGGTGGGGTGCGGAACACGAGCAACCGCGGGTACGGGGTCCAGTTCCAGAGCACCACGAAGAGCGTCACCCGCCCGTCGCCGTCGACCGCGAACACCGGCAGCGGCCGGACCGCGTCGGCCACGCGCTCGAGCGCGCGCGCCGCCTCGTCGACCATGGTCGCGACGTCGGCGCCCGTCGTCGCGGGGGGCCCGATCCGGTACCGGGCCGCGAAGTCCGCCCACATCGCCGCCCAGGCCTCCGGCGTGTGGCCCTCGGGGGTCCACCCTTCGGGCAGGAGGCGACGGCGGTGCAGGTAGGTCACCGCGTCCGCCGCGGCGCCGGCCTCCCCTACCGGTCCCTCGCCGCCGCGCAGCACGGGCCATGCCGGTTCGATCTGGCGCACGGCCTCCGCGAAGAGCGCCGCCGCCGCCTGGCCGATCGTGGCGTCGGGCCCGGGCAGCGCGCGGCGCAGTTCGCTGGTGCAGACCTGAGCCGCCGCGCTCCCGAGGAGCGCGGCGGCAGCGATCGTGGCGAGCCAGCGGCGCATGCCGGCAGGCTAGCAGGCGCGCACCGAACGGCGACCTCAGATGAGGTCCGAGACCGACACCGCCCCCTTCGGTTCGACGTACGCCGTGTCCATCTGCGCGAGCTGCAGCTTGCCCGAGACGTCGTCGTTGACGGCGTGCCAGTACGTGTACGCCTCCAGGACCCAGATGCCCGATTCGCGGGTGCCGTTCCCGGACCCCTTGACGCCGCCGAACGGCAGGTGCGCCTCGGCGCCGTTCGTCGTGTTGTTGATCGACGTCATGCCCGCCTCGATGCGGCTCTTGAACTGGTACGACCAGTCGCGGTCGATCGTGTAGATGGCGCTCGACAGACCGTAGTCCACCGCGTTCGCCACCTCGATCGCCTCGTCGATGCCGTCGACCTTGACCAGGTTGATCGTCGGCCCGAAGGTCTCCTGCTGGAAGATCTTCATGTCGGGCGTGACGTCGGTCCAGACCGTCGGCCAGCCGTAGTAGGCCGCCATCGGGTCGGTACCGGCCCAGCCCTGCGGCAGGTTGTCGGGCGTGATGCGGCCCTCGCCGTGCGCCTTGGTCGCACCGTCGGCGGCGCCCAGGTCGTAGTGGGCGAGCCAGTTCTCGAAGAAGCGCTGGTTGATGAAGGGGCCGTAGAGCACGTCGGGGACCTTGTTCGGGTCGCCGATCCGGACCTTGGCGACCGCATCGAGGTAGCGGGCGACGAAGGCGTCGTAGATCGGCGCGTCGACGATCACGTTGCCGGCGCTGGTGCAGCGCTGGCCGCCGGTGGCGAAGGCGCTGAAGAGCGCGCCCTGGACCGCGTTGTCGAGGTCGGCGTCGCGCATCACGACGAGCGGGTTCTTGCCGCCCAGCTCGAGGGTGGGGTGCAGCAGGTTGCGGCCCGCCACCTCGCCCACGTGCCGCCCCACCGCCGTCGAGCCGGTGAAGGCGAACTTGTCGAGCAGGCCCTCGTCCATCAGGTCGACGAGGAACTCGCCGGCGGCCCCTTTGCCACCGCCGTACACCACGTTCAGGACGCCCGGCGGCAGCCCGGCCTCCTCGATCAGCTTGGCGAACGCGTAGGCGACCGCGGGGGCGTCCTCGGAGGGCTTCCAGACGATCGTGTTGCCGGTGACGAGCGCCGGCACGATCTTCCACGACGGCACCGCGATCGGGAAGTTGCCGGCGGTGACGATCCCCACGGCGCCCAACGGACGCCGGTAGGTGAAGAGCTCCTTGTTCGGCATCTCGGAGGGCACCGTCTGGCCGTAGAGGCGCCGCCCTTCGCTCTGGAAGAAGCGGCAGGTGTCGATCGCCTCCTGCACGCTGCCGCGCGCCTCCTTGAGGGTCTTGCCCATCTCGCGGGTGACGAGCGCGGAGAGCGACTCCTTTTCGCGCGTGAGCGCCTCGCCGAGCCGGCCGAGCAGCTCGCCACGGATGGGGGCCGGGGTGCCGGACCAGGCGGGGAACGCGTCGCGCGCGGCGACGCACGCCTCGCGTACCTGCTCGCGGGTGGCCTCGGGGAAGACGCCGACGACGTCGGCGTGGTCGCTCGAGTTGCGGCTCTCGAAGGTGGTGGGGCTGCCGACTTCTTTGCCGGCGATCAGGTTGCCGAAGGTTCGGGGCATGAGGGGTCCTCTCTGGGCGCTGGGTTGATGAAGTGCGTGCTGGACGCGTTCTGCGCGAGCACGGGGTCGCCTCGAGGGTACCACGCCACCGGACGCGACTCGGCGGCGGTGACGGCCTCCGTCGCGCTGGTCGCGGCTAGGCGCATACTCGTGCCATGAAGCACAAGCGGGAGACCCTCCGTCGGTTCGGCGTGTTCGCCCTCGTCGCCGCGCTCGCGCTCGTCGCTGCGTGCAGCCCCGGTGGGACCCAGGCCCCGCTGCCCACGCTCGTGGCCACGACGCCGGGCGTCTTCGGCATCTTCGTCGGCGGGACCGCCGACGGCGCCGCGCTCCTTCGCACGGTCCCCGACGTCGTCGGCTACAGCGACGATCTCTACAACGGGATCTACCCCTACCTCGCGGGCGGCGTGCGCCCCGCCTTCGTGCCCGCCGACCTAGTCGGTGTGGTGTGGGGCCTCAACTGCCCGTACGGCCTCGACGAAGCCGTCTTCGTCGATCCCCCGGTCGGCGACGCATGGGACGGCAGCGAGCTCGGCTACTTCGACGGCGTGTTCGACGCCTACCTAGGGTTCGGCACGGGCACCGTCCGTGAGTACAGCGACCGCACCATCGTGCTGTCCTGCGCCGCGACCCATGCGCCGACCGGTACGAGCGTCACCCGCCACCTGCTCGTCCCGGGCGGAGGCACGGAGAGTCGCTTCGCGGTCGACGTGTTCGCGCTCACGAACGTCGGCGCCGGACCCTTCGACATGGCGCCGTTCGAGTACGCCCTGAACGACGGTGCCGACCCCTCCGGCGCCAACCCGTGGCAGGACTACGGCGTCATCGGCGCCTTCGCATGGGCGACGAAGGGGAGCAGCGACACCCTGGATCCCGCCATCGGCGTCGTGCCGCTGACGTCGACCGCGCTCGCGGTCGATGCCGCGTCCACGAACGGCGACGACTACGTTCTGCTCGGCTCCGGCACGCTGACCGCGGGCGCGACCACGGGCTTCGCGATGCTCGCGGCGGTGCGCGGCGGCTTCCAAGCGGGCGACGCCAGCGGCAAGGACGCCGCCATGATCGCGCTCGGCAACGAGCTCGCCGCGCTCGACGGCGGCGCCTTCTGCGCCACGCCTGCGAACCCGGTCTTCGTCTTCACGGAGCTCGTCGAGCACGGCGCGGCGATCGCCGACGCCATCTGCGACGGGTACGCAGCGCTCCCGTAAGGCGGGAGCGGCACTCCCATGAGGCTCAGGGCGCGAGCGTCAGCATGCGCGTCCCGCTCGTGGCGAAACGGGCGTCGCCCTCCAAGGGGGCGCCACCGAACCCGTACAGCGCGACGAGCTCCGTGTACCCCAGACCGACGCCGGTGGAGGTAGGCCCTGCGTAGCCGGTGACCGACCAGAGGTAGTCGCCGCCGGCGGGGTACGCCAGAGCGAAGAGCGTGGGGTCGGGCAGGCGGACGGTCTCGGACGTCGTGGTGACGCGCGCCGACGGCCCGACCGTACCGTTCGTCGGCGACCAGGCGAAGCGGAACGCGGCGGCGGGCCCGGCTTCGAGCGTGAACGGGGTGGCGAGGGTGACGCCGACGGCATCCTCGGCGGGGGCGAGCTGCCGCGGCGGCGCGTCCAACGCGAGCGTCAGCGGCGCCCCGGCGTCGGCGGTCGCCCAGCCGACGGCCTCGACCCCCGGCGGGAAGCTCGCCAGCGCGACCACCTGGGCGCGCGGGGCGAGCGTCGCCGGCGGCAGCAGCGCGTCGACCGGTCCGACCGGCCAGGGGCCGCTGTACACCGGCATCGCCACCGCTCCGCCGACGTCGGCGGCCAGCGTCGCGAACGTCAACGACCCGCCGGGCGCGCTCACGGAGACCGTGACCGGGACGGAGGGCCCGACGAGCGGGGTCGCGTCCAGATCCCGTACGGTCGTCGCCTCGGACGCGACCACCACCTCGACGGTCGCGTACCCGGGGTACCCGAGCGGCCATCCAAGGCCGTCCACCACCATCCAGAGCGCGTGCAGGCGCACGTTCGCCGCCGCGCTGCCGGTCCACGCGACCGGCAGGAAGTACCCGACCGCGCCTGCGCCGGCGCGGTCGCACCCCCACACCGGGACGCTCACGCCCTCGGCGCAGACGAGCACCTGGTGGCCGTCCGGGACGGGCGCGCCCCCCCAGGCATCGCCCCGCACCGTGCCGGCGACCAGGGGCGGATCGTCGAGCAGGGGCGCGAGGACCGGGGTCGGGTCGTCGAGCCCCTCGAAGGCGTGCACCCACCCGTCTCCGTCGGTCGACGCGACGACGATCGTGTACGGGACGCGCACGCCCTCGAGGCGGAAGCCGCCCAGGGCATCGCTCGTCGCGATCGCGCTGCCTGCGTGGATCCGAAGGCCGGCAAGCGGCTCGCCCACCGCGCCGACCACCCGTCCTTCGACCTCGATCGTGGTCGGCGTGGGGCCCCCACAGGCGGCGAGGGCCGCCCCGAGGGCGAGGGCGAGCAGGGACCGACGCGCGGAACGGAGGAACGCGGCACGCATGAGGCACCTCCAGGGGCCGAACGCGAGCTTCGCCACCATCATGCGCCTCGAGGTCGCGTGCCCGAACTCAACCGTCCTCGGCGACGTCCTCCACCTGCAGCGCCCACCCCGGCAGCACCACCTCGAAGACGCTCCCGACGCCGGGGGTCGATCGCGCCTCGATGCGCCCGTCGAAGCCCGCGACGATCCGCTGCGCCACCGCGAGCCCGACCCCCACGCCGCCGGGGCGCCCGCTGACGTAGCGATCGAACACCCGAGCGAGCACCTCCGGCTCCATGCCGGGGCCGTCGTCCGCGACCGACACCCGGACCTCGCCGGGACCGCCGGTCACCGAGACCCGCACGCGCTGCGGCCCCGCGGCTTGCACGGCGTTGCGGACCAGGTTGCGCACCACTTGCCGCAGCCGGTCGGGATGGGCGAACACGCGGGCATCGCCTGCGTCGGCGGCGAAGCCGACGCCCGGGTAGCTCGCGGCGACGGAGGCCGCGACCTCGGCGGCGTCGACGAGCTCGACCTCGGGTGCGTGCTCGAGCTCGCCGCGGGCGAGCGTCAACAGGTCCTGGCTGGTGTGCAGCAGCTCGTCGGCCGCGTCGCTCGCGGCGCGCACCCTCGGGTCGTCGGGGCGCGCGGCTGCGACCTGGCGCAGCTCCCCCGCCACGACCGTGAGCGGTGCCGCCAGTTCGTGGGCCACCTCGGCGAGGGCGTCGCGCTCGGCCTGCTGGCGCTCGCGGATGGCGCCCAGCGCCGCGTTCAGCGCGCGGGCGACCTCGGCGACCTCGTCCTCGGGGCCCCGGTACGCCGCCAACCGGGGCGCGGCGGGGTCGATCGCGGCGGCCTCCCGCGCCAGACCCGCGAGCGGTCGGAGCGCGCGCGCGAGCAGCCACAAAGCACCGATCCCCGCCAAGAGCGCCACCGCCGCGCCGATCGTCGCGAGCGCGAAGCGCAGCTCGCGCTGGGCCGCGTCGGCGTCGCGCAGGTCGAGGGCCACGCGCACCGTCCCCACCTCGAGCCCCGACGGCAGGATCCACGCGCCGGCGGCCACCAGCTCGCGCCCGAGCGGCCCCGGCAGCACCGTCGGCGCGTCGACCAGCGCGATGGCCTCCGCCTCCGGGTCCGGGAGCAGCACGCTGCCCGCGTTGGACACGAACTGGAGGCGCACGCCGCCGCTCCCGTCCGCGATGAACTCCTGGCCCAGGGTGCCGCCGCGCACGACCGCGCGCACCCGCTCCAGGTCGCGCTCGAGCAGGTCGGAGAGGGCGCTGCGCTGCAGCCGCGCGAACACCTGGTCGACCGAGATGCCGGTGACCGCGAGGGCCAAGACGACCGTGCCGACGACGATGAAGCCGAGGCGCGCGCGCAGCCGCCGCGGTGCGCGCGGCTCCGAAGCCGCCCGGTCGCCGCCGCTCACAGCACCGTGTATCCCTTGCCGCGGACGGTTCGGATGAGGTCGTCGGCGACGCCCAGGCTCCTCAGGCGTTTGCGCAGCTTCGAGACGAACACCTCGACGGTGTTGGACTCGGGCAGGTCGTCGCCGTAGAGCTTGCGCTCCAGGTCGTCGCGCGACCACACCCGCCCCGGATGGGCGAGCAGCAAGCGCAGCAGCTCGAACTCCAGCTCGGGCAGCACCGCCGTGCCGGTGCTCGTCGCCACGCTGAGCGTCTCGGGCCGGAGCTCGACGCCCGCGTGCGCCACGGCGCCGCTCGTCGAGCGGCGCTCGCGCAGGCGCACGTGCACGCGCGCGAGGAGCTCCTGGACGTCGAAGGGTTTGGTCACGTAGTCGGCAGCCCCGGCGTACAGGCCCTCCACCCGGCTCGCCACGTCGCCGCGCGCGGTCAGCATCAGGATCGCGACGTCGCCATCGGCCCGCATGCGCCGCGCGACCTCCACCCCGTCGACGTCGGGCAGGTTGAGGTCGAGCACCACCAGATCGACGTCCCCCTCGAACGCGACCTCCAGGCCCTCGCCCCCGGTGCCGACGACGGTGACGCGGTGCCCGGCCGCCGCGAAGGCGTCGCGCAGCAGTCCCTGCAGCCGAGGGTCGTCCTCGACGACGAGCAGATGGGCGCGGTCAGTCGTCGTCATCGTCATCGTCATCGTCGTCGTCGTCGTCTGGATCGTCGTCGTCGTCATCGTCGTCATCGTCGTCATCGTCGTCATCGTCGTCGTCATCCGAGGCGTCTTCGCCCCCATCACCGTTGCCTGGTTGGGTCGCCCCGCTGGGCGGCGCCGCGCCGGCCGAGCCCTCGGGCGACGTCGCGCCCGGCGGTCGCGTACCCGAAGCCGGCGCGACCGTGGCTTCGCTTCCGTCCGCGCCACGCAGCACGAGCGTGAGGCCGTCGGCCTCCAGCAGCGTGGCCAGATCGCGCCAGGCGCCCCGCTCGAACAACCACACCCGACCCTCGGCGATCTCGCCGACGACCGTGCGGGCATCGGAGCCCGGTGCGGCGATCAGCACGCGCAGCGCAGCGCGCTCGACCGATACCTGCAGCACGAGCCGATCGTCCTGGCGGACGCCGTAGCCGAC
>JAABSI010000102.1 GCA_011390455.1 Trueperaceae bacterium
GCTGGCGCCGGGCGGCCGCATCGCGGTGCTCGCGTACCACTCGCTCGAGGACCGCGTGGTCAAGCACGCGCTGCGCGACCGATCGGACGTGGAGGCGCGCACCAAGCGACCGCTGGAAGCCACGCCCGCCGAGATCGAGGCCAACCCCCGCGCGCGGAGCGCCAAGCTCCGGGTCGCGGTCAAGCTCGCCGCCGGTGGGGGCCCCGCGTGAGCCGGCTCGCGCTCGCCGCCGCCAGCGTGTTCGGCGTGCTGCTGCTGGCGCTGGCCGCCGTCGGCGCCGCCTCCCAGCTCCGACTCGACCGGCACGTCGAGCTCTTGGAGGCCAAGGAGCACGCTCTGGTCGACCTCGCCGCCCGCCGCTCCGACGCGGCCGCCGTGAACGGCCCGCTCGCCGTCACGTCGTGGGCGCGCGCCGCCGGCATGGTGCCCGCCCCGGACGCGGCCGACGTGATCGCGGTCGCGCCCGGGCTGCCGCCGACCGAGCCCCCGCCGCTCCCCACGCCCGCTCTGGAGGTCCGAACCGTATGGCGCTGAGCCCCCGCACGATGACCCCGCCCGGCGCCGCCGCCCAGCGCACGACCGTGCGCCCGCCCGTCGGCCGGCCGCGGGGCGACGGGCCGACCGAACTGCGCATGCACCGCGGCGTCCTCGTCGGCCTGGCGGCCGTCGTACCGCTCTTGGCCGCGCTGTGGGGCTTCGCGATGCAACAGCACGGCGCACCCACGTGGCCCGGCGGCGTCGTCGAGCCGACCGTCCGCGGCACGATCCGCACGGGCGACGGCGCCGTGCTCGCGGAAGGGCCCGTGGAGGCGCGCCGGTACCCGCAGGCCAGCCTGGCGGGCTCGCTCGTCGGCTTCACGGGGGCGCTGCAGGCGACGGGCAACTACGGACTCGAGGGGCTCGAGCTCAGCCTCGACGCGCGCCTGCAGACCGGCGAGGACGTGACGCTCACCCTCGACGCCGCCGTGCAGGCCGCCGCCGAAGCGCACCTCGCGGCCGCCGTGGCCGACACCGGCGCGGTCGCCGCCACCGCCGTCCTCCTCGAGGTCGGCACGGGCCGCATCCTGGCCGCCGCCAGTTCCCCCACCTTCGATCCGAACGCGTTCGCCGAGACGCCCGAGGCCGACCGCCAGAACCGCGCGCTCCTGCAGCAGTTCGAGCCCGGCTCGGTCATGAAGCCGTTCCTCGTCGCCGCGCTGCTCGAGACCGGACGCTTGACGACCACCGAGCTGATCCCGACGCCGCCGACCATTCGCGTGGGTCGCCAGACCTTCCGGGACGTCTCCTCGCACGAACCCGAGCTCACGGCCGCCGACATCCTGCGGTACTCGAGCAACACGGGCACGATCGCCCTCGCCGAGCGCTTCGCGAGCACCGAATGGCACGCGTGGATCGCCGGCTTCGGCTTCGGTCAGCCGATGGCGCTGCGCTCCGCCTTCACCCGCTCGGGTGCGCTGCCGGACCCGGAACGGTGGGTGCCCCAGGACCACGCGACCATGGCGATCGGCCAAGGGGTGTCGACCACCAGCCTGCAACTCGCCGCTGCGTACGCCGTGCTCGCCCAAGACGGCCTGTACGTGGCGCCGCGGTTGGTCGAGGACGAGGTCGTGCCGGCGCCGCACCGCGTGCTGTCGCCCGAGGTCGCGCGCGAGCTCCGCAGCATGCTCACGCATACCGTCGACGCCGGCAGCCTCCGCAGCGCGCGTCTCCCGGGCATCGCGACGGCCGGCAAGACGGGAACCGCCGACGTGTACGACGCCGCCCGCGGCGGGTACGTCGCTGGGGCGTACGCCCTCACCTTCGCCGGCATGTTCCCCGCCGAGCGGCCCGAGGTCGTCATGGTCGTCACCGTGCACGAACCGACCCTCGCCTCGTCGTCGACGCTCGTCGCCGCCCCGCTCTTCCGCGCGATCGGCGCCGAGGTCGTAGCCCACTGGGCGGTGGCGGCGGATGCGCCTGAATGGGCGCGGGCTGCCGTGCGCTGAAGGGCGCGCACGGCAGCCCGTTGCGGTGCGCTGGACGGCGCGCACCGCGCGGGTGGGCGCACACCGCGCAGCATCGAGCGCACCGCGCGGAACGCCACCCACCGCAGCACACACGCATCGTGTGTATGTTGTGTACGCTGCGCATGAAGGCCGGTGCGGCGACCGCCGGACCGACCGCACCACCGGATTCCTGGGAGGCACGCTCATGAACCTCGACGCCCCGACCCTGCGCCGTTGGCTCGGACCTCGGATCCGCGAGCTGCCACCGCTGCCGGACGGCGGGGCGCGGGGCGTGCGCTTCCACAGCGACCGCGTGCGCCCCGGCGACGCCTTCGTGGCGATGGCGGGCGCCCGCGCCCACGGCGAACGCTTCGCCGACGACGCCCTCGCGCGCGGCGCCGCCTACGTCATCAGCGACCGACCTCGCCCCGGAGCGGTGCTCGTGGACGACGCCGGCGCCGCGCTGCTCGAGCTCGGCCACGCAGCGCGCGCCGCGCGGCGCGGGCGCGTGATCGGGGTGACCGGCAGCGTCGGCAAGACCACCGCCAAGGCGCTGCTCGCCGCCGCGCTCGGGGCCGCCGTCTCCCCCGGGAACCTCAACACCCCGCACGCCCTCGCGACCGTCCTGATCGATGCCTGGCTCGAGGACGACCTCGACCGGCCGCTCGTGCTGGAACTCGGCATCGACCACGTCGGCGAGATGGTGCGCCTGCTCGACCTGGTGCGGCCGAGCGACGCGCTGCTCACCGCCATCGCGCCCGCCCACCTCGAGCAGCTCGGCGACGTCGCGACCGTCGCGCGCGAGAAGGGCCGCCTGCTCGAGGCCGCCTCCGGCGTCCGGTACGCGGCGCACGATGCCTGGCGGCAACTGGCGCCGGAGCTTCGTGCGGGCACCGAGCACTACGCGCTCGGCGCCGTGGACGCGGACGACCCCGCGCCGGCCTGGAGCGGACGCTTCGAGCCTGGCGCACCCAACGACCGGCTCCTCGCCCGCACCGACGGCGCCGAGGCGGTCGTCGACCTCCCGGGCACCGGCCGCGCGCTGGCGCTCAACGCGCTCGGGGCGCTCGCGATGGCGAGCGCCCTGGGCGTGGAGGTCGACCTCGCGGCCGAGCGGATGGCGCGCGCCCGCCTCGAGCCCGGGCGGCTGACGCGCCACGACCTGGGCGGCTGGATGCTCCTCGACGACGCCTACAACGCGAGCCCGGCTTCGGTCGCCGAGGCGCTCGAGGTGCTGGCGCGATCGCCCGCGCCGCACGCGGTCGTGCTCGGCGCGATGCTCGAGCTCGGGACCGCGAGCGCCGCGCACCATGCCGCGGTCGGCCGCGCCTGCGCCGACCGCGGCCTGGCGCCGGTGTGGGCGGTCGGCGCCGCGGCCGAGCCGCTCGCCGCCGCCTGCCCCGGTGCGGTCCACCTCCCGGACGTCGCGGCGGCGATCGCCCGGGCGGACGCCCTGCCTCGAAACGGCACGCTGCTCGTGAAGGGCTCGCGCGGCATCGGGCTCGAGGCGCTCGTGGCCCACCTGCGCGCCTCGGCGCCGGCGGACCTGGCCGAGGGGGCGTTGCGATGACGGTGGTCGCCGGCGGCCTGATCGCCTTCGCGGCCTTCGCCTCGCTGCTCGCGACCGGCGCCTTCGTGCAGATCGCCCACCGGCGCGGCTGGGGCAAGGTCGTCCGGGACGACGGGCCCGAGAGCCACCGGCCCAAGCACGGGACCCCGACGATGGGGGGCGTCGCGTTCCTGGTGGTCGCGCTGGCTGCGGCGCTGCTCGCGGGCCCGCGCGACGCGGACCTGTGGGCGCTCGCCCTGCTCGTCCTCGCGAGCGGCCTGCTCGGCCTCGGCGACGACGCGACCGCGATCGCGCGCAAGCGGGCCGCCCGCCGCGGCGACGCCGGCGAGGTCAGCGCCGCCACCGGTCTGTTCGCGCGCTGGCGCCTATTGGGGCAGGGCGTCATCGCCCTGGGCTTCGCGACGTACGCCGTGCAGGCGGGCCACGGGCCGTTCGGGATCGCGGTGCTCGACCTGCTCCTCTTCGTGGTCGCGATCGTCGGGAGCGTGAACGCCTACAACTTCACCGACGGCCTCGACGGGCTGGCCGTGGGGGTGGCGCTGCCGGCGCTCCTGCTCTTCCTCGGTTCGCCGCTGGCCGCCGCTCTGCTGGGCGCGCTGCTCGGGTTCCTCTGGTACAACGCCCACCCGGCCCGCGTGTTCATGGGCGGCGTCGGCGCCGAGGCGCTCGGCGCGGCGATCGCCGGCCTCGCGATCCTCGCCGGGGCGGTGTGGTGGCTGCCGCTGATCGCGCTGCTGCCGGTCCTGGAGGTCGTCTCGGTGATCGTCCAGGTGGCGTACTTCCGCGCGACGGGCGGGAAGCGGCTGCTGCGGATGGCGCCGTTGCACCACCACTTCGAGCTGTCCGGATGGCCCGAGACGCGGGTCGTCGTGCGCTTCTGGATCGTCACCGCGGTCGTCGTGGCGCTGGTCCATCGGCTGTCGGGCGGCTTCGGCGCGTGACGGCGTCGCCACTGCTGGTCTACGGCCTGGGCCGCAGCGGCGGCGCCGTCGTGGCCCGCGCCCGCGGCGAGGGCGACGACGTCGTGTTCGTCGAGGCGCGCGCGGACGGCGACGACGTGCGGGCCGCGGAGGCGCTCGGCGCGCGCCGCCTCGCGGACGCCGCCGCCGCGCTGGCGCTCGCCCCGCGACCGACCGTGTGCGTCGCCGCCCCGGGCGTCCCGATCGACCACCCCGACCTGAGGCTGCTGCAGGCGGGCGGCATCGAGGTGATCGGCGAGGTGGTGTGGTTGCTGCGGCGCGCGCCGGCGCGCACGGTCGGCATCACCGGCACCGCCGGCAAGGGGACCGTGACCCGCTGGACCGCCGACGTCCTGGTGGGGGCCGGCGTCGATGCGGTGGCGGGCGGCAACCTCGACCCCGCGCTCGCCGCCGTCGCGCGGCCGGGCGCGACGCTCGTCGTCGAGCTCTCCTCGTTCCAGCTCGAACGCGCGCCGGGCCTTCGCCCCGACGTCGCCGTGGTGCTCAACCTCGGCGTGGACCACCTCGATCGGCACCGCGACGTGGCGACGTACCACGCCGCCAAACGCAACCTGATCGCCGAACTCGGGCCGGACGCCACCTTCGTCGCGAACGCCGACGACCCGACGGTCGCCGCGTGGGCGCGCGCCAGCCGCGCGCGCGTCCGCACCTTCGCGCTCGGCGCCCAAGCCGACGCCCGTTGGGACCGCGCCTCGGACCACCTCCTGCTCGACGGCCGGCCGCTGCTGCGCGCCGGCGACCTGCGGGTGCGCGGTCGCCACCTGATCGCCGACGCGCTCGCCGTCGCGCTCGCGACCGACGCCCTCGGCGTGCCCCACGACGCGATCGCCGAGGGTCTGCGCGCCTTCGCCGGCCTGCCGGGACGCCACGTCGAGATCGGGTGGCTCGGCGGCGTCCGGTTCGTCGACGACTCCATCGCCACCCGACCCCTCGCGGTCGAAGCCGCGCTGCAAGCGTGCGAAGCGCCGGTCGTATGGCTCGCGGGCGGCGTCGACAAAGGGGCCGAGGTCGGCGCCCTGGCCGACGCGCTGCGCGACCGGGTGGTCCTGACGCTCGGCATCGGGGCGAGCGGACCGGCGTACGCCCGGGCCGCGGCCGCCTTCGCGCCGGCGGAGGTCGCGCCGCCCGGCGACGGCCCGGCCACCCTCGCCTGGGCCGTCCGCCGGGCGTACGCCGAACTCCGCGACGCGCATGGCGGCCGCGGCACCGTGCTGCTGGCGCCGCTCGCCGCCTCGTTCGACCAGTTCCGGGACTACGCCCACCGCGGGGCGGAGTTCCGGACGGCCGTGGCGGCGCTCGCGGCCGAGATCGCGGCAGCGGAGGGGGTGGCGTGGACCCCCTCCTGGTGACGCTGCAGCTGCTCCTCGGCGCGTTCGGGGTGCTCGGGGTCGCGACCGCCGAACCCTCCGAGACGTTCGACCAAGCGCTCCGCTTCGCGGTGGCGTTCGCGCTCACCGTCGTGGTCGCCCGCGTGCCCGCCCGCATGGTCGTGCGCGCAGCGCCCGCGCTCTACGGGGTGTCGCTCGTGCTGCTGGTGGTGGTGCTGTTCGCGGGCATCGTCCCCGACACCGGCGACGCCCGCCGCTGGTTGCTGGTCGGGGGGTTCACCTTCCAACCCTCGGAGCTGATGAAGGTGGCGGTGATCGCGTACCTGGCCGCCTTCTTCCACAACCACCTGGGCGACTGGCAGATCTGGCGCCCGATGCTCGTGGTCGGGATCGCCGCGGGCCTGATCGTGGCGCAACCGAACATCTCCACCGCGCTGTTCCTGTTCGTGCTCGCCTTCGCCATCATGATCGCCGCCGGCACCAGCCTGCAGCGGCTGGTGGCGATCGGCACCGCGGCGGCGCTGATCGCGGTGGCGATCGGCGCGCCGTACCTCAGCCGCCTCGGCTACCTGGGCGACCGCCTGAAGGGCTTCACCGACGCCCTCTCCGGCAACGCCGACGTCAGCGGCATCGGCTTCCAGGCGGATCGAGCCCGCCAAGCGCTCGCGCGCGCGGGCCTGTTCGGCGTCGGACCGAGCCGCCCGCGGTTCGTGCCCGCCGGCGAGACCGACATGATCGCGATCTCGATCGGCCAGGCGCTCGGCCTCGTCGGCGTGGCGGTCCTTGTGGTCGCCTTCGTGCTGTTGGTCGCGCGCACCTTCCGGATCGCCGGCGCGGCCCGCGGTCCCGGCGCGCTGCTCGCGGCCGGCGCCGGCTTGTACGTCGCCGGCCAAGCGTCGCTGAACCTGCTGGTGGCCGCGGGGCTCCTCCCGGTCACCGGCGTTCCGCTCCCGCTGGTGAGCTACGGCTTCAACTCGGCCTTCTCCGTGTCGATCGCGCTCGGCTTCGTCCACGCCGCCTACCGCGAGGCGCGCGCCCGCGGGGCGCCGCTGTGACCGCAGCGACTGCCCCTGCAGCGGCCGGGCACCTCTGGCTCGCCGCCGGCGGGACGGGCGGGCACGTCTTCCCCGCCCTGGCGCTGGCCGCCGAAGCGCGCGCGGCCGGCTGGCGCACGACGCTGGTCGGCGCCGATGCCGGACCGGAAGCGGGCTGGGCGGCGGCGGCCGAGGTGCCCTTCCTCGGCCTCCCCGCAGGCAAGCTCGACCGCGCCCGCCCGGACCCCCGCGCGCTGGCGCGCGCGCTGCGCGGCGTGGGGGCCGGCGTCGCCGCGCTGCGGCGCGAGCGGCCCGACCTCGTCGTGGGCTTCGGTGGCTTCGCCAGCCTCCCGGCCGTCGCGGCCGCTTGGCTCACCCGCACCCCGTTCGTCCTGCACGAGACGAACGCCTTCCCGGGGCTCGTGACGCGCACCTTCGCCCGCGCCGCGAAGCTCGTCGTGCTCACCCAGGCCGAGACCGCCACGCGCGTCTCCGCCGCGCGCACGGCGGTGGTGGCGCTGCCCGTGCGCGAGCGGCGGGTGCCGCGGGCCGAAGCCCGCGCGGCGCTCGGGGTGCCGAGTCGTGCGCTGCTGACGCTGATCATGGGCGGATCGCAAGGATCGGCGTACCTCAACGAGGCCGTCCCCCCAATCGCCGCCCGGCTGCAGGCGGAGCACCCCGAGCTCTGGGTCCTGCACCAGACCGGACCGCGCTGGCGGGCGACCGTGGCCGACGCCGTCGGCGAGCGACCGCGTTACCTCCTCGAGGGCTTCGTGGATGCTACGGTCGCGTTCGCCGCAGCCGATCTCGCGGTGACCCGCGGCGGCTACGGCACCCTGGCCGACGCCGCGTTCCACGGCGTCCCGCTCGTCGTGGTCCCGCTTCCGAGCGCAGCCGAGGACCACCAGCGCCACAACGCCGAGGCGCTCGCCGCGGCCGGCGCAGGGATGCGGGCGACCGAAGGCGCCGCAGACGAGCTCGAGACCGCCTGGCGTGCGCTGCTCGAGCCCGACCGACGCGCCGCGGCCGCCGCGGCCGCGCTGCGTCGCTCCCCCGCAGGGGGCGCCCATGCGCTGCTCGAGACCCTCACCCCCCTGGCGCGCGACCCCCACCGCGCGCCCCGCAGGAGCCGAACGTGACCCCCCACTACCACTTCATGGGCATCGGCGGCGTCAGCATGCAAGGCCTCGCCCGCTGGTACCGCGCCGAAGGTTTCCGGGTGTCGGGGTGCGACGCCGCCGACGGTCCGGCCCTCGCCGCGCTGCGCGCGGATGGCATCGCGGCCCTGGTCGGCCACGACCCGCGCCACCTCGACGACGACGTCGACCTGCTCGTGACCACGATGGCCGTGCCCCGCGGCCATCCGGAGGTCGCCCGAGCGCGCGCGTTGGGCATCGACGTGCGGCTGCGGATCGAGCTGCTCGCCGAGCTCTTCCGGCGCCGCAAGGCGATCGGCATCACCGGCACCCACGGCAAGAGCACGACCACCGGGATGGCCGCGGCGCTGATGATCGCGGCCGGCGTCGACCCCTCCGTGCAGGTGGGGGCGACGCTCCCGGGCCTGGTGGGCAACATGCGCCACGGTGGGGGTCCGCACCTGGTCGCCGAGGTCGACGAGTCCGACCCCGGCTTCGCCGACCTCAAAGCCCACGTCGCGGTCGTCACCAACCTCGAGGACGACCACGTGGCCGGGGAGTACGACGAACGCCGGAACTACCACGCCACCTTGGCCGACCTCGAGACGGCCGCCCGCCGCTACGCCGCGCAGGCCGACCACGTGCTGTATTGCGCGGATTGGCCGGGCCTGGACGCGCTCCTCGGCGACCATCCGCACACCTGGCGCTACGGCACCGCGGCCGACGCGGCCTACCGCGTGGAGGCGCTCGCCTTGCGCTCCGGTGGCGCGGAGTTCGCGCTGCGCCTCCCCGACGGCCGCCGCGCCGAGGTCCGGCTCGCGGTCCCCGGGCTCCACAACGTGATGAACGCCGCCGCCGCGCTCGCGGCCGTCGACCTCGCGGGCGTCGACGCCGTCGCCGCCGCCCCGGCGCTCGACGACTTCCGCGGCGTCGGGCGCCGCTGGCAGGTCTGGGGCGAGCCCCGCGGCGCCCAGGTGGTCGACGACTACGCCCACCATCCGACCGAAGTGCACGCGACGCTCACGGCCGCGCGCGCCACCGGCCGGCGGGTGCGCGCGGTGCTCCAGCCGCATCGCTGGGTCCGTACGGCGCGCCATTGGGCGGCGCTGGCCGACGCCGCCGCGCTCGCCGACGAGGTGCTGGTGCTCGACGTCTACGCCGCCGGTGAGACCGCCATCGCCGGCGTGGACGTCGAGCGCATCGTCGATCGGGTGCGGGCGGCCGGCTGCCACGCCGAGCGCCACACGCTCGCGAGCGCCACGGCGTACTTGGCGGCGACGATCGCCGAGGGCGACCTGATCGTGACGCTCGGTGCCGGCGACGTCTGGCGCGTGGCCGAGGGCGTGATCGCGCAGACGCAGGCGGCGGACGGGGTCGGCGATGCGCGGCTCTGACCGGCCGACCGTGCCGCC
>JAABSI010000103.1 GCA_011390455.1 Trueperaceae bacterium
CCGGGCTGCCGCGCTGATGGTGCTCGATACGTCGGCGATCGTCGCCGTCCTGCGGGCGGAGCCCGAGGCCGAGGCGCTGGCGCGCGCCATGGCGGCGGCCCCCGTGCGGCGCGTCTCGGCGGCGAGCTACGTCGAGGCGGGCGCCGTCATCGACGGCAGCCGCGATCCGGTCGCGAGCCGTCGCCTCGACGAACTCCTCGAGGCGCTCGAGGCGCGCATCGAGCCGGTCACGGAGGACCAGGCGCGCGCGGCGCGCGCGGCCTACCGGGACTTCGGGCGCGGCAGCGGGCACCCGGCCGCGCTGAACTACGGCGACTGCTTCGCGTACGCGCTGGCCCAAGACGTCGGCGAAGCGCTGCTGTTCAAGGGCGACGACTTCGGCCATACCGACGTCGTTGCCGCCGCCTGGTGAGGCCGCCCCTCACGCCCCCGGCCCGGTGACGAAACGCCCCGGCGTCGCCCCCGTGTGCGCGCCGTCGGCGAGCACCCGCACCCCGTTGACCCAGACGTCGCGCACCCCCACCGACAGCTGGTGCGGGTCCTCGAAGGTGGCTCGATCGCCGATGGTCTCCGGGTCGAAGACGACCACGTCGGCGAAGGCGCCGGCGCGCAGCAGCCCGCGGCCGGCCAGCCCCAGCCGGTCGGCCACGGCCGAGGTCATCTTGCGCACCGCCTCCTCGAGCGTCAGCAGCCGCTCCTCGCGCACGTACTTCCGCAAGACCCGCGGGTAGGTGCCGTAGCCGCGCGGGTGCACCGGCCCGTGCGCCTTCGCCCAGGCGGGGTCGAAGCCCCCGGCGTCGGTCGCGAACTTGATCCAGGGCAGCCCCACCTGCCGGCGCAGGTTCGCCTCGTCCATGGAGAAGTAGATGGTGCCGATGCGCTGCCCCTCGGCGACCAGCAGGTCGAGGGTGGTCTCGATCCAGTCCTGGCCGCGCATGGCGGCGATCTCGTCGAGCCGCTTGCCCACGTAGGCCTGGTGCTCCGGCAGGCGGAAGCCCACCGGCATGATCCCGTGCGGCCCGCCGCGGGTCTCGAGCCCGAGGCCGTCGGCGCCGAGCGTGCCGGAGCGCTCCCCGCGCCCCTCGAGGGTGGCGCGCACGCGGGCGCGCACCTCGGGGTCGCGCAGGCGCTCGTACAGACGCCCGCCCTCGGCCGTCCAGGTGGGGAGGATGGCGGTGAGCCCGGTGCCCGAGGCCGCGTACGGGTACATGTCGGCGGTCACGTCCTGGCCGTCCGCGCGGGCGCGCTCGATGCGGTCGATCACGGCGGGCATCAGGTGCCAGGCGCCCGGATGCGCGGCCTTGAGGTGGTAGACCTCCACCGCCACGCCCGCCTCGCGGCCGATCGTCAGCGCCTCCTCGAGCGCCTCGAGCATGCCGTGCGACTCCGAGCGCAGGTGGGTGACGTAGACGCCGCCGTAGGGCGCCATCGCGCGGCAGACGTCGATCAGCTCCTCGGTGTCGGCGTAGGCGTCCGGCGGGTAGATGAGCGCGTAGGCGACCCCCACCGCCCCGTCCTCCATCGACTCCGCGAGCACGCGCTTCATGAGCGCGCGCTCGTCGGCGCTCGAGGGGCCCATGTCCATCCCGCGGCCGTATTTGCGGAGCGTGCCGCCGCCCAGGAAGGAGGCGACGTTCGGCGACACCCCGTGCGCCTCCATCGCCCGCAACCAATCGCCGAAGCGCGTCCAGGTGGCGGCGCGCTCGTACCAGATCGGGTCGAGGCGGTGCTCGAAGAGGCTCCCCTCGAGCGGCTCGGCGTTGCGCCCGCCGATCGGGGCCGGCGTCCAGGCCTCCCCCATCACCTCGGTGGTCACGCCCTGGGTGATCTTGGAGAGGCAGCGCCCGTCGATCATGAGCGGCAGGATCGCGTGGCTCTGCAGGTCGATGAAGCCGGGCGCGACCACGTGGCCGGCGGCGTCGACGACGTCGCGGGCCAGCGTCGGATCGATGCGGCCGGGCGGGGCGATCGCCGCGACCCGGTCGCCGGCGAGCGCCACGTCGGCGCGGCGCCAGGGGTTGCCGGTGCCGTCGACCAGACGGGCGTGGCGGATCAGGGTGTCGAAGTCGGGCATGGGCGCCTCCCAAAGCGCCCGCCGGCGCGCCGGCGGGCGGTGCGCCGAGCATGCCACGCGCCGGCGCCGGGTACGCTCGCCGCACGATGACCACCGGAACCACTTTCGCCCTGATCGGCTGCGGCAACCGCGGCGCCGACGCCTACGGCGCCTGGCTGGCGCGCCACCCCGAGCGCGGACGGGTCGTGGCGGTCGCCGACCGCGACCCCGCCCGCCGCACCCGCGCGGGCGACGCGCACGAGGTGCCCGAGCGGGCGCGCTTCGCCGACGGCGCGGCGCTGCTGGCCGCCTCGGAGGCCGCCGGCGCCCCGCTCGCGGACGCCCTGATCCTCGCCACCCCCGACCGCGACCACGCCGACCTGGCCGTCGCCGCGCTCGCGCAGGGGTACCACCTGCTGCTCGAGAAGCCGATCGCGACCTCGCCCGAGGACGTCGAACGGGTGGCGGCGGCCGCAGCGAGCGCCGCCGGCACCGTCGCGGTCGCCCACGTGCTGCGCCACGCGCCCATGATGCAGGCGGTGGCGCGGGTCCTCGCCGAAGGCCGGCTCGGCCAGCTCGTCCACGTGCTGCACGAGGAACGCATCGGCGCCTGGCACTTCGCCCACAGCTACGTCCGGGGCAACTGGCACCGCGAGGCGGCCTCGAGCCCGATGCTGCTCGCCAAGGCGTGCCACGACCTCGACCTGCTCGCCTGGTGGTTGGGGGCGCCGGCGACGAGCGTCGCCTCGACGGGACGGCTCGCGCACTTCCGCCCGGAGCGCGCGCCCGCCGGCGCCACCGAGCGCTGCCTCGACTGCCCGGCCGCCGGCTCGTGCCCGTACGACGCCGCGCACCTCTACCTGGAGCGCCTGGCCGACGTCGACGGTTGGCCGGTCTCGGTCGTCACCGCCGACTCCAGCCCGGAGGCCCGCCGGCGCGCGCTGCGCGAGGGGCCGTACGGCCGCTGCGTCTACCTGGGCGCCAACGACGTCGTCGACCACCAGGCCGTGCTGCTCGACTTCGCGAACGGCGCCACCGCCACGCTCGAGGTCAACGCCTTCCACGCCGTCGGCACCCGCCGCCTGACGCTCACCGGCTCGCACGCCGAGCTGCGCGGCGACCTGACCGCCGGCGTCCTCGAGGTGGTCGACCACCGCAGCGGCTCGGTCGCCGCCGTCGCGATCGACGGCCGCGACGACGACGGCCACGGGGGTGGCGACGGCGCGCTGATGGACGACCTCACGCGGCGCCTCGCCGCGTGGAAGGCGGGCGACCGGGCGCCGTCGCCCACCTCGGTCGCCGAGGCGCTGGCCAGCCATCGGTGGGCCTTCGCGGCCGAGCGGTCGCGCCGAGAGCGCCGGGTGGTGGCGCTGGACGCCGCGGGGCGCCCGGTCGACGCTTGAGGCCCTCGCTCAGCGACGTCGCCCGCGCCCGCGCGCCTCGTCGGGATCCAGGCGCGAGGCGCCGACGTGGCGATCGAGCCAGGCCACGACCGGCTCGGCCGCCGCCCACGTGCGCACGGCGAAGATGAGCGGCCCGCGGCCCTCGAGCGCGTCCCCGGGCGGCAACCAAGCCGCGACCGTCAGCGACTTGTGCCGGAGCAGCGCCGCGTGCGGGTGGTCGCGCGGGACGCCGCGCGGGGTCCCCTTGAGCACCTCGCCGCCGACCTCGAGGCCGGCGGCGCGCACGGCGTCGAGCGCGGCCGCGAGCTCGGGCGCCGCCGGTCCCGCCGCAGCGGCGCGGTAGCGCTCGAGCTGGTCCGACGCCAGCTGGTGGTAGCCGGTCGCCGCCATCAACCCACGCGCCGAGAGCTCCACGTAGCGCACCGCCGGCGACCCGTCCGCGTTCGGCACGTAGCCGCCGGTGGCGCTCTTGAGCGGGCCGGCGTCGCGCGCGAAGCGCAGGTCGCGGTGCGGCCGGAAGAGCTTCGGGCGCGCGCCACCGTCGGCGGCGACCTCCTCGAGCAGCGCCTCGAGCGGCGCGCGCACGTCGCGCTGCCACACGTCCTTGGTCGCCGCCCAGTAGGCGCGGGAGTTGTCGTTCGACAGGGCCACGAACCAGTCGGTGGCGGCGGGGCCGAACCCGGTGAAGCGCGCTTCGCTCATGCCCGGAGGGTAGCGCCTCGCGCCACCCCGCACCGGGCGGGCGGCGACGATGGCCGCCGGCGCGCACCCGTCAGGCCAACGGCTCGTCGAAGCGCTGGAACTCGACCAGGTAGCCGTTGGGGTCGCGCACGAAGGCCGACGTACAGGCGAAGCGCTCGCTGTGCGCGGGCGCCGACACCGCCGGCGCGCCGCGCGCGACGACCGCCTCGAAGGCGCCCTGGACGTCGTCGACGAGGAGCGTCAACACCACCCGGACCCCCTCGGGCACCGCGTACCCGCGGTCGCAGAAGCCGACGTGGGCGCCGGGAGCCGTGCGGTAGATGCGGCAGAGCCCCTGGTCGCGCACCAGCTCGAGCTCGAGCACGCCGGCGTAGAAGGCGTCGGTGGCGGTCAGGTCGGCGGTCGGCAGGAAGGTGATCTGGGCGTAGGCGGCGCGTCGCATGGGCGAGCCTACCCGCCGCGCCGTCCTCCCCCGTTCGGCGGAGGCGCCTGCGACCGAACACCGACGCGGGGGCGGGGCCCGGCTCGCTACGCTGGTCGGTGGAGGTTCCATGGACGACGCCCTCGCCATCGAGACCCGCGCGCTCGGCAAACGCTACGGACCCGTGGTCGCGCTCGACGACCTCGACCTGCAGGTGCCCAAGGGGTCGGTGACCGGCTTCCTAGGACCGAACGGCGCCGGCAAGACCACCGCCATGCGGCTCCTGCTGGGGCTCGCGCGCCCCACGTCGGGCTCGGCGACGATCCTCGGGCGCGACGTCGCCGGGGACGCCACCGAGGTACGGCGGCGCGTCGGCTTCCTCGCCCAGGACCCGCGCTTCTTCGAGCACGAGACCGCCCGGGCGACCCTGCGCTTCACCGCCCGCTTCTTCTTCTCGGGCCCGGCGCGCGCGATCGACGATCGCATCGACGCCATGCTCGAACTGGTCGACCTGACCGACAAGGCCGACCGCCCGGTGCGCGGCTTCTCGGGCGGCGAACGGCAGCGGCTCGGCATCGCGCAGGCGCAACTGCACGACCCCGAGGTACTCGTGATGGACGAGCCCGCCGCCTCGCTCGACCCGGTGGGGCGCCAGGCAGTGCTCGCCATCCTCGATCGGCTGCGGACGCGCTCGACGGTACTGTTCTCGACGCACATCCTCGACGACGTGCAGCGCGTGGCCGACCACGTCGCCATCCTGGACCGCGGTCGCTTGATCGCGCAGGCGCCGACGCGCGAGCTGCTCGCCGGCGACGGGGCCGCGACCTTCGTCGTCCACGTCCGCCGTGCGGCGCCGGGCGTGGCCGATCAGCTGCGCGCGCAGCCGTGGGTCGCCTCGGTCGACGAGACGCACGCGAACGACGACCGGATCCTGCGGGTCGTCGCCGCCGATGAGGAGGCCGCCGAGGCGCAGCTGCTGCGGACCGTGCTGGCCCACCCGGAGGCGATCGTCGTCGACTTCCGCCGCCATGCGTTCGAGCTCGAGGAGGTGTTCATGAACCTGGTGAACGGACGCGGGGGCCGGGCGTGAGCGGCGAGAACGGCGCGAGCCGCGTGGCCGGGCTGAACCCGCACCTGGGCAGCGGCCCGCTGCTGGGCTTCGCCAACCTGTTCCGGCACGAGGTCCGACCGTGGCTGCGCTTCCGACTCGGCGGCGTGCAGCTGCTGCTGTGGACGGGTCTGCTCGGCGGCGGCCTGCTGCTGCCGCTCGTGGCGCTGCGCGAGGTGTTCGCGGCCGAGTCCGCGGGGCCGCTCGCGAGCGCCTTCGAGATGTTCTTCACCCTCGGGGCGGTCGGACCAGCGATCGGGGCGGTGATCCTCGCCCACGGCGCGGTGATCGGCGAGCGCCAGTCGGGCACGGCCGCCTGGGTCCTGACCAAGCCGGCCTCGCGCACCGCCTTCGTGCTGGCCAAGTTCGCGGCGATGGCGCTCGGGTTGGTGGCGACCGCGGTCGCGGTGCCGGGCGCCGTGGCGTACGCGGCGCTGTCGGCGGAGGCGGGGGCACCGCTGGCCGTGGCACCCTTCCTCGCCGGGCTCGGGCTGCTGGCGCTGCACGTCGTCTTCTACGTGGCGCTCGCGCTGGCGCTGAGCGTGTTCGCGCGCACCCGGGGCGCGGTGCTGGCCGTGGGCCTCGGCGCGATCCTCGCCGGCGACGTCCTGATCGGCCTGGTGCCGGCGCTGGGCGAGGTGGGCCCGTGGCTGCTCGGTCGGCTCGCGCTGGTCGCGGCGCAAGGGGGCCCGCTGCTCACGCCGTGGCCCCCCATCGCCGTCGCGCTGGGCACGGTGGCGCTGCTGGCGGCCGCGGTGGTGCGCTTCGGGCGCGAGGAGCTCTAGATGGCGCGGTCGCGGGCCTTCCGGTACGCGCTCGCGACCGCCTCGTCGGCGAGCACGAAGCGCACCCGCTCGGGTCCGCCGAAGCGCTCGAGCTCGTCGAGGACGCTCTCCATGGCCACGCGCGCGGCGTCCTGCACCGGGTAGCGGTACGTGCCGGTCCCGACCGCCGGCAGCGCGATCGACGCGGCGCGCAGGCGCCGGGCGACATCGAGCGCCGAGCGATGGGCCGCTTCGAGCACCTGCAGTTCGCCGTGGCCGCCCCCCTGCCAGGGCGGAACGGAGACGTGCACCACGTGCTGAGCCCGGAGCCGGAAACCGGGCGTGACCACGGCGCGGCCGTACTCGAGCTCGCCGAGCCGGCGGCAGGCGGCGGTCAAGCGCGGGCCCCCCTTGCGGTGCACCTCGCCGTCGACGCCGCCGGTGCCGAACAGGCCGCGGTTGGTCGAGTTGACGAGCGCGTCGACCGCCTCCTCCGTCACGTCGCCGACGACCACCTCGACGCGCGCCGACCCTCCCTCCGATCGGGCGACGAGCCGCGGCGCCGGGTCGGCGGGCGCCGCCTCCAGACGCGGTCGGCCACCCGCCGAGGCGGGCCCGGCGGGTTCGGGCGCGTCCTCGAGGTAGGCCCCGCCGCCGGCCTCCGCCAGCGCTCGGAGGAGCGTCCGATCGGGCTTCGAGCCCACCGCCACGAAGCTGGTCGCGACGCCCGCCGCCGTCCGCACGCCGGCGACGTCGGCGAGCAGCTCGGCACGGTCCGTGATCCCCACGTCGGCCACGCCGTCGCTGAAGACCACCACCTCGACGGGCGGCTCGAGGTCGAAGAGGCCGCTCGTCGCCGCCGGGCTGGCGAGCGCCTGCGTCAACCCCTCGACCCAGCCCGCGTGCAGCGCGCTGCCGTGCTCGTTGCGGAGCGCCCACGCGGCCTTGACCACGCGCCCGCCGTCGGTCCGGACGGGCGCGAGCGGCCGCACCACCTGGGCGCTCGCGGCGAAGGCGACCAAGGCGACGCGCGCGTCGGGACCGAGCGCGGCCACGGCGTCGCCGATCGCCGCTCGGGCCGCGTGCAAGCCTGCCTCGCCCACCGACGTGGAGCGGTCGACCACGAAGACGACGCGGGGGTCGCCGCGCGGGTCGACCAAGGGTCGCTCCGGCGCCGCCCGGCCCGCCGGGCGGGTCATCGCCGCCGCGCTTCGCGCTCGAGCGCGATCGCCTCCAGGCGCGCGAGCAACACGTCGCGCAGCCGCTCCCGCGCCGTCGGCGTGGGGGGATCGGCGAAATCCGCGCGCACGTGGAGCTCGAGCCCATCGAGGAGCGGGTAACGGGTCCAGGCGACGCCCCCCTCGGTGGAGCCGCGCGGCGCCGGGGCGCGGACCGGCGCGCGCCGGCTCCAGGCCTCGCCCTCGAGCGAACGGCGGTGCAGCAGCGGCGCGGGCGCGGATGCGAGCGCGTCCAGATCGTCCTCGGACCGCATGGGCGGCGCCTGCATGCGCGGCGAGGCCGCCCGTCGCGGGGCCGGGGGCTCGGCCGGCGGCGCCGCCCCCAGCGGCGGCAGCCCGGCGCGCCGCCGCAGGTCGGCGAGGCGGGCGCGGACGGGCTCGGGCAGATGCGCGACGGGGTCGATGGCCGGGGCCGCGACGACGTCGGGCTCGAGGTCGACGCCGACGCGCAGCTCGCCGACGAGCAGGCGCGCGAGCGCCTCGGTGTCGTGGCGTTCGAGCACGGTGCCGGCGACGCTGCTCGGGAACCCGTCGGCGAGCAGCCGGCGCAGCGCGAGGGCGCGGACCAGGTGGTCGGCGGCGTAGCGCGCCTCGCCCGCCTCCTTGAGCGGCTTGGGGAGCACGCCCTCGGTCGTGTAGTGGCGCACGAGGCGCGCGTTCACCTCGGCCTTGGCGCGGCCGGGGGCGGCGTCGGGCAGCACCATCGGCAGCAGCCGGTTGACCTCGTCGACGAAGGCGTCGAGCGTCCAGGTGCGGTCGCGGGCGGTGAGGTCGGCGAGCGTCAGCGGCACGCAGCCATGCTAAGCCACCCGTCGTTGGCGGTGGCAAGGCGCGCTGTCACGCTGCGCCGGCTCGCGAGCGCCGGACGCGACCGCTCCGGGTCAGAGGGCCGTGCTCCCGAGGAGCAGGAGCGCGCGGCAGGCCCGGAACGCCTCGAGGAAATCGTCGCCGCCGGTCCACCGGACCGTGCGCCCGTCGACCCGCTCGACGCCCGGCATCACGGCCGCGACGTCGGCCATGGCCGAACGCAGGAAGGTCACGTCGAGCACGTACGGCGGCTCGGGCGGCTCGAGCACGTCCAGGCGGCGATCGGCCGAGAGCGCGCGGCGCACCGCGCCGGCGATCGCGCTGCGGGCCGCCGCCGGCGTCAGGGTGCGCGCCGCGGTCCGCGAGAGCGCCTGCTTGACGGTCGCGACCTCGATGCGCGGCAGCAGCGCCCGCGCCTCGGCCGCCACCTTGTCGTCGCCGCTCACGACCACGACCGGCACCCCGTGGGCGCCCGCGAGCATGGCGTTGAGCGCGAACTCGCCGCACGGCATGCCGTTGAGGTGGAGGTCGTAGCCGACGCTCCCGAGGTAGGCGTGGTCGAGCACCGCCTCGGCGGTGCCGGTGCGGGCGTGGTAGCCGAGGAACAGCGCCGCGTCGAAGCCCTGATCGACGCCGTGGACCATGTTGAAGAGCTTGGGCTTGCCGGTGAGGAGCTCGACGCGTTCGTCGAGCTCCTCGACGAGCAGGTTGGTGTTGGGGCCGTGGGCGTCGTTCACCCAGACCTCGCCCGCGCCGGCGTCGAAGGCCGCGCGCACGGCGGCGTTGACCTCGGCGGTCATCAACTTGCGGGCGCGCTGGTACTCGACGCCGCCCGACGGAACCGTGTGGTCGGCGGAGACGACG
>JAABSI010000104.1 GCA_011390455.1 Trueperaceae bacterium
AGGCGCGTGATGAGCGGTGTCGCCAAGCGCACCGCGGGGGCGATGAGCGAGTCGGCCGCCAGCGCCACCCCGGCGAAGAAGGTGGCCATCGACAGGCCAGCGCCCAGGAGGGCGAGGTAGCCGGACCAGGGGAGGCGCGTCATGGCGATGCCGGCGACGACGAGCGCCCAGCCGACCCACCGGAGCCGGGGGCTGCGGGCCATCTCGGCACCTCGCAGCGCCGCGAGCGGCGAGGTCTGGGCCGCCGCCCGGGCGGGCAGGCTGGCCGCCAGGAGCGCCACGCCGACGCCGATCGCGGCCGCCAGCGCCACGCTGCCGAGCGGCAAGACGAGCGTCCGCGTCTCGAACCCCACCACCAGGGCGTTCACGCTGGTGATGCCGTACGCCAGCAGCGACCCGAGGGCGACGCCGAGGACCACGCCGGCGAGGCTGACCCAGGTCGCCTCCCACAGCGCGAGGCGGCGGACGTCGCGGCGGCGCATGCAGATCGTGCGCAGGAGCGCGTACTCGCGGGTCCGCTCCACCACCCCGGCCATGAAGGTGTTGTAGGCCATGAACCCACCCAACGCCATGAGGGTCGCGGCGAGGATGAGCAGGCCGGCCTGCAGCGTCTGCACGATGCCCGAGGTCGCGTCGCCGACGCCGGCGGGGTAGGTCACCGTGTACGCGCCACCGACCGTGTCCTGCAGCCGCTCTCGGGCGACGCCGATGTCGACGTCGGCGCGCAGCGCCAGCTCCAGGTGGCTGGCGCGATCGGCCAGCCCGTTGACCTCCTGCAGGTCGGTCAGGTGGGTGATGCCGATCCGGCCCCCGTTGGTGGAGGCGAGCGCGTAGGCGTCGTCGAGCAGCCCGACCAGGGTGAAGGGCACCAGGCCCGTCGGCGTGGTGAAGACGATCTCCTCCCCGAGGCGCATGTCGCGCACGCCGGCGAAGTCGGCCGCGATGGCGACCTCGAAGCCGCCCGCGGCGGGCAGGCGGCCGCTCGCGAGGCGCACGGGGACCGTCTCGGGCCGCTCCGTCAGCCGCCCGCCGAGCTGGAAGCCGGTGTCGACCCCGGGGAGCAGCGATCCCGCGCCGGTGGCCTGGGCCGCGCGGACGGGCTCCGAGCGGGTGTTGAGGACGGGCACCACCCACGCGACGTCCGGATCGCTCTCGACGAGCGCCAGGAGCGGTCCGTGCTCGAAGACCGCCCGCCCGGTGGCCCCCGGCGTCACCAGCAGGTCGGCGGGACCGGCCGCGGCCTCGAGCGTCGCGCGCAGGTTGGCATCGACGTTGGCGCCGACGGAGAGCGTCGCCAACACCGCGGCGATGCCCAGGCCGACGCCGAGGACGGTGGCCAGCGTGCGCCAACGGTGGCGGAGGAGGTTGCGCAGGGCGAGGCGTGGCAGGATCGGCACGAGGGATGTTACCAGGGGTCGTGCGGGGTCAGTGACGCGCCAATGCGAGCACCGCGGCGACGTCCTCGTCGCGCGACAGCGGCAGCTCGACCGCCGCGACGCGAGTGCGCCAGGCGGCCAGCGCCGGGGCGTCCGCGAGCCAGCCGGCGACCTCACGGGCGCCGGACCGCGGCTGCGGCCACCAGGCACCGACGCCGCGCGACAGGGCGAAGTCGACGACCAATCGCTCGTGCGCGCCGGCGACGTAGACGTGGCCGATGGGGGCGCCGACGGCCAGCGCCTCGAGGGTCGAGGCGGGGCCGGCCTTGGCGACCACGAGATCGGCGGCCGCCAACCACATGGGGACGTCGTCGCGGAAGCCGAGCGCGAGGAGCCGGGTGCGGCCCGCGAGCTCGCGTGCGCGGGCGTCGAGCCGCTCCTTGAGCGAACCGTGGCGGGCCGTGAGGACCGCGACCGTGGCGGCGACGTCGGCCTCGATGAGGGCCTCGACCCAGTCCTCGGTGCGCGGGCCGACGCCCTCGGCGCCGAGGCTCAGCAGCACCAGTGGCGGCTCGGCGGGGACGCCGAGCTCGGCGCGCGCCGCCGCCGGCGGCGGGGCCGGGCGCAGGAACCGTTCGTCGATCGGGTAGCCGGTGACGCGGATCTCACGCTCCGGCACGCCGAGCCGCCGCAGGCGACGCGCGGCCTCCTCGGTCGGGGCGCACATCGCGTCGCTGCCCCGGACGGCGAACAGGGCGTGCGTGTCGAAGGTGTCCGGGTTGAAGCCGACGACCGGGACGTCGGTCCAGCCACGGCGCCGCGCGATCGCCATCGCCTGCAGCGGGTACATGTGCGTCGCGAGCACCAGGTCGAAGCCGTGGTCGCGCACGTAAGCCGCGAGGCGCCGTCCGTGGTCGAAGACCGAGACCCCCTGCACCCGCTGCGTCACGCCGGCCGGGACCACGTGGGTCGTCATCGCCTGGGCCGCGGCGACCGCGCGCGGCACGCGCAGCGCCGCGCGCCACATCGCCTTCGTCGTGCGATCGAGCCGGCGGGGCCCGAGGGCGGCGACGGTGTCCACCACCTCGGTCTCGGCGCCCATGGCCGCGAAGCGCGCGGCCCACGCCCTGGCCGCGGTGGTGTGCCCGCCGCCCGCCTCCAGCGTCGCCAGCAGCACGCGCACGGCCCCGCGTGCGGCCCCGCGCGCGGACCCGGTCACGAGCGTCCCAGCGGTGCGACGCCGAGCCGCGGCAGCGCGTCCACCGCGGCGCGGCGCAGGGTCTCGCGCCACGGCACCCGCGGTTGCCAGCCGAGCTCGTCGATCGCGTGATCGACGCGCACGTGGAGCCCGGTACCCAGCAGAGCCGTGCGGTAACGCGTGAGGGTCGGTTCGCTCGTCGGGGCGGCGATGCCGTAGGCGCGCTCGAGCACCGAGGCGACGGCCTGGATCGGTGCCGTCGGCAGCAGCCTCCGTGGCGGACGGCCGCCCAGCAGCGACGCCAACGTGGTCAAGGCGTCGCGCCACGTGAGGCGCGTGGGCTCGGCGACGGCGTACACCCGACCCGGGGCCGCCGGGTGGAGCGCCGCGAGCAGGACGCCCGCCGCCAGGTCGTCCGCGTCGACCACGTTGAGGACGCCGAGACCACCCCCGACGAGCGGCAGGCGCCCGCCGCGCAGCGCGCGGGCGAGCCGCCAGAGGACCGGATCGCCCAGCCCGATCGGCCACAGGCCGGGGCGAACGACGACGCCCTCGATGCGCCCGTCGGCCAGCACCAGGTCCTCGACGCGCCGCAGAGCCTGCGCGTACGGCAGCTCGCGGTGGTCGCGTGGGCGCGTGCGCACGTCGACGTCGACGCTGCCGTCGAAGCGGTGCACGGCCAGGCTCGACAGAAGCACGACCCGGCCCACGCCGCCACGGCGGGCGCTGGTCAACAGCCGCTCGCTGGCGCCGGCATCCGCCCGGGCGAACGCCGACTCGGGACCGAGCTCGGCCGCCCGCGACCGCGCGTCGATCAGCACCTGACACCCCGCGACCCAGCGCACGGGGTCGCCCGCCGCCTCGACCACGGTGACGCCGCTACCGGCCGCACGCAGCTGGCGTCGGCGCTCGGCGGACGTCAGGCGGTCCACCACCGCGACGACTTCGTGGCCGCTCGAGGTGGCGTGTGCCACGACGTGACCACCGAGCACGCCCTCGGCGCGGGTGACGGCGATCCTCACGCCGCCAGCCGCCGCTCCCGCCGGCGAATGAGCTTCGGGCAGCGCGGCAGCGTGTGGCTGAAGGGGTCGAGCGCGCCGACCAGAGGATCGTGCGGGTCGATGCCGACGCCGGTACGCCAGGCGTCGGCGAGGTCGTCGAGCGTGGCGACCCGCACGAACGGCCCGCGGCCGACACCCAAGCGCTCGGCGTAGGCCACCAGCTGGCCGCGGAGCCGCGGGAGGGCGCGCTCGCCGCCGTACCAGGCGACGTGGTCGCGGGCGTGGCGCCACGAAACGGCCACCACCTCCTCGGGGGAGGGTGCGGCGCCGCCGAGCAGCTCGCGGAACACCCAGGGGCGGCCCAGCGCCGCACGCGCCACCATCACGCCGAGCCCGCGGGCGCGGGCGCGGCGGTAGGCGCGGGCGTCCGCGACGTCGCCGGAGCCGATCACCGGTACGTCCACGCTGGCGGCGACCTCGGCGATCGCGTCCCAGTCGGCCTCGCCGGCGTACTTCTGCGAAGCCGTGCGGCCGTGGATGGCGACCACCGCGGCACCGGCGTCGACGACCGCCGCCACGACCTCGCGGACCGCCACCCGGTCGAGGCCGAGACGCGTCTTGACCGTCACCGGCACGGGCACGGCGGCGCCGATGGCAGCCACGATCGCCGCGGCGCGCCCAGGGTCGCGCATGAGCTCGACGCCGCAGCCGCGTTGCACCACCTTGCGCACGGGGCACCCCATGTTGAGGTCGAGGGCGGCCGGTTCGAACGCGGCGAACAGCCGCCTGGCAGCGGCGGCGGCCTCGGCCGGGTCGGCAGCGAAGAGCTGCAGGACGACGTCGCGCTCGCCGGGGTGGGGTGCCGAGATGGCGAGGCCCGCGTCGTCGCCGAGAGCGAGGGCCCGTGCCGACACCATCTCGCTGACCGCCCAGGCCGCGCCGTAGTGGCGCGCGAGCCGCCGAAAGGGGGCGTCCGTGTACCCGGCCATGGGCGCCAGCACGGCACTTCGGGCGGCGAGCAGCGTCTCGAAGGGCGGCATGGCACGAGTGTACCGACCGGGGTCACGCGGCGGGTGCCTCACGGAGGCATGAAGCGCGCGTGGTACCTTGCGGTGATGCGCGAACCCGATGCTCTCGGCGCGCTCGCGACCCCGTCGGCGAGCGCGGATCCGCCGGTACCGTCGACGCGCCCGGCCGACGTGCACGACGCCGGGCTCGTGCACGCCCTCTACCTCGCGACCCCCAGCTACTTCGAGATGATCGCGATCCCGGTGCCGACGTCGTCCGAGGTGCGCACCGAGCTGTTGGCGGCGCGCCAGGACCCCCGGCGCCGCATCGAACTGGTGCTCGGCGACCCCGGCTGGCGCGTGCCCGGCCTGGTGCGCGACGGCCGGACCGGTCGCCCGGTGACCGCGGTCCTCGACTACAAGCTGGATTACCCCGAGCCGGGCGACGCCACCGTCAACCTGCTCCTGGTCCACGGCGCGCTGCAGGGGCGCGGCGTGGGCGCGATGGCCGTCGCCGACCTCGAGCGCCGGCTGTGTGGTTCCACCCGCAGGGTCCTGGCCGCGGTGTACGGGCGCAACCCCAGCGCCTGCGGCTTCTGGGAGCACCAGGGGTACAGCTTCGCCATCGACGCCGGCCCGGTGCTCGACTGGTACGCCAAGGAGATCGACGCATGAGTCGACCCGCCAAGCATGTCGTCAGCGTGTCCTTGGGCTCGGCATCGCGCGATGTCGACGTCACCGTGGAGCTGCTCGGCGAGACGGTGCGCATTCAACGCCGCGGCACCGACGGCTCGGTGGCGGCCGCCAGGGCCCTGGTCGCCGAACTCGACGGCCAGGTCGACGCGATCGGCCTCGGCGGTCTCGACCTGTTCCTGCAGTGGATGGGTCGGCGCTACTACTTCCGCGAGGCGCGCGTGATCGCGTCGGCGGCCCAGCGCACGCCCGTGGTCTGCGGGGCGGGCCTCAAGGACACGCTGGAGCGTCGTGCCGTCGCGCTGCTCGAAGAGAGCGTCGGCTGGCGCGGCCGCCGCGTGCTGCTGACGGTGGCCGTGGACCGCTTCGGCATGGCCGAGGCGCTCGTCCAGCACGGCGCCGACGTGCGCTTCGGCGACCTGATGTTCGCGCTGGGGCTGCCGTGGCCCATCCGCTCGATGCGCACCCTCGACCGGGTCGCCCGGTTGTTGGCGCCGCCGCTCACCAAGATGCCGATCGCCTGGCTCTACCCGACGGGCAGCCAGCAGACCAAGGCGACCACGTCGGCCCGTTTCGCCGAGCACTACGCCTGGGCCGAGGTCGTCGCCGGCGATTGGCACACGATCCGCCGCTACGCGCCCGAGCGCCTCGACGGGCTGACGATCTTCACGAACACGACCACCAAGGCCGACGTCGCCTTCCTGGCCGCGGCCGGTGCGGCGCGGCTCGTGACGACGACGCCACGCTTCGAGGGCCGCTCGCTGGCCACCAACCTGCTCGAGGCCGCGTTCGTGGCGCTGCGCGGCCCCGACCAGGGGCGGGCGGGGTACGAGGCGATCCTCGACGAGCTCGACTACGCCCCGACCGAGGCGCCGCTGTCGTGAGCGTGGCGCGACGGAGCCCGTGGACGGGCCGGGTGCTAGACTCTGCCATCGCCCCGAGGGGCGCGGCCCTCGCGTGCCCGGCGACCTTTCGCCGCCAGCCTGCGGCGCCGCGTCGCTGGGGACCCGAGCCCATCCATCCTTCGGAGGATCTCGCATGATCAGTGTCACGGACTTGCGCAACGGCACCAAGGTCGAGCTCGAGGGCGGCCTGTGGGAGTGCCTCGACTACCAGCACCAGAAGATCGGTCGCGGCGGCGCCAAGGTCGTCGCGAAGTTCCGCAACCTCGACACCGGTTCCATCGTCGAGAAGACCTTCAACTCCGGCGAGAAGCTGCAGGACATCTTCATCGACTACCGCACGATGCAGTTCCTGTACGCCGACGGCGACACCTTCACCTTCATGGACATGGAGACCTACGAGCAGCCCGTCCTCGACCGGCGACAGATCGGCGAGGGCGCGCGCTTCCTCAAGGAGAACGTCGAGGTCACCGTCGACTACTACCAGGGGCGGGCCCTCAAGGTCACGCTGCCGACGGTGGTGACTTTGAAGATCGTGGAGACCGACCCGGGGGTGAAGGGTGACACCGTCTCGGGTGGCAGCAAGCCGGCCAAGCTCGAGACCGGCGCGACCGTCGCCGTGCCGCTGTTCATCGAGAACGGCACCGTCATCCGGGTCGACACCCGCTCCGGCGAGTACCTGGGACGCGCGTGATGGACGTCAAGGAGCTCAAGCGCCTGATGGACGCCATGAAGGCGACCGGCACGGCCGAGCTCGAGCTCGAGTGGGACGGTAGCGAGGAGCGCCCCGGTGGCCGTGTCGCGCTGCGGCGCGAGTCCCCGGTCATGCCGGGGGGCCCGGCGTCGCCCGGGGCCCCACCACAGCCGGGGATTCCGGCTTCGTCCGGGGTCGCCGCGGCGGCTGCGGGGGCGCTGGAGGCCATGGCTGCGGGCACGCCGGCGGCCGGCGAGGCCCCCGCCGCCGCGGAGGAGAAGGCGAAGGGCACCGACGTGGTGGCCCCCATCGTCGGCACCTTCTACGCGGCGCCTTCACCCGACACCCAGGTCTTCGTCCGCGTGGGCGACCAGGTCAAGGTCGGCCAGGTGCTGTGCGTCATCGAGGCGATGAAGCTGATGAACGAGATCGAGGCCGAGGTCGCCGGCACGGTCGTCGAGATCCTGGTCCGCAACGAGGACCCGGTCGAGTACGGTCAGGTCCTCATGCGCATCGCGCCGGCCTGAGGCGGGCGACCGCGTGTTCAAGAAGATCCTGATCGCCAACCGCGGCGAGATCGCCCTCCGCGTCCTGCGCGCCGCGCGCGAGTTGGGCGTCAAGGCCGTCGTCGCCTACTCGGAGGCCGACGAGACCTCGTTGCCCGTCCTGCTGGCCGACGAGTCGATCTGCATCGGACCGGCCGCGTCGAGCGGGTCGTACCTCAACGTGCGCAACCTGCTGTCGGCCGCGCTGGTGACCGGCGCCGAGGCCATCCACCCCGGGTACGGCTTCCTCGCGGAGAACGCCGAGTTCGCCGAGATGTGCGAGGAGCATCACCTCACCTTCATCGGGCCACGGCCCGAGAACATCGAGCGCATCGGCGACAAGGCGCGTGCGCGCTCGCTGGCGATCGAGGCCGGCGTCCCCATCACGCCGGGGTCCGACCCGCTGGCGGACCTCGCCGCGGCCCACGCCTTCGCGGCCGAGGTCGGGTACCCGGTGATCCTCAAGGCCTCCGCCGGCGGCGGCGGCCGGGGCATGCGCGTCGTCCAGAGCCCCAACGACCTCGAGCGCAACTTCGTGCAGGCCCAGGAGGAGGCGCGTGCCGCCTTCGGCGATCCGCGCATGTACCTCGAGCGCTTCCTCGAGGAGCCGCGCCACGTCGAGATCCAGGTCTTCGGCGACGGGGAGGGCGAGGTCATCCACTTCTACGATCGCGACTGCTCCATCCAGCGGCGCTACCAGAAGGTCCTGGAGGAGGCGCCGTCGATCCTCGATCCCGCCCTGCGGGCCGACATCGCGGAGGCGGCCGTCCGTCTGGCGCGGCACATCGGGTACCGCGGCGCGGGCACCTGCGAGTTCCTCGTCGACCGCGAGGGGCGCTTCTACTTCTCCGAGATGAACACCCGCATCCAGGTCGAACACCCGGTCACCGAGATGGTGACCCGCTTCGACCTCGTGCAGGAGCAGTTCCGCGTCGCGGCCGGCGAGGGTCTGTCGCTGCGGCAGGAGGACGTTCGCCTGGAGGGACACGCGATCGAGGTGCGGGTGAACGCCGAGGACCCCGACCACGACTTCCGGCCGTCGGCGGGCGTGGTCACCGACGTGCATTGGCCGGGCGGGCCGGGGATAAGGGTGGACTCGCACGTGTACGCCGGCTACCGCATCCCGCCCAACTACGACAGCCTGATCGCCAAGGTGATCGCCTGGGGACCGACCCGCGCGATGGCGATCGCGCGCATGGAGCGCGCGCTGCGGGAGACGGTCGTCGAGGGCGTCGCGACGACGATCCCGTTCCACCTGCGCGTGCTGGACAACGCGTTCTACCGCCGCGGCGCGGTGTACACCAACTTCATCGCCAGGAGGATGTCGATATGACCCAACCCGAACTCGAGCTGTCGTCCGACGTCCTGTTCGGCATCGCGCAGCTCGCCCTCGACCAGGTCGAGGGCGTGCGCACGGTCAACCCGCCGACCCGGGTCGGCGAGTTCCTCACCGGCCGCCGCGCCAAGGGCATCGTCATCGAACGCGAGGGCGACGACCTGACGATCGACCTCAACGTCTCCATGACCTACGGCCTGCAGGTGCCCAAGGTCGCCAAGGCCGCGCAGCGCGCGGTGCGCGAGGCCGTCGCGTCGATGACGGGCCTCTCCGTCCGCAGCGTCAACGTCCGGGTGGAGGCGATCGACCTGCCGCCCGAGGGCGCAGGCCCGCGTGGCTAGGCGACGCGCGCGCGAGGTGGCCTTCCAGGCGCTCTTCCAGGCCGAGCGGGGCGGTGCCCCGCTGCGGGAGGCGTGGGCCGAGCTGCGTCTCGACCTCGCCGCCGAGGAGGACGACGAGGACGCGCCGCGCGCGCGTGACGAGGACGCGGACCGCTTCGAGCCGGGCGACCTGGCCTTCGCCGAGCGGCTGGTCGAGTCGCTGGCGGCCGGCAAGGACGCGATCGACGTCGAGCTGACCGAGTTGATCCACGGCTGGACCTTCGG
>JAABSI010000105.1 GCA_011390455.1 Trueperaceae bacterium
CGACGCACGCCTCGACTACCGCCCCGCGACCGGTCGAATCGGCGGCCGCGTCGGTGCCCAGGCGCGCTTCGCAGGGGGTCCGGTGGACGTGGCCCTCGCGCTCGGGTGGGACTTGGGCGAGCGTGACGTCGCGACGGGCGCCGTGGTCGCGTGGTCCGACGGGCCTTGGTCGTGGGAACTCGATGCGACGGTCGGTCTCGGCTACGGCACCGAGGAGCCGGGTCGGTGGCGCGCGGACGTGGCCCTGAGCAGTGCGTACGCCTTCGACCTGCCGGTTCCCGAGCCGCTCGTCGACGCCGCCGGCGGCCGCCGTTCGGGGGTGCTCGAGGGTCGCGCCGCGACCGATGCCGGCGAGCCGCTGGCGGGCGTGGTGGTGCGCGTCGGGCGGTTCCGCGCGGTCACCGACGACGCGGGCGCCTACCGCCTCGAGCTGGTGCCCGGCCGTTACGAGGTCGAGGTCGAGGTCGCCACCGTGCCGATCGCCTACCGGCTGACCGCTGCGACCCGCGCCTCGGTCGAGGTCGGGCTGCGGTCGACCACGACCTTCGACGTCCCGGTCGCGCGCACCACCGTGCTTCGCGGCCGGCTGCTGGAGGACCGCGATGGCGACGGGGTCCCCGACGAGCCCACGCGACCCGTCGCCGCCCGCGTGCGAGTGATCGACGCGGACGGCCTAGGCCGTTCGGTCGCCGCCGACGCGGCCGGCGGCTTCGAGCTGCGCGGGCTCCCGGCCGGCGCCGCGCGCGTCGAGGTCTTCGACCTGCCGCTCGGCGCGAGCGTGGTGGGGGAGCCGGTGCGCTCGCTCGTTTTGGACCCCGGCGTGCCCGCCGACGTGACGATCCTCGTGCGCCCGGTCCCCGCGCAGGTCGCGACCTTCGGCGGTGGCGCCCTGCGGGTCCGGTCGGTGGTCGCCGAGGCCGTCCGCGTGCCTCCGGGTGCGGCACCGCTGGTGCGGGTCGAGGTCGCCGGCGCAGCGGAGGAGGTGGCGTTCGAGGTGGGCGGAGAGCGGGTGGCGCTCGCGCGCGACGGCGACGCTTGGGTCGGGCGGGTCGCGGTGCCCGCCTCGGCGGACGCCGGGGTGTGGCCGTACGTGGTGGTGGCGCGGTCGGGGGACCAGGACTCGGAGCGAGGGGGCCAGTTGGTCGTCGACCCCGAGGCGGCGCTGTTTGACGCGTCCACGGACGGGCCGGTGCGCGCCGGCGCGGACCTGCGGATCGACGTGGTTGTGTACGCCTCGGCGGCCTCGGTCGCGGTCGACGGTCCCTTTGGGGTGCTCGCCCTCGCCGAAGACGCGCCCGGACGTTGGACCGGGGTGCTCGCGGTGCCCGCAGACGCGCCCGACGCGGTGGTGGAACTCTCGGTGGCGGTCACCACGACCGACGCCGGCATCGCGACCGCGCCCCTCCGCTTCCGGGTGCTCGCGCCGTGAGGCGCGGCGGGCGTGGTCAGAAGTTGCGCACTGCCTCGTAACGGAGCTCGAGACGGTAGGCGCCGGGGGTCTCGCTGCCATCGACCCTCAGCGCGAAGTCGTCCGGGGTGGCGAGCGTGACGAAGCCATCGGTCGGTCCCGTCGAGGTGAATCGTTGCTCCTCGGCCATCGTGCCCGCAAGCACCAGCCTCGTAGCGAGGCTCGGGGCGCCGGGTGGCGCGTCGAGAAGCGTGGCCCAGACCGTGACCGTGTAGCCGCTGGGGTGGTTCGTGCTCACCTCCAGGCGGTCGAAGTCGGCCGAGGTCGGCGCCAGGGGCGCTCCGGTCGTGACCGCCTGCACGTACGCCATGGGCGTCGCCGCGTATTCGAATCGCAGGGTCGCGCTGCCCGAGGGCGGTGCGCCCACCCAGCGGAGCGCCAGGAACGTCGGCAGGTTCGCCTGCGCCGTGTGGCTGACCGTCTGGGTCGTGTCACGGATGCGGTAGGTCACCGGGCTCGTGTACGTCCCCGCGGTCTCGTTGCCGCTAAGCCGCAGCCGGTAGCTTGCGGTCACCCGGACGCGTGCTTGGTTGGCCTGGCTCTGGTCGAACAGCGCGGTCGCGCCTGCGGTCACCTCGATCCAGCCGGTTTGCAGGTACGTGGTGCGCCCGTCGACGCTGGTCACCGTCAGCTGCACCTCGAGCGTGGGCCCTCCAGTGGGGGTCCAACCGTCGAGCGCGACGTCGAGCACGTAGACGCGGTTGGGGTTCTGGCGGCGCACGTCGAAGACGGCCCCGGGGCCGGGATCCTGCGGGACCACGATGCAGCCTGGGCAGCCCTGAGCGGCCGCAAGATCGGCGTCGGTGATGGTGAAGGTCACCGGTCCGAGCGCCACGGGGCTGAGGCGCGCCACCTGGGCCTGCGCGCTGCCGGCGAGTGCCAGCACGGCGAGCAGGGCCATGGCGGCGCCGCGGTTCACGGGACCTCAAGCGTCAACTCGCCGGCCAACAGCCCGCCGCGGTCATCCTCGATCAGGGCCAACACCACGTAGAAGCCGGGTTCCAGGTCGTCGGGCAGCGAGAAGCGAATCTCCCGCTCGGACTCGCGCAGGATGGGCACGTCCGGTACGGGGAGGCGCTGCACCACGTCGCCCGCCTCGTCGCGCAGCTCGATCACACCGCCGAGCCGCATGACGGTGTTGCCGGTGTTCACCACGACTGCGGCGAGGGTCGCGGCTTCCGGCTGGTAGAGGTCCACGAGTTCGGAGCCGGAGCGCTCGGTGCCGGTGACCGTGACGTACACGGTCAGGCCGACGCGGGTGGTGGTCGTGACGCCGACGCCGGGGGTGTCGGTGGGCGGGGGCACGACGGTGACGAAGACCATCGCGTGGTGCGTGCCTTCGGCGTCCGGCGGGACGGCGACCTCAAGGCGAAGCTCGCGGCTGCCGCCGGGCGGGAGCGCGAACGCGTCGGTATCCAAGGTCAACCACGGAGCCGCGGAGTGAGGGGCCGTTCCTGCCGGCACGAAGGTGAGGTCGCCGGCCGCGTTCGATAGCCAGTCGCTGGCAGCCGTCTCGACGAACTGCTCGCTTGCGGATGTGGTGACCACGCTGAAGGTCGCCGTGACGGTTCCGCCCGGAGGTGCGACGAGAGCTAGTCGCGGCGGGGTCAGGCCGATGTCGGCCGCCACGGCTGGCGTTGCGGCGAGGAGGACCGTCAGGGCAAGGAACAGTACGAGGCGGTGCATGATCGAGTGTACGGAGCCCGTCCCTAGGGGAACGTGAGGTAGTACGTGACGGTGGTGGCGTAGGTGCCGGCGTCCTCGTTGCCGTTCACGTCGAGGGTGTAGTCGTTGCCGTTGAAGCCGAGGCTGCGCCAGCCGTTGGTGCCGAGGAAGCTGCGGGCGATCCGTTGGGGCGTGGCGGAGAGGTTCCAGGTGGTGGCGTAGGCGCCGAGGAACCAGAAAATGGTGATGGCGTTCTGGGTGAGCCCGGAGGCGCTGCCGCGGTCGACGCGGAGATCGTTGAGGCTGAGGCCGGCGCCGGTGCCGGGACCGGTGTAGGCGAGGGGGGTGGCTTGGACGTAGAGGGACCAGAAGCCGATGCCGATCACGTTGACTTCGATGTCGTCGAAGCGGTTGACGGCAGTGGGTGGGAGGGTGGCGCCGCCGCCGTCGATGGCGGCGAGGTAGGCGTTGGGGTTCGAGGCGTAGTCGAAGGTGACGGTTCCGGGTCCGGGGCCGGCTCCGACGATGCGGAGGCCGATGTAGCTGGGGGTGCTGACGGTGAGGGGGTGTGAGGCCGTTTGGCCGAAGGCTTCGGGCGTGAGGAGCGCGAGCGCGATGAGCAGCGTCGTGGTCAGGGGGCGATGGCGCATGGGTCTCCTCCTTCCCGATGGGTGTGCCGTCGTTACCGGGGGTGGTCAGTGGACGGGGAGCCGGGCCGCGGGTGCGGTCGGGCTCCCCATCGTTCGTCGTCGAGGTTCAGTTCTGATAGACGGTGTAGATGACCTCGATCGTGTCGCTGGCTGCGTTCTCGGTTCCGTCGAGGAGGAGTTCGTAGCTGTCGCCAGAGATGCCGAGGCTCTGCCACGTCCCGGCGAGGCCGGTGGCGATGTTCGCGGTGCTGTTCAGCAGGAACTGGCCGGCGGAGGCAGCCCTCGTGACGCGGACTCGGTCGAGGCCGATGCCGGTGTTCGCAAGGTCAGCGGAGGTGTCGACGGTGACGCGCCAACCGCTGCCGACGGCGAGGACCTCAATCGCGCCGAGGTTGTGGCTGGTCGGTCCGACCCACGTGCCGCCGGCGGCCTCGATGGCGGTGAGGTACGACGCTTCATTGGCCACGAAGTCGAACGCCACTGCTGCAGTAGGGCTCGAGTCCGTCGGCACGATTCGGATCATGACGGCGGCCGGGATCGTGACGGTCAGTTCGTGGCGGGACGAGTCTTGCAGGGGCGGGTCCGCCACCTGCGCGAACGCCGAGCTAGTGGCGAGCAGGACGAACATGGCGAGCGTGGCGGTCAGGTACTTCTTCATGGGGGGATCTCCTGTGCCTTCTGGTGGTTGCGCTACTCGCTCCCTCCAACCCAAGCGCCCACGTACGGGCTGGAGTTCATCGCGTCCGAAGGGGGTGATGGCCGCAGGACGTGGTTTGGCGGCCCCCCGTTTCGATGGCCGGAGTCTCGCAGTTGGATTCTTACGGCGGCCTTACTTTCGGGCCGACAGGGGCGTGAGGTTCCTTACACCGCCGGGGGGGTCCTCGGCGGCGTGAAGAACCTCACGCGACGCGTCGCACACGCGGCTACGGTCGCGTCAGGGTGTAGACGACGGTTCCCCAGTAGCGTCCATCAGAAAGGACATCGGCCACCCCGTATGCCACTTCGAAGACCGTCCAGTCGCGGGTCGCATCGCCGGTGACGAGGCGTGCGCCATCGCACAGTTCGAGCCAAGGGCCGTCGCCGAGGCGCCCGGTCAACCGCAGCGCCTCGCTGCCGGTGTCCGCGCGGAAGCGTGCGTCGAGGTGCCAGGTGGTGTTGGCCCGCACCGCGACCCGCGTGGTGCCCGGGTCGATGGTGGTGACGCCGGCACGAGCGTAGACCTCGACGTCGATCGCGCCCTCTGGGGCCAGGTGGCCGTCGTCGAGCCGGAGCCGCAGGACGACGGGAATCGCGACCGAGACGCGGTGGCTGCCCGCGCTCTGGGCCCGTGCGCCCCCCAGGGGGGCGACCAACGCCAGGCTCAGCGCCACGACCTTCGAGAGCTCGAGTGTACGCATCCGAAGCACTCCCTAGTCTGGTCGGGATGCAACACGTTGTCGGTGTCGCCTGCCGTGCCCGCGTGCGATGAGCGACGATCGACGTGCGGCGTACGCCCTTCGCGGGTCATCGGGCAATGCAAGCTCCATTCGGCCGGTTGCATCACTGGCTCCCCGAGTCCCTTGATGCCCACATGGGGATCCTCGGTTCATCGCCTCCGAACGTCTCCGCGTTCGTCCTGGGGCGCCTGGAGGGTGCGGGTGCTTGCCGCCGTTCTGCGGTAGCCGCCCATCACCCGTCGCGGGGTGCGCTCAGCCCGGTCGTCGCGCCCATTCGCTGGCCGGGCTTCGAAGCGCGCTGTCTCCATTGTGAGAAACACCGCTTGCGGAACTCTTACGGCTGGTCAGCGCGGCACGGCCCCGTGCGTCGGGCTGCGCCGCCGCAGCCACGACGCCAGCGCCAGGCTTACGGCGAAGAGGCCGAGGGCGAACCACAGCGTCGTGCCGTCGACCGCCACCGTGGCCTCCACGAGGCTGCCCTCGACCGACGCACCCGCGAGGACGGCCGAGGTCATCGTCAGCGTGTTGCCCACCGCGATGCCGGCGAGGAAGACCGGGAAGCGGATTCGCATCAGCCCCGCCGGCAGGTTGACGGCGTCGGCGTGGAGGTACATCAGCCCGCCGGCGACCACGCTCTCGAAGCTGCGGCGCCGCAGCGTGCCCAGCAGCGGCCAGCGCCCGATCAGGTCGCCTGCCAGCCCGACGGTGCCGAGCAGCCGTCCGATGCCGTACCCCATCGAGGCGGAGGCGAGCGTGCCGGTCATGGCGAGCGCCAGTCCGGGCAGGGCGCCTAGAACGAAGCCGGACGCGAGGTTGACGACCGTGATCGGCACCAGCAGCAGGGGACGGATGAGGTAGAGCGCGAGCACGCCCGCGGGCGCCCACGGGCGGGTGGCCAGGTTCTCGATGCTGGCGAGCAGGTAGTCGAGCGGCCCGGCGTCGGCCTGCTGCGCACCCTGCCAGAAGGCGGCGAGGAGGAGCGACCAGATGATGAGCGCGAGGACACGGAACGCCACCCGCAGGCGCGGCCCGCGCTCGCCTGGTCTGGCGAGCCGGGGTCCGGTAGGCGGTGTCGCTCGTCCGGCGCTGGGCACTCAGTCCACGAGGTCGGCGCGCCGGGTCGGGTCGGCGCGGCGCCCGCGTCGGCCCTGCCGGTCGAGCACGAACGAGTGTGCCGTGTAGAACACCACGTAGCCCAACGAGGCGTACACGAGGGCGGCGCGCAGCGGGCCGGGCTCGACGAGCAGCGCGACCGTCGCCGCGACGCCCCAGGCGCCGCCGAGAAGGAGGTGGAGGAGGCGCCCCTTGCGCATGCGGCTGACGTAGAGGAAGCGAACGTCGGTGAACGTCAGCAGGCTCAGCCCCACCACCCAGGCGGTCGTCAGCGCGGGCGAGAGGTCCAACACGTACGCGTAGAACACGAGCACGTTCCAATAGGAGGGGAAGCCGACGAAGAAGCCTTCGTCGCTCTGCTTCGCGGTGGTGCGGGAGAACCCGTACGCCGAGCCGAACGCCAGCAGCGTCGCGAACGCCCACGTCGGCTGGAGCAGGAGGCCGGCATGCATGAGGAAGAGGACCGGCACGAACACGTACGTGACGAAGTCGACGACGTTGTCGAGCAGCGGCCCGTCGATCCGCGGGGCCGTCTGCGCGACGCGGTGCCGGCGGGCGAGCGCGCCGTCGGTCGCGTCGATGAGCACCGTGACCGCCATGGCGAGCAGCGCCAGCTGGTAGCGACCGTCGAGGATCCACTGGATCGCGAGCACGGCGAACAGCAGCGCCGACGTCGTGTAGAGATGGACGAGGTAACCGCGGGCTTGAGAAGAGGTCATGGGCCTCCAGGCGGGCGTGGGGGTGGTCGTGCAGGTGGACGCTGGTCGCGGCGGGATCGCGCGGTGGCGGTCCGTCGGGGCGTCCGGAACGTGACACGATAACCGGTGAGCCGCAGGACTGGAGAGCGGCCGACCTGGCGACGCCGGGATCAGCAGCCGCATCGTCCGATCGCCGCGTGCCACCACGGTCGGCACGTCGGGCGAGGGTGTTCGACGGACGCATCTCTCGGGGAGCGTCGGGCGGGCCCGTGTATCATCCCACCATGAAGCCAATGGAGCGCGGAGGTGCGATGGGCACGGCGGCCGTTGGGTGGCGGGCGGTGGGGTGCGCTGGGGACGCCCGATGAGCGGCGCGGGACCGAACGAGAGTCCTGACGCGAAGGACACGGACGCCGAGGAGCTGAAACGGGAGCGATACGAGCTGCTCCACCGTATCGAGGGCTGGCTGGAAACGCCGATGCTGGTTCTCGCATTCGTGTGGTTGGTGCTGTTGATCGTGGAGCTGATTCGGGGCGAGAGTCTGCTGTTCTCCTTTCTCGGCACGATGATCTGGATCGTCTTCATTCTCGATTTCGCCCTGAAGTTGGTCCTGGCCCCGGACAAGGTCGACTATTTCAAGGGTAGCTGGCTGACCGCCATTTCGCTGCTGATCCCCGCGCTGCGGCTCTTCCGCGTCTTCCGTGCGTTTCGGCTTCTCCGCCTGGCCCGCACGGGGCGGAGCTTGCGGCTGGTCCGCGTCGTCAGTTCGCTCAACCGCGGGATGAAGGCGCTGGGCGCGAGCCTGGGCCGACGGGGCTTCGGGTACGTGATCGTCCTCACGCTGTTGTTCACGTTCGCCGGCGCCGCCGGCATGTACGCCTTCGAGAACGAGGCACCCGGCGGCCCGGACAGTTACGTCGAGTCGCTGTGGTGGACGGCCATGATCATGACGACGATGGGCTCGCAGTACTGGCCGCAGACGGCCGAGGGGCGCGTACTGTGCCTCTTTCTGGCGCTGTACGCCTTCGGTGTCTTCGGCTACGTGACGGCAGCGCTCGCCACCTTCTTCGTCGGCCGCGACGCCGATAGCATCGACGCCGAAGTGGCGGGGGCCAAACAACTGACCGCCCTTCGAGACGAGGTGATCGCCTTGCGCGATGAGATCCGTGCCCTGTCGCGATGACCGCGCGGGATGGGAGTCGTGTTCGAGCGACATGAACAGGTGCCGGAGACCGAGCTGCGGCACACGCTAGAGCTCGACCGACGGCGGCACGGATGGACACGGGCGTCGGGAGCGGCCGTCAGCCCCCGCCGTGGCTTTCGGACGCGTCTTCGCCGCGACGGGGTCGTCCGGCTCCGAGGTCCCCGTGAGGAGCGCCGATGCGCGGCAGCACCCAGTAGTCCAGGCCGTAGTAGCCGGCGACGCGCCAGGCGAGGACGACCCAGGTGGCGAGGATGAACATGACGGGGTTGCTCGACACGGTGCCGGCCAGCAGGAACGCGGCGTTCATCGCGCCACCGAAGAAGGCGCTGGCTCCCGTCAGGAAGCCCGCGATCAGGGCGAGGCCGACCAGAAGCTCGCCGAACGCCACGACGTGGCTCATCAGCGCGGCGTTCGGCAGGAACACGTTCTCGATCAGCCAGGCGTACCAACCGGGCACCGACGGCCGGTCGCCGCCGGCGAGCTCGAGCGCCCGGTTGAGGAAGCCCCGGACCGCTCCTCCGGCCTCCGCACCGATCCAACCGCCGCCGGTCACCTTGCCCCAGCCGGAGGTGAGCCACAGCCAGCCGAGGTAGATGCGGACGAGGGTCCAGAACGGTGCCATCGTCCTGGAGGCGAAGAGGAACTGGCTGATCCTCGGTTCGGGGTAGTGGACGATGGGTGTGGTCCGTGACATCAGGATGTCTCCTTCCCGTGGGTGACGCCGCACCGCATGGCGGGTGGCGTCCGATCACGGTGGGGGCCCCCTCGGCGCGAGGGGCGCTGCGACCGGCGATACGACGCCGAGGACGCCCCGTAGACGTTGCCTCCGCTCTCCGAGATCGGGGTGGCGACGAGCGCTCGTCCCATCGGATGGCGATCGGGCCGATGCGGACGAGGAAGGGGTCCGCGTGCGCCTCCTCACGATAGTCCTTGTTGGGGGTACGGGCGGTTCATCCAGCGGGCGCGACACCCGAGGGGCGGGCCACACGGGGACCGGCATCGTCGGAAACCGCGGCCGGCGGACGCTTCTCGCCCCTCGCCGCCTCGGTGAGTCCGGGGCCGTGCTCGCCAGCCTGCCGTCGGCGGGGCCGATGCGGTCGCGACATCGCCACGCGG
>JAABSI010000010.1 GCA_011390455.1 Trueperaceae bacterium
GCCCTTCGACAAGAGCGCCATCAAGGCGGTCGAGAAGGCGATCATCGAGGCCGACCTCGGCTTCAACCCCAACAACCAGGGCGACACGATCTTCATCACCGTGCCGCCGCTCAACGACGAGCGCCGGCGCGACCTGGTCAAGACCGTCAAGCACCTCGCCGAGGAGGCGAAGGTCGCGGTGCGCAACATCCGCCGCGACGCCAACGAGGAGCTCCGCGAGATGTACAAGGAGCACCTGCTGACCGAGGACGAGACGCGCCACGGCGAGGGCGACGTGCAGAAGCTGACCGACGAGTTCGTCGCCGCGATCGACCAGCGTACGAAGGCCAAAGAAGAGGACATCCTGGCCGTCTGAGGCCGGGAGCCGACCGTTGCACCTCGTCCGGGTCACGTCGGCCTTCGCAGCCTTTCTCGCGACCCTGGTCGTGCTGTGGGTGGGTCTGCCGCTGCTCGGGCCCGCCTACCTGATCCTCACCGCCATCGCGGTGCAGGAGTACGCCACCATGCTCGGCCTGCGCGGCATCCCGATCCGGCGCCGCAGCCTGTGGGCCTGGAGCGCGCTGACGCTTCCGGCCTCGTTGCCTCCGGGGCATCCGTGGATGGCGGGCGGACTCGGCGAGATGCCCTGGCGGGAGCTGCTGCTGGTGAGCTTCGTGCTCTACCTGTTCGTCGCCGAGGTCGTGACCAGCAACCGGAGCTCGCTCCAGTCGCTCGCCTTCAGCCTCCTCGGGTACGTCTGGATCTCGTGGGGGTTCGGGCTCATCCTGACCTTGCGCTACACCCCGGACGGGGTCACGGGCCTCTGGTACCTCGCCTTCCCCGTCCTGGCGATCATCGCGACCGACGTCGGCGGTTACGTCTTCGGGTCGCTCTGGGGCAAACGCCCGCTGGCGCCCCGGATCAGCCCCAAGAAGACGATCGAAGGGGCGATCGGCGGCCAGGTCCTGGCGATGGTCGTCGTCGGCGGCACGATGGCGCTGCTGCCGCTCTGGACCAACTTCCGGCTCGACGTGCTGCACGTGCTCGTGTTCGCGGTCGTCGTGCCGTTGGCGGCGCTCGCCGGCGACCTCTTCGAGTCGCTCGTCAAACGCTGGGTGGGCGTCAAGGACGCCGGCGTCTTCCTCCCCGGCCACGGCGGCGTGCTCGATCGACTCGACAGCCACCTGATCGCGGTGCCGGTCACCTACGTCCTGGTCACCCTGCTGCTCGTCTGAGGCGCGCCCGCCGCGGCGCAGACCGCCGGAGCCGATCCGGATGCTAGCTTCGCAGCTTCGAGGAGTCCCCCCATGCGCGACGCCCCCACCCCACCCCCCACCGCTCGCGTACCCGCCGACGACGCGCGCACCGTGCCCCCGAACTTCGTCACCGCCATCGTCGACGGCGACGTGCGCAGCGGCCGCGTGCCGCACGTCGTCACCCGCTTCCCGCCCGAGCCCAACGGCTACCTGCACGTCGGCCACGCCAAGGCGATCGCGCTCGACTTCGGCGTCGCGCGCGACTACGGCGGCCGGGTCCACCTGCGGATGGACGACACGAACCCGACCACCGAGGACCCGGCCTACGTCGCCGCCATCGAGCAGGACATCCGCTGGCTCGGGTTCGAGTGGGACGAGCTGCGCTACGCGAGCGACTACTTCGAGGAGCTCTACGGACTGGCCGAACGCCTGATCGCGGCCGGCGACGCCTACGTCGACCTCCGGGACGAGGCGACCGTGCGCGCGACCCGCGGGACGGTGACCGAGCCGGGCGTGGCCAGCCCCGACCGCGACCGCGCGCCCGCCGAGAACCTCGAGCTGTTCCGGCGCATGCGCGCCGGCGGCTTCGCCGACGGAGCCGCGGTGCTGCGGGCGAAGATCGACCTCGCCAACCCGAACATGGTGCTGCGCGACCCGGTGCTCTACCGGGTGAAGCACGCCCACCACTACCGCACCGGCGACGCCTGGTGCATCTACCCGCTCTACGACTTCGCGCACCCCCTCTCCGACGCCATCGAGGGCGTGACCCACTCGCTGTGCACGCTCGAGTTCGAGAACAACCGGGCGATCTACGACTGGCTGGTCGCGCGCCTGTTCCCGGCACCCCGGCCGCATCAGTACGAGTTCGCGCGGCTGTCGCTCGACTACACGATCACCTCCAAGCGCAAGCTGCTCGCGCTCGTGCGCGAGGCGCACGTCACCGGCTGGGACGACCCGCGCATGCCGACGCTGGCGGCGCTGCGCCGTCGCGGCGTGCCGCCGGAGGCGGTGCGCGAACTGGTCACCCGCGTCGGCGTCACCCGCGCCGCGAGCCGCACCGACCCCTCGCTGCTCGACACGTGCGTGCGCGACGTCCTCAACCCGGTCGCACCCCGCGCGATGGCGGTCCTCGACCCGGTCGCGCTGTGGCTCGAGGACCCGGACGGCGAGCTGACCGGCATCGACGGCCTCGAGGCCGCCTCGTTCCCCGACGACGTGGCCGCCGAGGGCTCGCGGCTCGTACCGCTCGGGCGCCGGCTGTGGATCGAGCGCGACGACGTCGCCGTCGACCCGCCCCCCGGGTACAAGCGGCTCGCCCCAGGGCGGGCCGTGCGCCTGCGGCACGGGCCGGTGGTGCGCTGCGAGCGCGTCGAGGTCGACGAAGACGGCCGCGTCGTCGACGTGCACGCACGCGTCGTCGCCGGCTCGCTGGGGCGCAACCCCGAGGGCGAGAAGGTCTGGGGGGCCGTCCATTGGGTCGACGCGGCCACCGCGCTCGCCGCCGAGTTCCGGCTCTACGATCGGCTGTTCGACCGCCCCGAACCGGGCGCCGACGGCGGCGACTTCCGCGACGACCTCGACCCACGCTCGCTCGAGGTGCGCCAGGGGTTCGTCGAGCCCTCGGTGGTCGGCGACCCGCCCGACCAGCGCTACCAGTTCGAGCGCCTCGGCTACTTCTGGCGCGATCCCGTCGAGGGACGGGGCGAGCGCCTCGTCTGGAACCGCATCGTCACCCTCAAGGACACCTGGCGCGCGGCCGCCGGCGCAGCCGAGGACGACGGATCGCGCGCGACCGGCGCGGAGACGACCGGATCGGCCGCCGAGGCGGGCGACCCGGGGCGCGAGCCCGACCCGTTCGAGGCGCTGGAGCCCGAGGCGCGGGCTCGGGCCGAGGCCTGGGCCGAGGAGGGGGTGACGCGCGTCGACGCCGCCCTGGTCGCGGCCGACCCGGCGCTGACCGCGCTCTTCGAGGGCGCGCGCGCGGCCGGCGCCGCGCCCCGCGCCGCGGCGCCGTGGGTGGCCCAGGAGGCGCGCGGCGTGCTGCGCGCGCACGGGGCTCTGCCCGCCACGCTCGACGGCGCCGCGATCGCGGAGCTGCTGCGCCTGATCGACGACGGCACGCTCCATGCGGGCACGGCCCGCGAGGCCTTCCGGGCCGTCGCGGCGGGCGAGGGACCCCCCGCCGACGTCGTCGCGCGCCGCGGCCTCGCCGTGGTCGAGGACGACTTCGCGATCGCCGAGGCGGTCCACGCCGCGCTCGCCGCCCATCCGGCCGAGGTCGCCGCCTACCGCGGCGGCAAGGTCGGCCTGTTCGGGTTCTTCGTCGGCCAGGTCATGCGCGCCACGGGCGGCCGGGCCGACCCGAAGCGGGTCCAGTCCGCGCTGCGGACCACCCTCGACGACCAGGGCTGAAGCCTCCTGGGCGCCCGCCTGGCGCGGGCGCCGACCTCAACCCGGTGCCGACGACCGCCCGGGCGCGCTGGCGCCCCGCACGAACGCCGCCAGGTCGCGCTTCATCTGCTCGAGGATCGCGACGTCGACGTACATCATGTGGCCGCCATCGTAGCGCCGCTCCTCGACGTTGGCGCGCAGGTGTTCGGGCAGCCCGAGGTGGTCGAGGGTGTAGCGCGTCGCGAAGTGCGGCGTCGCGAGGTCGTAGTGGCCACTGGCGACGAAGACCTTGAGGAACGGGTGCACCGCGATCGCCTTGCGCAGGGTCTCGGCGACGTTGACGTACTTGTTCTGGAAGGTGCCGTAATCCCACGAGGCGTAGAGGCCCTTGATGACCTCGTAGGGCAGATCGCTCGCGAAGCCGAGCTCGCGCTGCACGTAGTCGTTGATCGCCGCTCCGTACGCACCGGTCGTGGCGCCCATCGACGGATCGAACTCGGGCGTGGCGCCGACGCCGTCGCGGTCGACCCCGGTGTACCGCGCGTCGATGCGCCCGATCGTGCGGCCGCGGTCGCGGAGCAGCTCCTTGCAGAACCGGTGGATGTCGATCCGAAGCCGGCTGCGGCGCACGTATTCGAGGTCGAGGCCCGTGTACCGCGCGAGCTTCGCGGCGATCGCCTCGGCGCGGTCCTCGGGCAGGGCGTCGCCGTACAGCAGCGCCGGCCCGTACTCGGCGAGGGTCCACGCCTCGACCTCGGCGAGCAGATCCGCGAGCGGAAGCGCCTGCAGGTCGGCGTCGAGCGCACCGTGGTAGTGGGCGGCCGCCGCGTAGGTGGGCACGAACAGCAGCGGCGGCAGGTCGTTGCCCGGCTCGAAGCGCAGCGTGGCGAAGTCGAGCACCGAGGAGATCAGCATCAGGCCGTTGAGGTAGAGCGCGTGGCGCTCCTCGAGGTACCCCGACAGCGCCGCCGCCCGGGTGGTGCCGTAGCTCTCGCCGATCAGGAACTTGGGCGAGGACCAGCGCCCGAAGCGGGCCACCCACAAGCGGATGAAGTCGCCGACGCTCTCCACGTCGCCATCGAAGCCGTGGAACTCCTTGGGCTTCTCGCCCGGAGCGGCGCGGCTGAAGCCGGTCGAGACCGGATCGACGAACACCAGGTCGCTGGCGTCGAGGAGCGTGTGGGCGTTGTCGACGAGCACGTACGGCGGTGCGACCGCCATCCCGTCGTCCTGGAGCCGGACGCGACGCGGTCCGAGCAGGCCGAGGTGCATCCACACCGACGACGAGCCGGGACCGCCGTTGAAGGAGAAGGTGACGGGGCGCGCGCCGGGGTCCTTCACGCCGTCGCGGGTGTACGCGACGAAGAAGACCTCGGCGCGGGGCTTGGCGCCCTCCCACGTGCCGGCGGCCGGCGCCTCGGTCGCGGTCCGCTCGCGGTGGAGCACCAACCGACCGGTCGTGGTCGTGTAGCGGAGCGTGACGCCGTCCACGTCGATCTGGTGGTGGCGCACCTCGAGCTGGTCGACGAGGGGTGCGGGGGTCGAACGGTCGGGGGCGATCGGATCGGGCGGCATGGGCACCTCGGGGAGCGCGGCGTCGCCGCGCGGTGGGGTGGGAGGCGCACGAACGCGCGCGCATCGCGCACCCTCCCGGTCGCCGCGAGCGTACCGCGGGGCGCGGGGCCCAGGACCCGGGCGGACGAGCGTCGGTCACACCAGCGGGCGCAGCGGCGCCCGCAGCTCGACGACGAGCAGACCGGTCGCCGCGTCGTACCAGCAGCTGCCGACGTCGGCGCGGTGCGGCACGCCCGCCACGTCGCACGGAAGCGCACCGCGGTCGAGGGCGGCGCGCAGCACGCGCGCGAGGTCGGGTCCGGCGACCGCGCCCTCCCACACCGGGACGGCCACCGGCGGGTCGTCGCCGGCGTCGGAGGGGGGTCGTTCGCGGAGGCGCCCGAGGTGGCCCAGCAGGCGGACGGCGGGATCGACGAGGTCCATGCCGCCAGCATGCCGCGGGGCCGCGGGCGCGGTGCGCCGCGCTGGGCCCGAGCCGAGGGGCTCTAGGCAGCGGTACCCTGCGGACGTGGCCATCGGCGCGCTCAACGAGACCCCGCTCCACTTGGCGCTCAAGCTCGCCGTGGCACCGCCCGGCAGCCATTTCGAGGTCCCGGTCGCGGGCTACGTCATCGACGCCGTCCACGACGGGCTGCTGATCGAGGTCCAGACGCGGCACGTGGGCGCCATGCGCCGGAAGCTCGAGCGCCTGCTGCCCGACCACCGGGTCCGCTTGGTCCTCCCGGTCGCCACCGAACGCTGGCTCGTCAAGCTGGGCGACCCACCCACCCGGCGCCGCTCGCCCAAACGGGGCCATCCGGCCGACGTCGCGCGCGAGCTCGTCGCCATCCCGCACCTGCTCGACCACCCCCACCTCGAGGTCGAGCTCGTCCTCCACCACGAGGAGGAGGTGCGCGCCCACCGCCCCGGCGTCGCGTGGCGCAAACGCGGTTGGGTGACCGTCGACCGCCGGCTGCTGCGCGTGGTCGAGCGCCGTCGGCTGCGTGGGGCCGCCGCCCTCCTCGACTTCGTGCCGGCCTCGGTCGTCGACCCGTTCGACACCGCCGAGCTCGCGGCGACCGCGGGCATGGCGCGCCGGACCGCCCAGCAGCTCGTCTACTGCCTGCGCGAGGGCGGCGTGCTGACCCCGGTCGGCAAGGCGGGCAACGCGATCCTGTACGCCCGCCCGGCGAGCGCCCCCTAGCGCGGAGCGCGCGCCCCGGCCATCGTGCGCGCCCAGGCGGCCACCAGATCGGCGTCGTCGAGGGCGATCACCTCGCCCCGCCGCACGTCGACCAGCCTCGCCCGCGGCCGCACGCCCCGCGCCCGCGCCACGGCCTCGACGTAGGTCGCCATGGCGACGTGGTAACGCTCGGGCCGCAGCGCCCGGTCGGTCTTGTAGTCGTCGAGCCACCAGCCGTCGCCCACGCGCACCAACCGGTCGATCACCCCGTGCCAGGTGCTTCCCCCGGCCTCGAAGGCGAAGGGAAGCTCCGCGTGGTCCTCGTCGCGCGCGGTGGTCGGGGCGAGCACGCCACCGTCCACGAGGCTCCAGTAGCCGCGCAGCAGCTCCAGGACCTCGTCGAGCACCCCCGCACGCACGTCGTCGGGGAACGGGAACAGCACCTCCTGGACCGCCAGGGCCGCCCGCGCCGCCGGGTCGTCGGGGCGCCAACCGCGCGCGATCGCGTCGTGCACCAGCGTCCCGACGGCCGTGCCCCGGCCCGCGAGCACGTCGCCTTCCTCCGGATCGACGGCGCGCCGGTCGTCGTCGATCTCCTCGCCCTCGCCCCAGCCGCCGGGCGCGCGCAGCGGCGCGGGCCAGGGCGCCCGCACCGGCGGCTCGGGCGCGCGTCCCGCGCCCTCGAGCGCCACCCACGACGGGCTGACCACGGCGGGGTAGCGCGGCGCGCGCGGCACCCGACCCAGCCAGGGCGCCGCCGGCAGCGGCGCTGCGGGCGGTTCCGGGGCCGTCCGGGGCGCGCGGCTCGGACCCACCACCGGGTGCTGGACGACGAGCGCCCCGAGCGCGCGCGCAACGGGCCACCCGGCCTCGCGCTCGGCGGCGCGCGGGCCGAGCCCGGCGCGGTGCAGGGCGCGGAGCCACGGTCCGGGGTCGCTGCGCCCCTGGACCCCGGAGAGCAGCAGCACCGTGCGCGGGCGGCTGGCGGCGACGTAGAGCGCCCGCATCGACTCCCCCTCCGCGCGCCGGCGGCGCTCGCGCTCGAGCTCGACGAAGCTCGGCGTGCCCGGCAACGCCACGACCCCGGTGGTCCCGTCGATCGCGACCGTCGCCCCACGGTCGCCGCCGGCGGCCCCGACGTCGACGACGGCGACGACCGGCCATTCGAGGCCCTTGGCCGCGTGCACGGTCAGCAGCGTCACGCCGTCGCCCCCCTGGGGCACGTCGCCCGCCTCGGCCTCACGCGCCATCGCCTCCATGCGGTCGAGCAGCCGCTCGACGTCGTCCGCGGGCCGTTCGGCGAGGGCGACGACGAGCGCATCGACGTTGTCGCGCGCCCGCCGGTCGAGCCGCGCGACGTAGGGCAGCCCGTCGACGAGGGGGGCGTACGCGAGCGTCGCCACCGCCGCACCGGGATCCGCCATCACCGCCGCGCGCGACGCCTCGAGCCGCGCGAACACGTCCGGCGCGCGGGTCGCCAGGGCGCGCTCGGGATCCACGGCGCGCGCTACCTCGGCGGCGAAAGCCAGGCCGACGCCGCCGAACGGCCCCCGCAACCACGCGGCCAACGAGGTGCCGCGCGGGTCGAGCGCCACCCGCACCGCGTGCACCAGGTCGCGCACCTCGGGGCGCTCGAAGTACCCGCGCCCCTGCCGCAGGACGGTGGGTACGCCGGCCGCGCGCAGCGCCCGACCCACGTGCGCCAGCCGTGCGTGCGAGCGGGCGACCACGGCCATCGCACGCCACGGATGCCCGTCCTCGTCGCGCAGCCGGCGCAGGCGCACCCCCAGCCAGGCCTCCTCGGCGGGGCGCAGGGCGTCCACGCCCAGGTCGTCGTCGCGCCACCAGTGCAGCTCCACGCGACCCTCGACGTCCGCCTGCGCGCCGGCCGGCACCACGTCGGGGGCCTCTGCCCGTCCGAACCCCAGGTCGGCGTCGCCGAGCGTGCCGGTGAGGTGGTTGAGGAAGGCGGCGACGCTCCGCGCGTGGCGCCGGGTGCGATCCAGCGGCGGCTCGAGCGTCCCGGCGGCCGCCGCGGCCGCCGCGGCGCGCCGGAAGACCGCGACGTCGGCCTGCCGGAACCCGTAGATCGATTGTTTGGGGTCGCCGACGACCTCGACCCGGGCGCCGGCCCGTTCGAGCGCCTCGAACAGCCGCCCCTGCAGCGGATTGACGTCCTGGAACTCGTCGACCAGCACGACGGGGTACCGCGCCACGACGCGCGCGGCCAGCGCCGGCGCGTCGACGAAGCGCATGGCGGCGCGCTCCACCTCGGACGGCGCCAGCCGCGCCGCACCGGCCCGCCGCAGCGCGCGGTCGTAGGCGGCCTCGTGGAGCCGCAACACGTCCTCGGCCGCCGCGTCGGCCGGCTGCAGGTCGATCGCCAGCGACCGCTGGACGAACAGCGCCAGCGCGCGCTCGGCCGCCTCCGGACCGAGCCGGGCGGCGGCCTCGGCCAAGGGGTGCGCCGGGTCCTGGGCCAGGAAGAGCAGGCTGCGCACCTCCTCCTCGTACGCCGCTGCGGCCTCGGCCTCGCCCTGCAACGCGAAGGCGGGATCGAGCGCCAGCGCCGGCGCGACGAGCCGCAGCGCGGCGATCAGGAAGCCGTGGATGGTGGCGAGCGTGGCGCCGCCGAGCTCGCGCCGCGCCTCCTCGAAGCGCGGTCGATGCGCCGGGTCGGGCGCCACCAGGCCACCGAGGTAGGCGCCCTCGGCGAGCACCTGCGCCACGCCCTCCCCCACCCGCTGGCGGAGCTCCGCGGCCGCCGTGCGGGTGTAGGTGACGCCCGCGACGCGCCGCAGCGGTACGCCCTCGTCGACGAGCTGCAGCACGCGAGCGACGAGCGCCGTGGTCTTGCCGGTGCCGGCCGACGCAACCCGGACCCTCACGCGGCCCCCTCGCCGGCGCCCGCGGTCGCGGCGGCATCGAGCTGCTCGGGGCGGCAGACGTCGACGACCGGGCACGACCGGCAGCGAAAGCCGGGGCGCGGCCGCGGCGGCTCGCTCCGCCAGCGCGTCCACGCGGCCTCCACCTCCGCGCGCACCCGAGCCCGCTTCGCGGGCCAGCCGCCGGCGTCCACCCCGTCGGGGGTGAGCGGCACGGGGTCGCCGCCGAGCGGCCAGGCCACCAGCTCGACGCGCCGCGCTTGGCGAGGATGGCGGGCGCGGAGCAGGTCGGCGGCCCAGAGCTCGGTCCAGCGCAGGTCGGGGCGCCCGACGGCGCGCGGGTCCTCGTCGGGGAGCGTGAAGCGGACCACGCGGACGGTGTCGCCGTCGCGCTCCACCGCGTCGAGGCGGACGACGGGGCCCTCGGGCGCCTCGAGCCGGACCCCGAAGCGCAGGCGTGCGAGCACGTCGGCATGGCGCTCGAGCCAGGGGGCCAGCGCCGGCGCCTGGGCGGCCAACGCTTCGCGCCGCACCGCGTCGAGCTCCGGCGCCCCGGTGAGCGCGCGGCGGGCGCGCAGGGGCCACGGCGCCCGCGGGTCGTCGTCGACGAGGGGGCCCGCCCACGCGCGCAAGGCGCACTCCTGGGCGCGCCGCAGCGTCTCCACCGAGGCCGCACCGGCGTCGACGACGTCGAACCCGGGGGCGAACGCCAGGCTCGGACCCGCTTCGAGGGCGCTCGCGGTGGGGATCTCCGGCGGCGGCTCGCCCTGGGGCGCGCCCAACAGCGCCTCGTCGGGCCGCAGCGGCCCACCCCGGTCGCCGTCGGCGTGGGTGATCACGACCGCGTCGCCCCGTGCGCGCAGCTCGGAGCGCAGGTGCGGGTCCAGACCCCGGTACCGTCGCGGAAGCGCCGCCGGCGGCCCGTCGCCGTGCGCGAGGAGCTCGGCGAGCGGCGCCCGGGCGTCCTCCGGCACGAAGTAGTCCTCCCGTTCCCCGGCGTCGTAGGCGCCCGCGACGGCGCCGACCAGGTAGGCGCGTCGGAAGCGGCGACCGGCCACCTGGGCGGGCGCCACCAACGCGACCCCGGGGCGCGGTCGCTCGCGGAGCGTGGACGCCCGCAGCAGGGCCAACCACCAGTCGCGGAAGCCGCCGTCGTCGGCGGGGCCGTGGGGCTCTGCGACGCCGCGCTCGGCAGCGCCACCCTCGGCGGCGGGCGCACCCGGGTCGCCGCCCGCCGGCGCCGCGGCGCGTGCGAGGCGCGCCGCCTCCTGGGCGCGCCGCAGGGCCGCCTCCTGCGCCCGCGCCCGCTCCGCGGCGTCGCCGCCCGCGAGGTCCCCGGCGAGGGCGACGACCCGGCGCGCCCAGGCGAGCGGGTCGCTCCCGGGATCGGCCAAGGCGTCGTTCCAATCGCGCCACAGGTCGGAGGCCCCCTCCTCGGCGGCCAAGCGGGCGATCGCCTCGGGACCCGCCAGGCCCTCGGCGAGCGCGCGCCGTCCGATGGGCGCGAGGTCGGGCACGGCCAGGAGGCGAGCGGCCGTCGGATGCGCCGGCAGCTCGAGCAGGTCCGCGAGGACCCGGCCGACGGCGGAGTCGACCAGCGCCCGCGGCGCCTCCTCGGAGAGGTCGACGCCGAACTCGGGCGCCAGCGCGCGCAGGGCGCGTGCGGCGCCCGGCGGTGCGACGACGACCAGGTCGCGCGGGTCGAGTTCCTCGGCGAGGTCGCGCGCGAGCGCGCGCAGCACGCCGCGCACCTCGGCGACGGTGTTCGGGTAGCGCCACGCCTCGACCTGGTTGGGGCGCGGCGCGAGCCGGTGGACGGCGGCCGCTTCGTCCAGCACCGCGGTCGGCGGCGCGATCGCCGCGGTCGCGACGACGTCGACCCCCCGGGCCAAATCTCGGAACCAGGCGAGGTCGTCGGGCGCCAGCTCCCGCAGACCGTCCACGACGAGCACGTCCGCGCCCACCAGCGCCGGCAGCGCGGCCGCCGACGCCGCCGCGGCGCGCGCCCGGGCCACCCGGCGCACGTCGTCGTAGTCGCGTTGCGTGCCCTTGAGCCGCTCGTACGCGGCGTACGCGGCGGCGAGGCGCTCGATCTCGCCCGCCACGCCGGCCACGGCGCGCACGCCCCGTTCGGCGAGGCGGGCGACCGCGGCCGGGTCGAGCCCGTGCCGCTTGGCCTCGGCGATCGCGCCGGCGAACAGCGAGGCCTCGCCCGGCGTCGGCACCCGCCCCAGACCGGCGAGCAGCGCCTCGGCGACGAGCGCCAAGCGGGCGGTGCCGACGATCTGCGCCCCGCCGACCGCGGCGGCGGCGCCCGGGGCGCCGTCCGGACCGGGCGCCTCGCCGCCGGAGGGGGGCGCCGCCGACGCGACCACCGAGGCGAGCTGCTGGATCGTGACGACCTCGACCCCGACGAGGGGGCCCGCGCGCACGAGCCGTCGGAGCACGGCGGCGCGTTGCGCCGGCAGCGCGATCCAGCGCACGCGGCCGCCCGCGGCCGCGGCGGCGCGGGCGTGCGCGACGGCCGCCTCGGTCTTCCCCGACCCCGGCGGTCCGAGCCACCAGGTCAGGGGCACGCGTCGCTCACGGCGTGGCCGTGCTCAGTTCGCGCAGCTCGTCGCGGAGCGCGTCGGGATCGTGCACCGGCAAACGGCAGACGCCGCGGGCGCAGGCGTACGCGGTCGGGCGCCCGGACGTGGCCTTGCGCCCGGCCAACCAGGGCAGGCGGCGAACCAAGGGGGCGTCCGGACCGTCGCTGCGCACGACGACCGCGCCGGGCGCGGCGTCCCGAGCGGCCTCGAGCAGAACGTCGGTGGCCGGATCGTCCGCCGCGCCCACGACCACGACTTGGAGCGCGGGCGCACGCAGCGCGCGTGCGGCCTCCAGCGCGGAGAGGATCGCGGTCGGTGCCGCGCGGGCGACCGGCTCGGCGGCGGCCAAGGCGTCCTCGGCGAGCACCCGGACCGCGTCGTCGCCGGTGGCGGCCGCCGCGAAGGCGAGCAGCCGTGCGGCCTCCGGCTCCGCCGCCGGCAGCGCGCCGTCGAGCCCGTCCCGGGCGCGCACCAGCGGTACCGGCCGATCGATCGGGACCGTGGCGAAGCCGCCGCCGGGCACCGCGTGGAGGCGCGCGACGACCGCGGCGAGGTCGAGCGCCCGCTCGAGGTGGCGAACGTCGCCCGTGCGCCGGTGGAGCGCGGCGCAGCCGAGCCCGAAGCGCACCTGGTCGTCGAGCAGCGCGACGTCGGCCGCGTCGGTGCCGGGCCGGGCATCGAGCGAGCGCCGCAAGCGTTCGCCGTCCCACCCGGCGACCCAGGTGGCGTCCGCCGCGCGCTCCGCGAGCGCCAGCGCCCGCTGCGCCAGCGCGGGCGGCAACCAGGCGGCCGCCTCGGCCAACCCCTCGACGCCGAGCCCGACGTAGGCGGCCACCGCCGGCTCGTCGCGCCTCGGCGCGGGGCGTGCGGCCCGCGCCTCGAGCAGCGCCGCGCGCAGGCGCTCCGCCCGCTCCGCGTCGACGCCGCCGCGCCAGGCGAGCACCGAGCGCCCTTCGAGCGGACCGGCCGGTCCGACGCCGAACAGGTCCGCGGCCACGGACGCGTCGTCGCCGTCGGGCAGCGCCTCGGCGAGCTCGCGCGGCGTCCAGGTGTGGAACGCCCCCTCGACCCCGGCGGCCTCGGCGTCGAGGCCGGTGGCGAACAGGCCATCGGGTCGCAGCAGGTCGCGCGCCCAGGCCTCGAGGAGCGCCGACGCCCCCCACCGCAGGCGCGCGTCGTCCGTCTCGGCGGCCGCCCGCGCGAGCCGCGGGAGCATCTGCGCCTGGTCGACGAGCATCACCTCGAAGTGCGGCACCGCCCAGGCACCGTCGACCGCGTAGCGATGGAGCGCGCCCCCGAGTTGGTCGGTGACGCCGCCGTCGACGATGGCGCGCAGCGTGGCGAGGCGCATGCGGTCGGCGCCCTCGTCGCCCGCCATCGCCTCCAGGAACCGCAGCGCGGCGTGCGGTGGGAACTTGGGGGCTCCGCCGAAGCCGCCGTGGGCGGCGTCGAAGGTGGTGCGCAGCGCGTCCAGCGCGCGCGGCTCGAAGGCCTCGAGGCGGCCGCTGGGCGCGTCGCCCCCCTCGAGCGCGACCGCCCCCGCGGCGGAACGCGGCGCCGCACCCCCGCGCCCTTCGAGCGCGGACAGCGCCGTCCGGACCTCCGCGGCGGCGTTCCGCACCGCCTCGCGCCGATCGGTCCAGGCGGCGCGGAGCGCCCCGAGCACGCGGCGGAACGAGGGCATGCCCGGCCGGTCCTCGGGCGGGTAGTAGGTGCCCGCGAACCACGGCTCCCCCTCGGGGGTGAGCGCGAGCGTCATCGGCCAACCGCCGCCCCCGGTGAGCGACTGCAGCGCCGCCATGTAGACGGCGTCGACGTCCGGGCGCGCCTCGCGGTCCACCTTGACGCACACGAAGCCGTCGTTCATTTGGGCGGCGACCTCCGGGTCGTCGAAGGACTCGCGCGCCATCACGTGGCACCAGTGGCACGTCGCGTACCCCACCGACAACAGCACGGGGACGTCGCGCCGGCGCGCCTCGGCGAAGGCCTCGTCGCCCCACGGCCACCACGCGACCGGCTGGTGGGCGTGGAGCCTCAGGTAGACGCTGTCGGAACCCGCCAAGCGGTGCGCGGCTGCGGTTGGTTCGGGGTGCTCGGTCATGCTCCACGCTACCCGCAGCGCGTAGCCTGGGGCATGGACCTGGCCGACCTCCGCACCCCGTACCGCAACGGTTCGCTCGACCTCATGGATCTCGATCCCGACCCGCTGCGCCAGTTCCGGACCTGGCTCGAGGAGGCGGTCGCCGCCGGGCTGCGCGAACCGAACGCGACCGCCCTGGCCACCGTCGATGCAGACGGGGCGCCGTCGGTGCGGATGGTGCTCCTCAAAGGGTTGGAGGCGGACCGCTTCGTCTTCTACACGAACCTGGAGAGCCGCAAGGCGGCCGCGTTGGACGCCGAGCCGCGCTGCGGGCTCTGTCTGTGGTGGGACGTCCTCGAGCGCCAAGTCCGCGTCGAGGGGCGCGCCGAGCGCGTTCCGGACGCGACCGCGGACGCCTACTTCGACTCGCGCCCGCGCGGGAGCCAACTGGGCGCCTGGGCCTCGAACCAGAGCCGCCCCATCGAAGGGCGTGCGGTGCTGGAGCAGGCGCGCGCCGACGCGGAGGCGCGCTTCCCGGAGGCCGTCGCCCGACCGCCGTTCTGGGGCGGGTACGCGGTGGTGGCCGATGCGATCGAGTTCTGGCAGGGCCGCGCCTCGCGCCTCCACGACCGCTTCCGGTACGAGCGCGATGGCGCCGGCTGGACGCGCACCCGCCTGGCGCCCTGAGCCCCGGGCCCCCGCACCAAGCGCGGCGCGCCCCGGGGGTTCCGGGGCGCGCCGCGACGTCGGAGGCGGGTCGGACGGTCAGTCTGCGGCGACCTCTTCGAGCGGCGGGATGCGCTCCGGGAAGGTCTCGACGCCCGAGGCACGCTGGTACGCCGCGATCGTCGCGTCGACGCGCTCGCCGCGCAACTGCGCCTCGAGCGGCGCGCGGACCTCTTCGAGCGACGCGGTGGTGGCCGGGACGCGCTCGTACACCAAGATCACGTGGAAGCCGAAGTCGGACTCGACCGGCTCGGACGCCACGCCCACCTCGGCCGCGAAGGCGGCCGCTTCGAACGGGGCCACCATCACGCCGCGCGCGAAGCACCCGAGGTCGCCTCCGTCGGCGGCGGAACCGCGGTCGGTGGAGGCGGTCGCCGCCATCTCGGCGAAATCGGCCCCGGCCCGCGCGGCGCGGCCGAGCGCCGCCGCGGCGGCTTCGTCCTCGATCAGGATGTGGCGGGCGCACACCTCTTCGGGGCGCACCAGTTGGGAGCGGACCGCGGCGTAGGCGACGCGCACCTCGTCCTCGGTAAAGGTGACCTCGGCTTCGATCGCGGCGACGGCGAGCGTGATGAGCTCGGTCTCGCGCACGATCTCGCGCAGGTGGTCGACGTCGCGGAAGCCCGCGCTGGCGAGCACCTCGAGGAAGTCGGCCTCGTCCGGGAACTGGCCGCGCGCTTGTGCGACGACCCCGTCGACCACGCTCTCCTCGACCACGAGCCCGCGGGCGCGGGCCTGGTCGAGCAGCACCAGTTCGCTGGCGCGCTGGTCGAGGAACTGCGGCAGGAACGGGTAGACCTGCGCGATCAGCTCGGGGCCGTAGGGGACGCCCTGGCTACCGGCGAGACCGCGCACGGCGATGTCGAACCGCTCGAGCACCAGGCTCGCGCGCTCCTCGACCGCGCCGAGGCGCACGAGAACCGGATCGTCCGCCGGCTCGGACGCCACTTGGGCGAAGGCGACGGGGAGGAGGAGGGCCGCGGTGGCGAACGCGACGAGCGCGCGTCGGAACGGGTGCTTGAACATGCCGGAACCCTACCATCGCCCCTCGACCGCCGGCGTCGCGACCGGCGGCCAGGACTCGCCGTCAAGCGCCGTCGGCCGCCGCTCGGAGCTGCTCGTACGCGGCGCGCTGGGCGTCGCTCACCGCCGCCGGCACGACCACCCGGACCTCGGCGATCGCATCGCCGTGCTCCCCGGGGGCCGTCGGCCAACCGCGACCGCGGAGCCGGAGCTTGCGGCCGGCGGTGGTGCCCGCGGGCACGCTCAGCTGGACGTCGCCGTCGAGGGTCGGCACCCGCACCGTGCCACCGAGCACCGCGACGTGGTCGGGCACGTCGACCTTGCCGACCAGGGTGTCGCCCTTGAGGCGCCAGCGGCCGTGCGGTTCGTGGCGCACCACGAGGACGAGGTCGCCGCCGCCGGGCGCCTGACCGCGCAGACGCAGCTTGGCGCCGTCGCGCACGCCCTCGGGCAGCGTGACCTCGAGCGCGCGGCCGTCCACCCGGACGCTGACCGGCCCACCGCGGAAGGCGCGCTCCAGCGCGACGCCGAGGCTCGCCTCGACGGTTCGGGGCGGTCGCGCCGCGGTCGCGGGGCCGAACGGCGACCCCGCGTACTCCCCGCCGCGGACGGAGCCGAACCCCTCGTCCCCCATCGCGCCGCCGAACAGGGAGCGGAAGAAGTCGCTGAACCCGGCGGCGTCCTCGGGCCGGACGTTCGTGTAGACGCGTCCGCCGCCGGGGAAGCCACTGCCCGAGAACCCCCCTCCGGGTACGCCGCCGGCGCGCGGGCCCTCGGAGCCGTAGCGGTCGTACACCGCGCGCTTCTCGGCGTCCGAGAGCACGGTGTAGGCCTCGTTGATCTCCTTGAAGCGCTCCTCGGCGCCGGGATCGTCGGGGTTGCGATCCGGATGGTGCTTGGCCGCCAAGGCACGGAACGCCCGCCGCACGTCCTTCTCGGACGCGCCCTTGTCGATGCCGAGCACCTCGTAGTAGTCCTTGAACGCGGCCACGTCGGGCCTCCCGACCTGGGCCTCAGGGCTCCTGATAGACGACGACCCGCGCGGGCCGCACGAGCCGGTCGCCCTGCAGGAACCCGACGGAGAAGACCGACTCGATGGTCCCGGCCAGCTCGGGATCCGGCGCCGGCACGGCCGTCAGCGCCTCGTGCAGCTCGGCGTCGAACGGCTCGCCGACCGCGCCGATGCGGGTGAGGCCCAAGCCCTCGAGCCGCCGCACCAAGCCGGCGAGCACCGCCTCGACGCCCGGAAGGATGGCGCTCGGCTCGCCCTGGCGGCCGGCGGCGATCGCGCGCTCCAGGTCGTCGTGGACGGTCAGCACCGGACCGATGGCGGCGTCGAGGCCCGCGCCGTGGGCGCGCTCGACGTCGGCGAGGCTTCGGCGCCGAAGGTTCTCGAGGTCGGCGCGGGCGCGCAGCGCGCGGTCCTGCGCCTCGGCGGCCTCGGCCTGCGCGACGTCGAGCGCCTCGCGCAGCTTGCGCAGTTCCCCACGCAACACGTCGACCTCCTCGTCGCCCGAGGCCGGGGTGGCTTCGGGCGCCTCGGCCTCGGTCGACGACGGCGCCTCCCCGGACGCCGCCGCGTGGGCGGCGTCCGTTTCGGGGTTCGGGATCCGGTCGTCCATCGCGCTCACGAGGCCGGCTTGAAGTCGGCGTCGATCACGTCGTCGTCGCCGGTCGCCGCCTCCGCCTCGCCGCCGGCCTGCGGCTCGGGCTCGGCCGCGGCCGCCGCGGTCGCCTGCTGGAAGGCTTGCAGCGCGGTCGCGAGCTTCTGCCCCGCGGCGTCGAGCTCGGCCTTGGCGGCCTGCCCGTCGAGCGCCGTCTGGGCTTCGGCGATGGCGTCCAGGACCGGCTGCTTCTGCTCGTCGGTCGCGCCTTCCGCGTCGTCGAGGACCTTCTGCGCCTGCAGGCGGAGGCCGTCGAGCTGGTTCCAGGCCTCGGCCTTCTCCTTGCGCACCTTGTCCTCTTCGCCGTGCTTGGCGGCGTCCTGGACCATGCGCTCGACCTCGTCGTCGCCGAGCGTGGTGGTGTTCTGGATGGTGATGGAGGCGGCCTTGCCGGTCGACTTCTCCTTGGCGGAGACGTTGAGCACGCCGTTGGCGTCGATGTCGTAGGTGATCTCGATCTGCGGCATGCCGGCGGGCATCGGCGGGATGCCGTCGAGCTTGAAGCGGCCCAGCGACTTGTTGTCGCCCGCCATCGCGCGCTCGCCCTGCAGCACGTGCACCTCGACGCCGGTCTGGTTGTGGTCGGCGGTCGAGAAGGTCTCGCTCTTGCGGACCGGCACGGTCGTGTTGCGATCGATCAGCTTGGTGAAGACGCCGCCCTTGGTCTCGACGCCGAGGCTGAGCGGGGTGACGTCCAGGAGCACGATGTCGTCGACCTCGCCGGTCAGGACCCCCGCCTGGATGGCGGCGCCGAGCGCCACGACCTCGTCGGGGTTGACCGTCTGGTTCGGCTCCTTGCCCAAGAGCTCCTTGACCAACTTCTTGACGGCGGGCACGCGCGTGGAGCCGCCGACCAGGATGATCTCGTCGATCTGCTCCTTGTTCAGCTTGGCGTCCTTGAGGGCCTGCTCGACCGGGCCGCGGACGCGCGCCAGCAGCGGGGCGATCAGCTCGTCGAACTTGCCCCGCGTCAGCTTCTTCTCGAGGTACAGCGGCGCGTTCGAGCCCGGGTCCATCGCGATGAACGGCAGGCTGATCGTCGTCTCGGGGAGGCCGGAGAGCTCGATCTTGGCCTTCTCGGCCGCTTCGATCAACCGCTGCAGCGCCTGCTTGTCCTTGCGCAGGTCGACGCCGTACTCCTTCTGGAACTCGTCGGCGAGCCACGTGACGATCGCGTAATCCATGTCGGAGCCACCCAGGTGGGTGTCGCCGGCGGTGGAGCGGACCTCGAACACGCCGTCGCCGACCTCGAGGACCGACACGTCGAAGGTGCCGCCGCCGAGGTCGAAGACCAGCACGGTCTCGTTGCCCTTCTTGTCGAGGCCGTACGCGAGCGCCGCGGCGGTGGGCTCGTTGACGATGCGCAGCACCTCGAGCCCGGCGATCTTGCCGGCGTTCTGGGTGGCCTCGCGCTGGGCGTTGTTGAAGTAGGCCGGGACGGTGATGACCGCCTTGGTGATCTTCTGGCCCAACTGCTCCGAGGCGTCGGCGACCAGCTTGCGCAGGATCATCGCCGAGACCTCTTCGGGCGTGTACTTGGCGTCGCCCACCACGAACCGCACGCCGCCGTCGTCGCCGCGCACCACTTCGTACGGCGCGCGCTCGACCTCGGTGTGCACCTCGTCCCAGGTGCGGCCGATGTAGCGCTTGATCTCGAAGAGCGTGCCCTTGGGGTTGAGCACCGCTTGCCGCTTGGCGACCTGCCCCACGAGCCGCACGTCGTCCTTGAAGCCGACGACGGACGGGGTGGTGCGGTTGCCTTCGCTGTTTACGAGGACGACGGCCTCGCCGCCCTCCATGATCGAGATCACGCTGTTGGTGGTCCCGAGATCGATGCCTACTGCTTTCGCCATGATGATGCTCCTTCGGGGCGCCGAGTCGTAGCCGCGCTTGCGTCCTCGCGAGCGACTCCGGCGGAACGTGTGGGGGACCGGGCGCAACGAACCTGATGGGGTCCGGCGCACGTCGACCGCTGGTTCGAAGTGTAGCAGCGGGCCCGAGCGGTTGTCAACGGATTTGAGTGTACTACGCTCAACCCTGGAGCGGGGGCCCGAGCGCACCGCCGACCCCGTACGCTGGCGCGCAGGCCGCGCGCCGATCGGCGCCGAGCCCCAAGGAGGCCCCATGCTCTTCCTCGTCATCGCCAAGGACGGCACCGATCCCGACGCGCCCGCGCGACGCGCGGGCGTCCGCGAAGCCCACCTCGTGGGGGCGCGGGCGCTCGCCGAGGACGGCGCCCTGCAGCTCGGGGGCGCCCTCCTCGACGACGCCGGCGGCATGATCGGCTCCGCGCTGATCGTGGAGGCCGAGGACGCCGCGGCCGTGCGGGCGCTGCTCGAAGCCGACGTCTACCACCGCGCGGGCGTGTGGCGGAGCTACGAGGTGCATCCCTTCAAACGCGCCATCTAGGACGGCCGCGAACGGCGCCGCAGCGCCCACGCCAAGCCCCACGCGAGCGCGAAGGCCACCGCCGCGGCGAGCATCGTCGCGGGGTCGATGCGCACGGCCGACCAGGTGAAGACGTCGGGGTCCTCGAGGGAAGAGCCGGCGAGGACGCCGACGGCGAGCCCGGGCACCCCGCCGAGCGCCGTGGCGCCGAGGAAGGGTCCCCACGGCACGCGCACCGCGCCCGCGGCGGCGCTGACCAGGTCGCCCGGCAGCATCATCAAGCGCGCGACGAGCACGGTCCGGAACGGGTCGCGATCGAGCGCGCCGCGCCATCCCCGCGGCGACGGCGCCGCCGCCGTGCGGCCGCGCACCGCGCGCGCCAGGGCGTACGGGACCGCCGCGCTGCCGGTCACCGCCACCCACGCGACCGCGAAGCCGAGCCAGGGCCCCAACCACCAGCCCGAGAACGCGGTCAACACGGTCACCGGGATCAAGAGCAACGGACGCACGGCGAACGCCGCGAGGAGCACCGGCACCCCCACCCCGGGGCGGACGAGCACGGCCAACCAGCGCGCCAGCTCCGCGGCGGGACCCCCCTCCGCGCGCGCCAGCACGATCCAGGTCGCCGCGACGAGCACGACCCACAGGGTGATCGCCACGGAGGCGGGGGCGCGACGGCGCAGCACCGCGTGAGCCTAACGCCCGCACGGCACCTCGTGGGGGGCGCGTGTACGCTGGTGGCGTGAGGACCCCGTGACCCAGCCGACGCTCCGCAGCGGACGGACGTACCGCGACCGCACCTTCCGCGACCTCCAGGTCGCCGGGGTGCTCGAGGGGGCGTCGTTCCACGACTGCGTGTTCGACGGCTGCGACCTGCACGAGGCCCGGCTCCTCGACTGCCGCTTCGTCGACACCGACTTCCTCAGCTCCGACCTCGGGCTCGTGGACGTCGCGGGCAGCGCCTTCCTCGGCGTGACGATCGAGAACGCGCACCTGGTCGGGGTGAACTGGTCGACGGCGTTCTGCGACGCCAACCACCGCCTCGAGGTCGACTTCAAGGACGCGGTCCTGAACTTCGCCCGCTTCGAAGGCCTCGACCTGCGCGGCCGCCGCTTCGAGGGGTGCACGATCCACGAGGCGCTCTTCGACCGCTGCGCGCTCGTCGACGCCAGCTTCCGACGCAGCGACCTCACGGGCACCCAGTTCCGCGCGTGCGATCTCGCCGGCGCCGACCTCCGCAAGGCGCGCGGCTACCGCATCGACGTGCGCAGCAACGGGGTCGCCGGCCTGCGCGCCTGGATGCCCGAGGCCATCGGTCTGCTGCACGGTTCCGGCGTCGAGCTCGAGGAGCCGCCCCCCGACTGAACCGCTGCGGGCGTCAGCCGGCCGCGAGCCCGACGGGGTCGCCCGGGCGCACCGAGCCGAACGCGGCCGCCGCATCGCCGCCGCGCAGGAACACCTCGACCCAGCGCACCGTCCGTCCGTGGCGATCGACGTAGCCCGACGAACCCGGCGCCAACGCCACCATGCCCTCCGGCACCGCGAAGGTACCCCCGGCGACGCGCGCCTCGAGCGTGCGGCCGCCGATCGCCACGGTCGCCGCACCCCCCTGCGCCAAGCCGACAGGCAGCGCGCCCCAGCGCCAGGTGGTCTTGAGGTTGCCGAACCCGTCGACGTACGCGACGCGCCCCTCCGGCACGGGCGGCAGCGCCGCCGTGGGCACGGGCTCCCCGAAGACCCCCGGGTCCGCGCGCGCGACGCGGGCGACGGCGTCGGGGAACAGGTCGCGCGAACGGAACTGCGAGCCGCGCGTCGCGCCGTGGAGCACCCGCACCTCGGAGGCGACCTCGGCGAGGAAGGCGAAGGCCTCGCCGGCGTCGACCCCCACCACCTGGACGCCGCTCGGGGTCCGCGCCCAGATCAGGCGCTCGCCATCGTTGTCGACCCGGGCGCCGCGGTCGTCGCGGCGGGGGGCGACGTTGACGAAGACCAGGGTGTCGGCCGGCGCCTCCGCGGCGGCGAGCTGTGCGGCCACGAAACCGGCCGCCAAGGTGGCGAAGGCGGGCACCGGCGTGCAGACGATCTGGGCGTCGGGGAGGCGGCTCAACAGCCGTTGGGCGACCTCGGCGAAGGCGAGGTCCTGCGGACCGAAATCGGCGACCACGTGGAGCAACACGCGAGGCAGCCTAACAGGGGGCGCCCGATCGCTCCCACCCGGGTCGCTGCCACACCGGGTCGCCCGCGACCCAGGTCGCCTCGACCGCCTCCTCGCGCGCCAGCGCGATCAGGGTGGCGAGCGCGGACGGCAGATCGGCGGCGTGCGCCAGCGCCGCCTCGAGGGTCGATCCCGCGGGCGGCCGGAGCGCGACCAGGTCCGCGTCGCGCCCGGGGCGCAGGTCGCCGACCCGGTCCGCGAGCCCGAGCGCCTCGGCGCCCGCCGCCGTCGCCCACCACAGCAGGTGGGCGCCCGTCAGCGGCGCCTCGTGGGTGCCCAGCAGCATCTGGCCGGCGTACGCCGCGGTCGCCTCGCCGCACACCGAGAGCGACGCGCCGGCCCCGACGTCGGTCCCCAGGGCGAGGCGCACGCCGGCGCGCAGGTGGCGCGCGAGCGGGAAGAGCCCCGAGCCGAGCGCGTGGTTGCTGGTCGGGCAGTGCGCGACCACCGCGCCGGCCGCCGCTAGCCGCGTCAGCTCGGACTCGGTGGGGTGGACGTCGTGCGCGAAGACGCTGCGCGGGCCGACCAGGCCCGCGGCCTCGTAGGTGGCGAGGTAGTCGGCGGCGCCCGGGAAGCGCGCGCGCACGACCGCGATCTCCTCGGGCGTCTCGTTGAGGTGGCTGGTCGCCCAAACGCCCGGGACGTCGCGCAGCACGGCGCCGCACGCCGCGAGCAGCGCGGCGCTGCTCGAGACCGTGAAGCGCGGCGTCACCGCGTACCGCAGGCGTCCGCGCCCGTGCCACCGGCGCGCCAGGAACGCCGCCTCGGCGTAGGCGAGCTCGGGCGTGGTGCGCAGCGCCTCGGGCAGGCCGACGTCGCCGACGGTGAGCCCGGCGGTGATGCGCAGGCCGCTCGCGGCGGCCTCATGGAAGAAGGCCTCCATCGCGACGGCGTGGTGGGCGCCGAACACGAGCGCGCTCGTGGTGCCGTTGCGCGCGAGCAGACCGAGGAAGCGCCGCGCCTCGGCGCGCGCGAAGCCGGCGTCGGCGAAGCGGGCCTCGTGCGGCCAGGTGCGCGCCTCGAGCCATTCGAGGAGCCGCAGCCCGAGCCCGCCGAGGACCCCCACCTGCGGGTAGTGCACGTGGGCGTCGACGAACCCGGGCAGCAGCCAAGCCCCGCGGCGATCCTCGACGATCGCCGCGGGATGGCGCGCGCGCACCTCGGACCAGGCGCCCACCTCGACGATGCGGCCGTCGGCATCGACCGCGATCGCTCCGTCGGCCCAGGCCTCCAGCGCCTCGGCGCCCGCTCCGAACGGATCGCGCGGCACGTGCGCGACCGTGCCGCGCCACACCCGCGCCGCCCGGGCGGGCCCGCCGGGGCCGGTCACGCCAGGAACGGGGCGGTGCGGGCCGCGACCACGTCGACCAGGCCGTGGTCGGTGACCCGGAGGGCGGGGATCACGGCCAGCCCCAGGAACGAGAGCGTCATGAAGGCGTCGGCGCCGCTTCCCCCCAACGCGCGCACGGCCGCGCCGACGGCGTCGAGCTGCGCGACGAGCGCCTCGAGCGGCGCGTCCGACACCAACCCCGCCACCGGCAGCGGCACCTCGGCCACGACGCGCTCGCCGTCGTCGACCACGAAGCCGCCGCCCAGGTCCGCCGCCCGCGCCGCGGCGCGCAGCATCGAGGCGTCGTCGGCGCCCACCAGCATCAGGTTGTGGTGGTCGTGCCCGACGGTGCTCGCGAGCGCCCCGCGGCGCAGCCCGAAGCCCTGCACCAGCCCCACCCCGACCCCGTCGCCGCGGCCGTGGCGGTGGACGCAGGCGAGCTTGAGCAGGTCGCGCCCCGGATCGGCGACGGTGGCGCCGCCGGCCACCGTCGGCTCGACCAGGTGTTCTTGGGTCACCACCTGGCCGGGCACGGTGCGCACGACCCGGACGCGGCCGCCGCCGGTCGGCGCCGGCAGCCGCAACCGGGCGACGTCGAGCGGCGGCAGGCGCACGCTCGAGCGCAGCGTGGCCGCCTCGGGCCGGGCCGCGAGCGCCGCGGCCGCAGCCTCGATCGCGGCCGCGGCCTCCTCGGTGGTGCGGCCGCCGGCCGCCACCCAGCGGCCGTGCCGGAGCACCCGCGCGGCGCGGAAGACCTCGAGGTCGTCGACGACGACCAGGTCGGCGAAGTACCCGGGCGCGACGGCGCCGCGCCTGGGGATCCGGTAGTGGCGGGCGACGTTCCAGCTGGCGCAGCGCACCGCGTACACCGGGTCGACGCCGGCCCCGATCGCGCGTCGGACGAGCACGTCGACCGCCCCCTCGGCGCGCAGGTCGTGGGGCAAGCGGTCGTCCGTGACGAACCCGATGCGGTCGGCATGGCGGGGATCGACGAGCGGCAGCAGCGCGTCCAGGTCGCGCGTCACGGAGCCCTCGCGCACCATCAGGAACACGCCGGCTTTGATCTTCTCGCGCCCCTCGGCGAGCGTCGTGCTCTCGTGGTCGGAGCCGATGCCGGCGGCGAGGTACGCCTGCAGCGCGGCGCCGGTGAGGCCCGGCGCGTGCCCCTCGGTCCCCTTGCGCGCGTGGTCGGCGACCGCCACCTTCGCGAGTTGCCCGACGTCGGCGGCGACCACGTCCGGGAAGCTCATCAGTTCGGCGACGCCGACGACCCGAGGCTCGGCCAACAGGTCGTCGATCTCGCCGAGGCCGAGCTCGGCCCCGGCCGTCTCGAGCGCCGTCGACGGCACGCACGACGGCGCGGTCCCCCAGAGGTCGAACGGCAGGTGCTCGCCGAACGCGAGCCACCAGCGCACCCCGGCGAGCCCGGCGACGTTCGCCACCTCGTGCGGGTCGGTGACCACGCCGACGACGCCCCTCGGCAGCACCGCCGACGCGTAGCTCGCCGGCGTCACGAGCGACGATTCGACGTGGACGTGGCCGTCGATGAGCCCCGGCGCCAGGTGGGCGCCGGCGAGGTCGACGATCGCCCGGGCGGCCGGGCGGTCGTCGACCGCGCCGGGTGCGGCGACCGCCGCGACGAGCCGCCCCGCCACCCAGACGTCGGCGGCCTCGATCGTCCCGGTGAAGACGTTCAGGAGCCGGCCGCCGCGCAGGTGCAGGTCGGCGGGACGCCGCCCCGCCGCGACGTCGACGGCGAAGGCCAACTCGTCGAGGGTGGGTTCGAGCGGCTCGGTCGCGGCCATGGTGCCGCCAGCCTACACGGGCCCACGCGGCCGGCGGTCAGGGTTCCGAGAGCCTGCGCCGACTACGGTGCCGTCATGTTCGGTCCCAAGACCATCCTCGTCGTCGACGACCACGACGCCCACCGCAAGGTGCTCGAACTCGTCTTGGGGGCGCACCGCTACCAGGTCGTCTCGACGCGCGACGGCTTCGAGGCGCTGACCTACCTGCAGGCGCACACGCCGGACGCGATCATCCTCGACGTGCACATGCCGCAGCTGTCGGGCTTCGACGTCGGCCGGCGCGCGCGCCGCATCGCCCGGTTGCGGCACGTCCCGATCCTGATCATGACCGCCGCCGCCGACGAACGCACCCGGATCGAAGCCGACGCGATCGGCGCGAGCCGGGTGCTGCACAAGCCGATCGCCGGGACCGACCTGCGCACGGCGCTGCGCGAACTGCTCGGTCAGGCCAGCGGCGTCTCGGCCTCGCCGGACGCGCTGGGGGCGTAATAGGGGTTCTCGCCCGCGGCGTGGTCGGTGGCGTCGCGGACGGAAGCGATCTCGGGCACCGCGTCCTTGATCATCCGCTCGATGCCCTGCTTGAGCGTCAGGTCGGCCGCGCCGCACCCTTGGCACCCGCCGTGGAGTTGGACGATCGCCGCGTCGCCCTCGATGCGGACCAACGAGGCGCTCCCCCCGTGGCCCGCGATGCCCGGGTTGACCTGCTGGTCCAGCACGTCCTGGACCTTCTGCGCCACGGGGTCGTCCCAGACCGGCGACGGGAAGAAGACCCGGAAGCCCGACTGCATGACGCCCTCGACGAAGTCGACGGTGGCGCCCTCGAGGTGGCGCACGGTCATCGGATCGACGAAGACCTCGAAGCCGCCGCCGTCCATCACCCGGTCGCCGTCTTGGCGATCGCCGGGCTTGACCAACCAGAGCTTGTGTTCCTTGCGGGTGCCGGCGACGCGCAACGCCGACACGCCCTGCGCCTCTTGCTTGGCGAGGAAGGAGCGGACGCGGGCGGCGGCGTTCTCGGTGAAGTTCAGCATGCCTTCAGGCTACCGGGTCGCGGCCGGGCTCACAGCACCTGCATGACGTAGCCGTCGGTGGCCCGCTCGAGGCCCACCGGATCGGCCAGGTAGACGCCGCGCGTGCCCTGCAGCGCTCCGTCGCCGCGCAACTCGCCGAGGATGCGGGTGATGGTGACCCGCGAGCTGCCGGTGAGGTCGGCGAGGTCCTCGTGGGTGAGGGCGAGCGGCAGCTTGATCATGCCGTCGGCCTCGTCGGAGGGGTGCCCGAACTGGTTGGCGAGGCGCAGGAACGCGCGGGTGACGCGGGCGCCGACCGGCATCTCGGCCTCGTCGATCATCTGCCGCGAGCGGCGCAGCTGCCGCGCCATGGCGCGCACGACGTAATCGCGCAGCTTGCGGTCGTTCATCGCCTGCTGGGGGTCGATCGGGGTGAGCACGGCGTCGTGCACGGCCACGACCGTCTCGGCGTGGCGGCCGCCGTCGAGCGCGGCCAGACCGAGGACGTCACCCGGACCGTAGAGGTCGGCGATCCGGTCGCGACCGAGGCTGGTCGGGACGACCGCCTTGAGCACGCCCTGCTCGACGATGTACAGGTTCGAGGCATCGCGGTCGGTCTCGTACAGCACCGCTCCGGGCTCGAGGGTTCGGTTGGGGAGCGCCAGGCCGGCGGGCACGACGTCGGGCGTCTCGCGGACGGGGGCGGGCAGGCTTTCGAGGGTGTGCAGCATCGTCGCGTCCTCTCTGGACGAGGAGGGGTGGGTCGGAAAGCGGCCCGGACGCAAGGGGCTGGGGCCGCGGTGGGTCGGGAGGGGCGCTTCGGCGTCGGGCCGCGAGGGCGGCTGCCGATGGAACGCTATAAGAAACGTAGCATGCCGACGCCCTCGCGTCTACCGCACCTAACCTAGAAAGGCCCGTGCCCGACGGGAATTCTCACGAGTCTCACATGCTCGGCCGGGCGAACTCCGAGTTCTGCACTCAGGATGTCGTGGGCGACCCGAACTTGACCGTGAGCCCGACTACGCCTTAGGATTTACGGTACCGATGCAGGGCCTCTCCCCCCAGCAAGCCAAGGTCTTCGACCGGCTCCGCGAGCACCAGCGGCGCCACGGTGGCACGCCCGAACTCTCGGAGTTCGCACGCGGGCTGGGGATCACCTACGTCACGCTCAAACAGCACCTCGAGGCGCTCGACCGCAAAGGGTGGCTGCGCTTCGAAGGGCGCGGTCGCGGCCGCTCCCCGCTCCTCACGCTGCCCGCCGCGGCCACCGGGGTTCCCGTGCTGGGGGCGATCCCGGCCGGCCCGCTCGCCGAAGCGGTCGCCGACGCCGAGGGGTACCTGCCGCTCCCGGGCCTGGGCGAGCGCTGGTTCGCGCTGCGGGTGCAGGGCGATTCGATGGCCGACCTCATCCAGCCCGACGACGTCGTGCTCTTCGAGCGCGGCGCCCCCTCCCGCGACGGCCTGGTCTGCGCCGTCCGGGTGGACGACGACGACGTCACCCTCAAGTACCTCGACCGCGACGGCCCCGGCCGCTACGTCCTGCGGGCCCACAACCCGGCCTTCGCGCCGCGGGCGGTCGCCGCCCGCGCGCTGCAGGTCGACGGCGTGTACCGCGGGCTGCTGCGCGGCGAGGTGCTCGACGCGCTCTTGCACGACGCGGACTGAGCCCACCGCCCCACCGGACCCTGCGACGACCCGCGGGCGGCGCCGACGATGAAGGCGCCGGTCATTGACACCGAATCGCCGGCTCGCTAGCCTACTAACACGCGTTAGTCGACCCATCCTGCCCCGTTCGGCGCCGATCGGGGCCCGGAATCGGTCTCGTCCTGCCCCGAAAGCCGCCATCCGGGCGTGCTCGCGGCGGCGCGACGCGACGACGCTCCAGGAGGTTGCATGCACCGGATCCTGATCGCCATCCTCGCTACGGCCGCGTTCGCCACGGCGGCCGCTCAGACCCTCACCGTGTGGGTCTGGGACATCAACAAGCCCGCGCTCGAGTCCACGATCGCCAGCTTCCAAGAGATGCATCCGGGCGTCGAAGTCGTGGTCGAGGACATCGGCAACCAGAACGCCTACGACCGCGGCCTCGCCGGCTGCGCCGCCGGCGGGTTCGACCTGCCCGACGTCTACCTCGTCGAGAACGGCGAAGCGCAGGTCTTCTGGGCCACCTTCCCCGATTGCTTCGTCGACCTGCGCACGCTGGGCGCCGAAGAGCTCCGCGACTCCTTCCCCGACTTCAAGTGGACCGAGCTGATGGCCGGCGACGCCATGTACGCCATCCCCTACGACTCCGGCCCGACCGCGATGTTCTACCGCCGCGACCTGTACGAACAGGCCGGCATCGACGTCGACGCCATCGAGACCTGGGACGACTACATCGCCGCCGGTCAGGCCATGAACGCGGCCACCGACGGCGCGGTCAAGATGGGCACCGTCGCCAAGGGCGCCGACGACGAGTGGTTCCGCATGCTCGCCAACCAGGCCGGCTGCTTCTACTTCGACAACGACGCCACCGAGGTCACCGTCGCGCAGCCGGGCTGCGTCCAGGCGCTCGACACGCTCAAGCAGCTCTACGACGCCGACGTCCTCGCGGTCGGCGGTTGGTCCGAGCAGATCCAGCTGTTCCAGAACTCGAGCGTCGCCAGCGCCTTCTTCGGCAGCTGGTACGGCGGCGTCATCCAGGCCGAAGCGCCCGATCAGAGCGGCCTGTGGGGCGTCTACCTGACCCCGGCCCTCGAGCCCGGCGGCGTGCGCGCCTCCAACCTCGGCGGCTCCGCGCTCGCGATCCCGGCCAGCGGCGACAACGTCGAGCTCGCCTACGACTTCGTCGTCAACGCGCTCGCCGACGTCGACAACCAGATCGTCATCCTGCGCGACTACGGCCTCACCCCGTCGCTGCTGACCCTGCTCGACGATCCGTTCCTCGACGAGGGCGTGCCGTTCTTCGGCGGCCAGCCGGTCTGGGGCGAGATCCTCGGCACGCTGGGCGACGTCCCCGCGGTCGCCGGCAGCCCCTTCTTCCAGGAGGCGCGCGAGGTGATGATCGGCGTCGTCAACGAGTACCTCGACGGCAACTTCGACTCGGCGCAGGCCGCGCTCGACCGCGCCGCGCAGCAGATCTCGCAGGCCACCGGCCTGCCGATCGCGGAGTGACCGACCGGCGGGGGGTGGGCCCAGGCGGCCCGCCCCCCGCCCCCGTCCCCCCGGGTGGCTCGGCGCCGAGCCACCCGGTCCACCTCCCCACGACCCCCGCACCGCCGACCCGGCGTCGCTGCACCCGCGTCGCTGCACCCACGTCGCTGCACCCGCGTCGCTGCACCCCCCCGGCGCCGCGCCCGCCCGAAGGAGCGCCCGCGTGACGATCCCCCCCTCGAGGCCCCGCCGCCGGCGCATCGTTTGGGCCCCATATCTGTTCCTGGCCCCGTTCCTGGCCGCCTTCGCGGTCTTCTGGACCTGGCCGATCGCCTATTCGCTCTACCTCTCGTTCGTCAACACGCGCTCGCGCCCCTGGACCTTCGACCCCGGCTTCAACTGGGGCCGCCTGATCCAGGACACGACCTTCTGGGACGCCTTCGGCAACACCGCTCTGATCCTGGTGGTGCAGGTGCCGCTCATGCTCGCGCTCGCGGTGGCGCTGGCGATGGCCTTCAACAGCGATCTGCTGCGCCTGAAGGGCTTCTACCGCTTCGCCTTCTTCGCCCCGCTGGTGCTGGGCGCGGTGCCGTACTCGGCGGTCTTCCGGCTGATCTTCAACGCGGACTTCGGCATCCTCAACTACGGCCTGTCGACGCTGGGCCTACCGAGCGTCCGCTGGCTCTTCGAGTCGACGCCCGCGCTGGTGACGATCATGATCGCGCTCACGTGGCGCTGGACCGGCTACAACGCGATCATCCTGCTCTCGGGGCTGCAGTCGATCCCGCAGACGCTCTACGAGGCCGCGCGCATCGACGGCGCCACCGCCTGGCAGCAGTTCTGGGGGATCACCCTGCCGCTGCTGCGGCCGGTGCTGCTCTTCACCTTCGTGCTCTCGACGATCGGCACCCTGCAGCTCTTCACCGAACCCTGGCTGATCACGAACACCGGCCCGGGCGGCGCCACCGAGACGCTCGTCACCTACCTCTACAAGCAGGGCTTCCGCAACTTCAACTTCGGCTACGCCTCGGCGATCGCCTACACGGTGGCGCTCTTCGCCGCAGGGTTCTCGCTCCTGCAGATCCGCCTGGTGGGCGGGGGGTCGAACCGATGAGGCGCACCCGCCTGATCCAGTCGATGGTGCTGCACGTGGTCATGACGCTGCTGGCGCTCGCCTTCCTGCTGCCGATCTTCTGGATGGTGCTCTCGGCGACCAAGGCGAACAACGCCATCTTGTCCGTGCCCCCCACCTTCGCCTTCGGCGACGCGCTCGCGGCCAACTGGGCCGACCTCACCCGCGACCTGCCCTTCCTGCGCATCGTCGCCAACAGCGTCGGCATCGCCGTGGTCTACACGATCGTGGCGACGCTCGTGTCCGCGATGGCGGGCTACGCGCTCGCCAAGTTCACCTTCCGCGGGCAGGCGGTGGTTTTCGGGGTGGTGCTCGTCGCGCTGACGATCCCCTTCGAGGTGCGCATCATCCCGCAGTACATCCTCATCGCTCGCGACCTGGGGCTCACGAACACCTGGGCGGCGGTCATCCTCCCCGGACTCGCGAACGCGCTCGGCGTCTTCTTCATGCGCCAGAACATGCTCGCGGTGCCGGGCGAGCTCCTCGAGGCCGCCCGCATCGACGGCGCGAGCGAATGGCGCATCTTCCGTTCGGTGGTGCTGCCGATCATGCAGCCGGCGCTGGCCGCCGTCGGGATCGTGCTGTTCCTGTTCCAGTGGAACGACTTCCTGTGGCCGCTGCTCGTCATGACCAGCCGCGACGCCTACACGATCCCGGTCGCCCTGGGCACGCTGGTCGGCCTGACGCGGGTCTCTTGGGGCGGCATCATGGTCGGCACCGCGATCGCCACGGTCCCCTTCCTGGTGATGTTCCTCTTCCTGCAACGCTACTTCGTCGCCGGCATCACGGCCGGCGCGGTGAAGGACTGATGCCATGAGCGAAGGCCCCATCCCCGCACGCCTCGGCGTCTGCTACTACCCCGAGCACTGGCCGGAGGCCACCTGGGCCGAGGACGCGGCCCGCATGAAGGACCTGGGCCTGCACTGGGTGCGCATCGGCGAGTTCGCCTGGAGCCTCCTCGAGCCCGACCCCGGACGCTTCGACTGGGGCTGGATGGACCGGGCGATCGACGGGCTCGGCGCCGCCGGCCTGCAGGTCGTTCTGGGCACGCCGACCGCCACGCCCCCCAAATGGCTCGTCGACCGCATGCCCGACATGCTCCCCGTGGGCGCCGACGGACGCGTGCGCGGCTTCGGCTCGCGCCGCCACTACGACTTCGCGCACGAGGGCTACCGCACGGAGTCCGCCCGCATCGCCGCCGCGCTGGCCGAGCGCTACGGCCGCCACGAGGCGGTGGGCGCGTGGCAGATCGACAACGAGTACGGCTGCCACGACACCGTGCGCGCGTACGGCACCCCTTCGCTCCACGGCTTCCGCGCCTGGTTGCGCGCCCGCTACGCCACCGTCGATGCCCTGAACGACGCGTGGTGGACGAACTTCTGGTCGATGACCTACCGCACTTTCGACGAGGTCGAGCTGCCCGTCGGTGCGGTCACCGAAGCCGCGCCCGGCGCCCGCCTCGACTTCGCCCGCTACGCCTCGGACGCCGTGCTCGCGTACCACGAGCGGCAGGTCGCCGAGATCCGTCCGCGCTCGCCCGGCCGCCCCATCACCCACAACGGCATGGGGTTCTTCGCCGATTACGACGTGCACGCGCTCGGGCGCGCGCTCGACCGCTTCACCTGGGACAGCTACCCGCTGGGGATGCTCGAGCAGTCGCCCCTGCCCGACGAGGTCAAGGCGCGCTACGCCCGCACGGGGCACCCCGACCTGGTCGCCTTCAACCACGACCTGTTCCGCGGGGCGCTGGCGCCGGAGGGCGACGCACCCTTCGTCCCCTTCTGGGTGATGGAGCAGCAGCCCGGGCAGGTGAACTGGGCGCCCACCAACCCGATCCCCGCCCCCGGCGCCGTGCGGCTCTGGACCCATCAGGCGCTCGCCCACGGCGCCGAGGTCGTGAGCTACTTCCGCTGGCGCGCGGCGCAGGGTGCCCAGGAGCACATGCACGCCGGGCTCCTGCGGCACGACCGCACCCCCGACCAAGCGTTCGCCGAGGCCGAGTCCAGCGTGCGCGAGCTCGAGGACGCCGGCACGGCGCCCGCGTCCGGCACGCCCGCGCGGCGCCGCGGCCACGTGGCCTTGCTGTTCGACGCCGCCGACCTGTGGCTCGGGCAGATCCAGCCGCACGCCGCCGGCTGGCGCGACTGGGCGCCGTGGGCCGAGCCCTACCTGGCGCTCCGCGCGCTCGGCCTCGACGTCGACGTGCTGCCCCCCGACCGCGACCTGAGCGGCTACCGCCTGGTGGTCGCGCCCTCGCTGACGATGGTCGACGACGCCCGCGCCGCGGCGCTGCAGCGCTCGCTCGACGACGGCGCGACGCTCGTCGTCGGCCCCCGCAGCGGCGCGTACCGCCCGGACGCGCGCGTCCACGCCCCCGCGCCCGGCCCGCTGCTCGCCCTGACCGGCGCGCGCGTCCACCGGGTCGACACGATGCGCCCCGGAACCACCGGGCGGCTCTCGCCGCGCGAACCCATGCTCGGCCTGCTCGAGCCCGCCGGGTACCAGACGTGGGCCGACCTGCTCGAGCCCGAGGCGAGCACGGAGGTGTGGGCCACCTACGCCGAGGCCGCGTACGGCGGCGTCGCGGCGATCGCGATGAAGCGCCACGGCGCGGGCCGCTGCGTCACCGTGGGCGCCTCGCTCGACGGCCCCACGTGGGGCCGTCTGCTCGGCACGCTGGCGCTCGAGGCGGAGCTCCCGGTGCTCCCGCTGCCCGACGGCGTGCGGCTCAGCCGCCACGCCGGTCGACCGCTGGTGCAGAACTTCGGCCCCGACCCCGTGACCGTCGACCTGCGCCCGATCGGTGGGCCGATGGTGGAGGTGGGCGGCGTCGACGTCGCATGGGTCGACCTGCCCGACGAGCCGCCGACCGACCGTTCCCGAGGCGTGCGAAGCTGACCCGATGAGCCGCGCCCGCCGCCCCAAGGTGACGAGCCACACCGTCGCCGAACGCGCGGGGGTCTCGCGCACGACCGTCTCGTTCGTCCTCAACGACCGCGACGCGGGGATCCCCGAGGAGACGCGCGCGCGCGTCCTGCGCGCTGCCGCCGAGCTGGGCTACGTCCCGTCCGCGGCCGCCCAGACCCTCGCCAGCGGCCAGACGCGGACGCTGGGGCTGGTCGTGTGCCACGCCCAACACCTGCTGACCGACGCCTTCCTCCCCCAGGTCATCTTCGGCCTGACCCAGGTGGCGAAGGGGCGCGGCTACCGCACCCTGATCGAGCCGCTCGAGGACGTGCGCGCGCCCCACGCCTACCAGGAGCTCGTGCGCGCCAAGCAGATCGACGGGCTGTTGGTCCTCAACCCGCGCGCGGACGACCGGCGGCTCCCGGAGCTGATCGACGAGGGTTTCCCGGTGGTGACGATCGGCCACCCCCCGGGCGGCCACGGCCACAGCCTCGACGTCGACAACGTCGCCGCCGCCCATCTGGCCACCGCGCACCTGCTGGGCCTGGGGCACCGGCGCATCGCGCACGTCGGCTACGGCTCGCCGCGGTTCACGACCGTCGCCGAACGCCTCTCGGGCTACCGGGCGGCGCTCGAGGAGGCGGGCGCGCCCGCCGACGACGCGCTCGTCGCCTTCGCCAACTACTCCGCCGAGAGCGGCGCCGAGGCGATGCGCGCGCTGCTCGCGCGCGGGCGCACGGCGCCGGCCCCCTTCACCGCGGTGTTCTGCGGCAACGACACGATCGCGCTCGGCGTGCTCGCGGCGCTCCACCAGGCTGGCCTGCGGGTCCCCGAGGACGTGGCCGTGGTCGGCTTCGACGACGTGCCCCTCGCGGCCTTTGCCACGCCGCCGCTCACCACGGTGCGCTCGCCGCTGCTCGCGATGGCCGAGGCGGCCGCCCACCGCCTCGTCGACTTGGTCGAGGGGCGCACGGTCGCCGAGATCGCCACCCAACTGCCGACCGAGCTGATCGTGCGCGCGTCGTGCGGGACGACCCCCGACCCGGCCCCGCACCCGACGCTCGAGCCCACCCCCGCACCCCACCCCGGAAGGATCCCCGGATGACCCCACCCCGCATCGCCTTCGTCGGCGCCGGCTCGACCGTGTTCACGCGCGCGCTGGCCGGCGACCTGCTGCTCACCCCGGAGCTGGCCGACGCCACCTTGATCCTCCACGACATCGACGCCGAGCGGCTCGCGCTCTCCGAGCGGGTCGTGCGGCGGCTCGTCGCCACCCTCGGCGCCCCGGCGACCGTGGTCGCCACCCTCGACCGCGAGCGCGCCCTCGACGGCGCCGACGTCGTCTTCGACACCATCCAGGTGGGCGGCTTCCGCCCCGCCACGGTCACCGACTTCGAGGTCCCCAAGCGCTTCGGGCTCGAGCAGACCATCGGCGACACGCTGGGCATCGGCGGCATCTTCCGCGCCGTGCGCACCGTGCCCGTGATGCTCGACATCGTGCGCGACATGGAGCGGCTGTGCCCGGACGCGCTGCACCTCAACTACGTCAACCCGATGGCGATGGTCTGTTGGGCGCTGACCGAGCTCTCGCCCGTGCGCACCGTCGGGCTGTGCCACAGCGTCCAGGGGACCGTCGAGCAGCTGGCCGACGACCTGGGCCTGCCCGCCGAGGAGATCGACTACCGGGCGGCCGGCATCAACCACATGGCCTTCTACCTGAAGCTCGAGCACCGCGGCGCCGACCTGTACCCGCGGCTGCACGAGCTGGCGCGCGCCGGCGCGGTCCCGGACTGGAACCGCGTCCGCTATGACGTGCTCCGCCGGCTCGGGTACTTCGTCACCGAGTCGAGCGAGCACTTCGCCGAGTACGTCCCGTGGTACCTCAAGCGCGCGCGCCCCGACGTGCGCGAGGCGCTCAACGTGCCGCTGGACGAGTACCCGGGCCGCTGCCGGGTCTACGAGGTGGCGGCGGGCTTCGTGGAGCAGGAGCTCGACGCCCCGGGCAGCGTCGACCCGGCCGACCTGCGCGCCGCGCTCGACGCGGCCGCCATCCCGGTGATGCCGCGCTCCGTCGACCACACCGTCGCCTCGCTCGACGGCCTGCGGCGCGTCGAGCGCAGCCACGAGTACGGCGCCACCATCGTGCGCTCGCTCGTGACCGGCACGCCCAGCGTCGTCTACGGCAACGTCCCCAACCACGGGCTGCTGCCCGACCTCCCCGAGGGCTGCAGCGTCGAGGTGCCGTGCGTCGTGGACCGCAACGGCGTCCAGCCGACCGCCGTGGGCGCGCTGCCGCCGCAGCTCGCCGCCCTCATGCGCACGAACGTGAACGTGCAGCAGCTGGTGGTGGCCGCGCTGGTCGAGGGGCGCCGCGACCACCTGGTGCACGCCGCGCTGCTCGACCCGCGCACCGCCATGGAGCTCGTCCCCGACGAGATCGAAGCGATGGTCGACGCGCTGATCGAGGCCCACGGCGACCTGATCCCCGAGGCGCTGCGCGGCTGAGCCGCGGCCTCCCCCGTCCCCCACCCCATCCCGGAGGCCCCATGGCCCGCGTCGTCGCCCTGACCGCCCCCCGCACGCTCGCGATCGAGGAGCACCCCGACCCCGCGCTCGGCGCCCACGAGGTGCGGCTCGAGACGCTCTACTCCGGCATCAGCGCCGGCACCGAGCTCGCGAGCTACCGAGGCACCAACCCGTACCTGCACAAGCGCTGGGACGCGGCCCAGCGGCTCTTCCGCGACGACGGCGACCCGTCGCTCGCCTACCCGGTGCGCGCGCTGGGCTACGAGGAGGTCGGGCGCGTGGTCGAGCGTGGCGCCGCCGTCGCCGCGCCCGCCTTGGGCGACCTGGTCTACGGCACCTGGGGCCACCGCACGCACCACGTGGCGGACGCCGCCTGGGCGGCCGCCCGGCGGCTGCCCGAGGGCCTCGACCCGCGCGCCGGCGTCTTCTCGCACATCGGCGCGGTGGCGCTCAATGGCGTCCACGACGCGCGCATCCGCATCGGCGACGCGGTGGCGGTCTTCGGCCTGGGGGTCCCCGGGCAGATCGTCGCGCAGCTCGCGACCCGCTCCGGCGCCCGCGTGATCGGCGTCGAGCCGATCGCGGCGCGGCGGCGGCTGGCGCTCGAGCTCGGCGCGGTCGAGGAGGCGCTCGACCCGACCGCCGGCGGGGTCGCCGAGGCGATCCGCGAGCGCACCGACGGGCGCGGCGCCGACGTGGCGATCGAGGTCTCGGGGGCCGCGCCGGCGCTGCACGAGGCGATCCGCTCGGTCGCCTACGCCGCCCGCGTGGTCGCCATGGGCTTCGTCCAGGGCGAGGCGCGCGGCCTCCACCTGGACGAGGAGTTCCACCACAACCGGATCGAGCTGGTCAGCTCGCAGATCTCGGGGGTCGCCCCCGAGCAGAGCTACCGCTGGGACAAGCCGCGCCTGGCGGCGACCGCGATCGACCTGCAAGCGCGCGGCGTGCTCGACCTGCTGCCGCTGATCACCCACACCTTCGCCTTCGAAACGGTGGTCGAGGCCTTCGCGCTGCTCGACGCCCGCCCGGGCGAGGCGCTGCAGGTGCTCCTACGTACGGACGCGGCGGGGCCGTCGTGACCCGCTTCCGCGTCGCCATGATCGGCGCCGGCGGGTTCGCCGCGCGCCACCTGCAGGTGCTCGCGCACCAAGCGGACGTCGAGGTCGTCGCCCACGCGGCGCGCCGCCTCGAGGCCGCGCAGGTCCAGGCCGCCCGCTACGGTGGCCGCGCCTACGACGACGTCGCCGCGCTGCTCGAGGCCGAACGCGTCGACGCGGCCTGGGTGTGCGTCGCCCCGGCCGGCCACGGCGCGACCGAACGCGCGCTGATCGAGCGCGGCGTCCCCTTCTTCGTCGAGAAGCCGCTGTCGTCCGACCGCGCCACCGGCGAAGCGATCGGCGCCCAGGTGGCGGCGTCCGGACTCGTGACCGCGGTCGGCTACCACTGGCGCGCGCTCGACGCGCTCCCCGAGCTCCGCGCGCGCCTCGCCGACGGTCCGCCGGTCGCCTTCCTCGCGGGCAGCTGGCTCACCAGCACGCCGGCGCCCGCCTGGTGGCAGCGGCAGGCGACCAGCGGCGGCCAGATGGTCGAGCAGGCCACCCACCTGCTCGACCTGGCGCGCCACCTGATCGGCGAAGCGCGGGTGCTCCATGCGGTCGCCGACCGACCGCCGCGCCCGGCCCACCCCGACCTCGACGTCGCCTCGGTCAGTACCGCGGCGCTCCGGTTCGCGAGCGGCGCCCTGGGCACGGTCACGGCGACCTGCCTCCTGGGCGCGAGCGCGCGGGTCGAGCTCCAGCTGATGCGCGAGGGGGAGCTGATCACGGTCACCCAGGGCTCCGTGACCTACGACGACGGGCGCGAGCGCCGCGAGGTGCGGATCGCCGGCGATCCGGTCGCGACCGAGGACCGCGCGTTCCTGGACGCCGTGCGCGCCGGCGACCCGGCCGCGGTGGTGTGCGCGTACGCCGACGCGCTCGGCACGCACCGGCTGGCGCACGACGTCGCGGACGCGGGCGCGTAAGGTGGGGACGCCCATGGACGAGCCGCGCTTCGACCCCACCGACCACCCCCACCGCCGCCACGACCCGCTGCGCGACCAGTGGGTGCTGGTGTCGCCGCACCGCATGAAGCGCCCCTGGCAGGGGCAGACCGAGACGCCCCCCGCCGACGACAAGCCGGCGTACGACCCCGCTTGCTACCTCTGCCCCGGGAACGAGCGCGCCGGCGGCCACCGCAACCCCGACTACGACGACACCTTCGTCTTCACGAACGACTTCCCGGCCTTGCTGCCCGACGTGCCGGCGGCGCCGGCGGGCGACGACCCGCTGTTCCGCCTCGACGCGGTGCCGGGCACCTGCCGCGTGCTCTGTTACTCGCCTCGCCACGACCTCACCTTCTGCGAGCTGCCGCTCCCCGACGTGCGCCGCGCGGTCGACCTGTGGGCCGACCAGACCGCCGAGCTGGGCGCGACCTACCGCTGGGTGCAGGTGATCGAGAACAAGGGCTCGATGATGGGCGCCTCGAACCCCCATCCGCACGGCCAGATCTGGGCGCTCGACGCGGTGCCCACCGAGGTGGCCCGCGAGGACGCGACGCAGCGCGCGTACCGGGAGCGCCACGGGCGCCCGCTGCTGCTCGACTACGCCCGCGCCGAACTCGAACGGGGCGAGCGGGTCGTGGTGGCGAACGAGCACTGGTTGGCGGTGGTGCCCTTCTGGGCGACCTGGCCCTTCGAGCTGATGCTGCTGCCGCACGCGCGCCACGTCGCGCGGCTGCCCGACCTGACCGACCCGGAGCGCGACGCCCTGGCCGACGTCGCCAAACGCGCCTTCACGCGCCTGGACAACCTCTTCCGCACCTCCTTCGCCTACTCCTTCGGCTGGCACGGCGCGCCCTTCACGGCCGACGCGGCGATCGGCGCCTGGCAGCTCCATGCCCACGCCTACCCGCCGCTGCTGCGCTCGGCGACCGTGCGCAAGTTCATGGTGGGCTTCGAGCTGCTCGCCGAGGCCCAGCGCGACCTGACCCCGGAGCAGGCGGCCGAGCGCCTGCGTGCGCTCTCGGACGTGCACTACAAGGACGCCGCGCGATGACCGACGCCCGCGACGCCGACCCGCGCGCCCGCGCGATCGCCGCCTTCCGACGCGCCTACGGCGCCGCGCCCACGCAGCTGGTGCGCGCCCCGGGCCGGGTGAACCTGATCGGCGAGCACACCGACTACAACGACGGCTTCGTGCTGCCGATGGCGCTCGAGCGCGCGGCCTGGATCGCGCTGACGCCGCGCGAAGACGGCGTCGTGCGGCTGATCGCCACCGACCTCGAGCAGGAGGGCGTGTTCGACGTCGCCGCCGCTCGCCGCCGCGACGCGCGCGGCGACCCGGCCGACCCCGAGGGCGGCTGGCTGGAGTACCCCCGCGGCGTGGCCTGGGCGCTTCAGGACGCCGGTCACGCGCTCCGCGGCTTCGACGGCGCGCTGGCGTCGGACGTCCCGCGCGGCGCCGGGCTGTCGTCCTCGGCCGCGCTCGAGCTCGCGGTCGCCGCCGCCTTCGCCGCGGTGAGCGACCTCGACTGGGACGCCCGCGCGATGGCGCGCGCGATGCAGCGCGTCGAGAACCTCTGGATCGGCGTGCAGAGCGGGATCATGGACCAGTTGATCGGCGCGGCGGGGGTCGAGGGCCACGCGCTCCTGATCGACTGCCGCGACCTGGCGCTGCGGCCGGTGCCGCTCCCCGACGGCGTCGCGGTCGTCGTGCTCGACACCTCCACCCGCCGCGGGCTCGTCGGCAGCGCCTACAACGACCGCCGCGCCGCCTGCGAGCGGGTCGCGGCGGCGCTCGGCGTCCCCGCGCTGCGCGACGCCGACGCCTCGATGCTCGCCGCCGCCCGCGACCTCGACCCGGTCGACCTTCGGCGCGCCCGCCACATCGTCGCCGAGAACGAGCGCACGCTGGCGGCCGCCGATGCGCTGGCCGTCGGCGACGTCGTCGGCTTCGGCGCGCTGATGGACGCGAGCCACGCGAGCCTCCGGGACGACTTCGAGGTCTCGTCCGAAGCTCTGGACGCCCTCGTCACCGCGGCGCGCGCGGCCCCGGGCTGCCTGGGCGCGCGCATGACCGGCGCCGGCTTCGGCGGCTGCGCGGTGGCGGTGGTGCGCGACGAAGGCGTCGACGCCTTCGTGGCCGCCACGACCCGGGCCTACCGGACCGCCACCGGTCTCGAAGCGACCGCCTACCCCAGCCGGGCGGCGGCGGGGGCCGGACCGGTCGGGATGACCGAACCTTGACGATGACGCCGTAGCCTCGTCGGAGCGTTCCGGACCGCGCACGCGGCGCGGTGTGCCACGACGGTGGGCCCGCTCGCCCTCGCCACGGCCCGCCCGCCCGCTATCCTGGGACGACCGCTCCACCCGGTCTCGAGCCACGCGCCCCGCGCGCGACCTGACCGGATCCTGACTCGGCGAACCGCGCCGCACCCCTCGGAGGACCCATGATCCGCACCCTCGCTCTCCTGGTCACCCTGCTGCTCTCCCTCGGCGCCGCGTTCGCGCAACCCAGCGGCACGCTCCGCCTCTACACGTCCCAACCGGACGCCGACGCCGCGACCACGGTCGCCGCGTTCGAGGCGGCGTACCCCGGCGTGGACGTCGAGGTCTTCCGCTCCGGCACCGAACAGGTGATCGCCCGCTTCCTGCTCGAGGCCGAGGCCGGCGCGCCGCAGGCCGACGTGCTGCTCGTCGCCGACGCCCCCACCTTCGAGCTCCTCAAGGAGCGCGATCTGCTCGAGCCGTACCGATCGATCTCGGCCGGCGCGATCGGCTCGGCGTACGCCGACCCTGCGGGGTACTACTACGGGACCAAGATCCTCGCGACGCTGGTCACGTACAACACCGACCTCGTGAGCGACCCGGTCTCGAGCTGGGCCGAGCTCGCCGCGCTGCCCGCCGGCCAGGTCGTCATGCCGAGCCCCTCGTACTCCGGCGCGGCCGCCTACAACCTGGGTGTCATGACGCGCGACGCCGGCCTCGGCTGGGACTGGTTCGCGGCGCTCGCCGCCAACGACCCCTTCCTCACGCAGGGCAACGGCGCCGTGCTGCGCACCGTGGCCAACGGCGAGCGCCCCTACGGCATCGTCGTCGACTTCCTCCCCATCCGCGCCGCGCTCGAGGGCTCGCCGGTCGGGGTCGTCTACCCGAGCGAGGGCGTGCCGGTGATCACCGAGCCCGTGGGCATCGTCAAGGGCACGCCCAACCTCGAGGCCGCCCGCGCCTTCGTCGACTTCCTCCTGTCGGTCGAGGGCCAACGCGTCGCGGTCGAGATGGGCTACATGCCGCTGCGCGCCGACGTCGAGCCGCCCGCGGGCTTCCCGGCGCTCGCCGACCTCACCCTCCTGACCGCCCCCCCGGCCGAGCTCGCCGCCACCCGCGACGCCGACAAGGAGCGCTTCGCCACCCTGTTCGGCGAGTAACGCCGAACCCCGTTGAGCCGACCGCCCCCAGCGCGCCTCGTGCGCGCGGTCCTGAGCCCCGCCGGCCTCGCGCTGGCGGGGCTCTTGGTGCTGCTCGCCTTCACCAGTGCGCTGCCGCTGTTGCGGCTGGTGCAGCGCGCCCTCGACCCCGCGGCCCTCGGGTGGCTGCTCGAGAACCCGCAGGCGCGCCGCGCCATCCAGCACTCGCTGCGGGTGGCGGCATGGGTCTCGGTGTTCGCCACGCTCGCCGGGGCGGTCCTGGTCTTCGTGCTCGAACGCCTCGCGCTCCCCGGCCGGCGCGGACTGCGGCTGCTGCTGCTGGTGCCCCTGATCGTGCCACCGCAGATCCTGGCGATCGCCTGGCTCGGTTGGGCCGGCCCGGCCGGCATCCTCACGCGCTGGGTGCGCGGCGCCTTCGACCTCGCGGCGCCGCCCTGGACGCTGTACGGCGAGGGCGGGATCGTGCTGCTGCTGACCGTGTTCGCGCTGCCGGTCACGTACCTGACGCTCGGCGCCGGCCTCACGCGGGTGCCCAAGAGCCTCGAGGAGGCCGCGCGCCTCGACGGCGCCGGGCTCCTCGCGGTCGGCACCCGGATCCTGGCGCCGCTGCTGCGCCCGTACCTGCTCGCCGCGGCGATGCTCGCCTTCCTGGCGGCGTTGGGCAACTTCGGCATCCCGGCGCTCCTCGGCATCCCGGCGCGCTTCCTGATGCTGACCACGCTCGTCTACCAACGCGTGACCAGCTTCGCCTCCGGCGGCTTCGCCCAGGCCGCCGCGCTGGCGCTGGTGCTCGCGGTCCCGGCGCTGTTCGCGCTCTGGGCGCAGCAGCGCCTGAACCGTCGCGCCGACGCGCTCGACACCCAGCTCGAGGCGCCGCACCGCTATCCGCTCGGCCGTTGGCGGTGGCCCCTCGCCGGCGCGGTCTGGTTCCTCGTGGGGGGGCTGATGACGCTCGGGCCGTTCGGCGCGATGGTGCTGACGAGCCTGGTGCGGGCCGTCGGGGTGGCGCCCACGCTCGACAACCTCGACTTCCGCCACTACGCCTTCGTGCTGACCCGGCTCGAGGCCTTCCCGCGGGCGCTGACCCACAGCCTGCTGCTCGCCGGCGGCGCCGCGGCGCTCGCCGCCCTCATCGCGCTGGGGCTCGGCTACGTACTCGTGCGTGCGGGGCGCCGCGGCGTCGCGCTGCAGCTGCTGGTCGATCTCCCCTACGCGCTGCCGGGGATCGTCTTCGCGCTCGCCCTGGTGCTCGCCTGGCTCCCGTCGCCCATCCCGGGCGTCCGCCTGTACGGCACCATCTGGCTGCTCGGCCTCGCCTACGTGGGCCACTACCTGGCGTTCGCGCTGCAGCCGATCGGCGCGGCCTGGCGGCAGCTCGATCCAGCGCTGGAGGAGGCCGCGCGCATCGACGGCGCGGGCACCCTGCAGGCGATGCGCCACGTGCTGCTCCCGGTCATGGCGCCGACGGTGCTGGTCGCGGGCCTGCTCGTCTTCCTCAACGCCTTCTCCGAGATCTCGCTCTCCGCGCTCCTCGCCGGCTCGCGCGCCGAGACCCTCGGCTGGCTGGTCTTCGGGCTGGAGCAGGGGGGCGACACGAACCGCGCGGCCGCCCTCTCGGTCGTGCTCGTGGTGGTGCTCGCGGTGCTCGGGCTGGTCGTCGCCGGCGTGCGCCGGTGGGCGCGCCGCGACGCGCCGGCGGGCCCCGACGCGGTCGTCCCCGGCGACGCCGTCGTCTGACCCCGGGTCCGGGCCTCAGGGCGCCGTGGGTGCGCGCGGCGCGCCGAACGCCGCGTCGCCGGCCACCAGCACGTCCTGGCCGACCGAAGCCCGCAGCACCGCGGCCGCGACGACCGCCGAGACCGCCTCGTCGGTGGGGCCCGGGCGCGCATCGACGCGGGCCGGACCGGCCGGCAACGCGGTCGCGGCCTCGACGGCGGCGACCGAGGCCGCCCGGATCGCGGCAAAGGCGCGCTCGGCGGGCACCGGCCCCGTGCTGTGGCCGAACCGATCGGCGATCGGGCTGAGCGTCGCCGTGTCGTTGAGGTCGTGGTGGCCGGAGCCGTCCAGCACCCAGTCGACGACGGGCGCCGCGCCGGCGGCCGCGAACGCCTCGAAGGCCGCGCGGTTCGCGCGCCGGAAGTACCCGACCGCCGGATCGGACGCGATCGAGACCACCGGCTTGGTCGGTCCCTGCGCACGCCGATCGGCGTCGAGCGGCAGCCACCAACCGTCGAGCGCCACCGCGACGGGGCACCCGGCCCAGGCGTGGCAGACGTCGACGGCGACCGCACCGCCGGTCGAGTGGCCGATCGCGACCACGCGGCCGAGGTCGAGCGCGCCGGCGAAGCGGGCCAGCGGCCCCTCGGACGCCGTCCCCGCGAGCGCCTCGAGCGCGGCGATCGTCTCGGCCGTCCAGCGCGCGCCGAGCGCCGCCACCGCCGCGCCGTAGCTCGGGTCGTCGGCGCGCGGCAGCGGCTCGAAGGGCCGCTCGCGGCCGTCGGGCAGCACGGTCGTCAAGCTCCCGCCCGGGTGTTCGACCGCCACGACGACGACCCCGTGGCTGGCGAGCTCCTCGGCGAGGAAGGTGTTCTGGCTGCGGAAGCCGCCGTACCCGTGGTCGAAGGTCGCGACCGGCCACCCCGCGGTGTCCTCGGGGGTGGCCAAGGGCACGCCCCACGCCGCGTGCGTGCGCACGAGCGCGAAGTGACCGAAGGCCCAGCGCGGCAGCCCGCCCGACATCGCCATCGCGGGCAGCACCCGGTCCGCGGCCTCGACCCACGGTGCGGGAGGCGCCGCGTCCACCGCCTCCGCTGGGTACCACAAGCGCACCATCGTGCGCCCGCCCGCGCCGTTCGGCGTCCCGTCCGCGCCCTCCAGGTCGAGCACGAAGCTCGCGCTCCCCACCGGCCACGCCCCCGTGGGCGCCGGCAGGCTCGGCACCGGCAGCGCCCAGGCGAGCACCGCGCCGACGGCCAGGACCAGCGCGCCGCCGACGGCGCGCCCCCACGGCAGCGGGTCGCGCCGACGGCGGTTGCGCCCGAGGCGCAGCCTCGGCGCCTGCGGGTGGGGGCGCTCGAAGGGCAGCAGCACCACGAACAGCGCCGTGAGCGCGTAGGCCGGCGCGAGCGGCCAGCGCGGCCCCTCGAGCGCCAGGTGCGTGACCCACGCAGCCCCTGCGAGGACGGCGAGCGCGCCCCGCGCCGCCGCGCCGTTGGGGCCGCGCCCGAGGACGGCGGCGAGGCGCGCCGCGAGCGCGACGAGCAGGAGGACCTCGAAGACCCTCATCGCGCGACCCGGGCTCCGGCCGTCGGGCCGATCGACGTCGGGCCGAGCCGCACCGCGCCGTCCGCAGCCAGCGCGGCCAGCTCGGCCTCGCCGATCCCGAGGGCGTGGCGCAGCACCTCGGCCGTGTCGCCGCCGAGCACCGGCGCCGGAGCCGCCGGACGGGCCCCGGCGCCGAAGGGGCTCGCGACGGTCGGGATGGGTCCGGCGACCGGATCGTGCACGGTGGTCACCATCCCGCGCGCCGAAACCTGCGGGTCCGCGAGGGCCTCGGCGAGGTCGAGCACCGGCGTCGCCGGGACGCCTGCGGCCACGAGCCGCGCCACCCACACGTCGCGCGCGGCGCCGAGGAAGCGCGCCTCCAGCAGCGGCACCAAGACCTCACGGTGGGCCACGCGCGCGGCGTTGGTCGCGAAGCGAACGTCGTCGCCCCACTCGGGGGCGCCGAGGACCGCGGCGAGGCGCGCGAACTGCGCGTCGTTGCCGCACGCGACGGTCAGCGGCGCGTCGGCCGCATCGAAGGCCTGGTAGGGCACGATGCTCGGGTGGGCGCTGCCGAGGCGCGCCGGCGGCGTGCGCGTGAGCAGCGTCGCCTGCGCCTGGTTGACCAGGCTCGCGAGCGCCACGTCGAAGAGCGCCACGTCGAGGTGGCGGCCGACGCCGCTCGCGTCGCGCGCCCGCAGCGCCGCCAAGATGCCGACGGCCGCGTGCAGGCCGGTGAGCACGTCGATCCAGGCCACGCCGAGCTTGGCGGGGGGGCCGTCGGGGCTGCCGTTCATGGCCATCACGCCCGAGAGCGCCTGGATCGCCGCGTCGTAGCCCGGTTCGGCCGCGCGCGGCCCGGTGGCGCCGAAGCCGGTGATCGAGCACGTCACCAAGCGCGGCCACGCCGCGCGCAGCGCGGCCGCGTCGAGGCCGTACCGCGCGAGGTCGCCGACCTTGAAGTTGTCGATCACCACGTCGGCATGGGCGGCGAGGCGGCGCACCACGTCCGGGCCGCCGGGCGCCTTGAGGTCGATGCAGACGCTCTTCTTGTGCCGGTTGACGCTCAGGAAATAGGCGCTCCGAAGCTCGGACTCGACCCCGTGGGGCTCCGCGAACGGGGGTCCCCAACCGCGGGTGTCGTCGCCCCGCGGCGGCTCCACCTTCCAGACCGTCGCCCCCAGGTCGGCGAGCACCTGGGTCGCGTAGGGTCCGGCGAGCACGCGCGAGAGGTCGAGGACGACGAGTCCCTGCAGGTCCATACGTGGAGTGTAGCCCGCCGCAGGCGCCGCCCCGGGGCGCGCGCCCACCCGGACAGGAGCGTCCAGCGCGCGTCTCAGGGGGTGTTCACGACCGCTTCATGGGGCACCCATTCGCGCCGGCACCGTGGTAGCGTCTCGGAGCAAACCAACGAAGGAGGCACATCTATGCGGACCCACAAGTGGATCCTCTCGCTCGCGGCCCTGCTGTTGATCGGTCTGGCCGCCGGCCAGACCCAGCTCTCGATCGCGACCGGCGGCACCGGCGGCGTGTACTACCCCGTCGGCGGCGGCTACGCCCAGGTCATCGAGCAGTTCGTCGACGGCTACTCGGCGACCGTCGAGGCGACCAACGCTTCGGTCGACAACGTCGCGTTCATCTCGCGCGGCGAGGCCGATCTGGCGCTCGCGCTCGGGGACACCGTGCTCGCCGCGTACGCCGGCACCGGGCGCTTCGGCCCCGACGGCAACCTGCCGCAGCTGGCCAACCTGCGCGCGCTGACGGTCGCCTACACCAACGCCGTCCACATCATCACCGTCGAGGGCTCGGGCATCGAGAGCCTCGCGGATCTGCGCGGCAAGCGCGTCTCCGTGGGCGCCCCCGGCTCCGGCACCGAGGTGTCGGCGCAGACGATCCTGAACGCCGTCGGCATCACCTACGACGACTTCCAGGTCGAGCGCCTCTCGGCCAACGAGACCGGCGACGCGCTGCGCGACGGCACCATCGACGCCGGCTTCTGGTCCGGCGGCGTGCCGACGGGTGCGGTCCTCTCGCTCGCCGAATCGCGCCAGATCAAGCTCGTTCCCGTCAGCGACGAAGAGTTCGCCGCGATCAACGCCGCCAACGCGACGCTGATTCGGTACGTCTTCCCGGCCGGCGCCTACCGCGGCATCGAGGAGACCGCCTCGATCGGCACGCCGAACCTGCTCATCGTGGCCTCCGAGATGGACGAGGAGCTCGCCTACACCTTCACCAAGGCGCTCTTCGAGAACATCGGCGTCGTCCGGGCGATCCACCCGTCGGCCAACGAGACCGTGGCCGAAGCGGCGCTCGCCTCCCCGATCCCGCTGCACGCCGGCGCGATCCGCTACTTCGAAGAGATCGGCCTCGACGTGCCCGACCGGCTCAAGGTCGACTGACCTGAAGCACGACGCGACCGGTCCTCGCACGGTGGGCACCGGCACGAACCGGGGCAGGCGTCCGCGCCTGCCCCTCGTCGTGGTCGGAAGCGTAGCGGTCTTCCTCGCGATGGTCGGATCGCTGCCGATGGCCTACGACGTGCTCTGGCGCCCCGGCCCCGAGCTGGTCGTGACGACCGACGCGGGCGAGGAGCTCGTCCGGGTCTCGCTCAAGACCGACCCCACCTGGGAGTACGTCTGGGTGCACTCCGTCGCCCAGGTCCGGGTCCGCGACGTGTTCGCCTGGCGGGACGGTACGATGCTGCTCACGGACCAGTTGACGCCGCTGATCGACATCGCGGGGCTCGGCCACACCCCGGGCCGGGGCGAACTTCGCGACGACGGCGACGGCGGCTATTGGATCGCCGGCATCGATGCGCCCATCGCGGGCAACGTGCACCGCTTCATCATCGGCACGGAGCGCGCGCCCACGACGTTCGTCCACGCCGGGCGATCCTTCGAGTTGACCGATACCCATCCGGGCGTGCACGCCCGCATCGAGGTGTTCGAGCCATGAGCGATCCACGACCGGCGGTCACCATCGAGCCCGAAGAGCGCGTGAACCTGCCGGTCGCCCGGTGGGTGGTCGTCGCGATCACGCTGCTCGGGGTCGCCCTCGGCCTGTTCCAGCTCTACACGGCCGGCTTCCGACCGCTCAACCTCTTCTATCAGCGCGGCTTCCACCTCACGGTCATCTTGCTCATCACCTTCTTGGCCTTCCCGATCGGCCGCGCCAAGCGCAACTGGCTCGGCTGGCTGATCGACGGCGCCTTCCTCGCCGGCGCCACGTACGCCGGCGGCTATCTGATCTACGACCTCGACGGCATCATCGGCCGCTCGGGGTTCTTCTTGCAGCGCGACATCGTCGCCGGCATCGTCATGGTGGCCGTGCTCCTCGAGGCCTCGCGGCGCGTGATCGGCATCACGATCACCGCGATCGCGTCGATCTTCATCCTGTACGCGATGGCGGGGCCGCGCGGCGCGCTCCCGTGGCTGGGCGAGTGGCTTCCCGGCATCCTGTCGCACCGCGGGTACACGACCGATCGCCTGATCGGTCAGCTGTTCCTGGGGCAGGAGGGCATCTTCGGCCTCCCGCTCGGCGTCGCGGCCACCGTCGTCTTCACCTTCGTGCTGTTCGGTGCGTTCCTCGAGATGACCGGCGCGGGCAAGTTCTTCATCGACCTGGCGTTCTCGCTCGCCGGGCGGCAGCGCGGCGGCCCCGCCAAGGCCGCCATCGTCGCGTCCGGCTTCCTCGGCTCGATCTCGGGCAGCGCCATCGCCAACGTGGTCACGACCGGCGCCTTCTCGATCCCGCTCATGAAGAAGCTCGGCTACAGCAAGGAAGAGGCCGGCGGCGTCGAGGCCGCGGCCTCGACGGGCGGTCAGGTGCTGCCGCCGATCATGGGGGCGGGCGCCTTCCTGATGGCCGAGTACACCGGCCTCCCCTACGCCGAGATCGTGCGCCTCTCGATCCTGCCGGCCTTCTTGTACTTCGCGACCGTGTACCTGTTCGTCGACATCATCGCCGCCAAGCGCGGCATGCGCGGCATGTCCGGCGCGGAACTGCCGCAGCTTCGCCAGGTGATGCGCGACGGCTGGTACTACCTGGTGCCGCTCGGCATCTTGGTGTGGTTCCTGCTCGCCAGCATCTCGCCCAACCGGGTCGGGTTCATCGCGATCGTGTCGATCCTGATCGTCTCGGTGCTCCGCTGGGGCATCCGGCGCTGGATCCTCAAGGTCGACGACGGCCCTCGGCGCAGCCCGGGCGGCATGATCGTCAGCGTGGTCGCCCGGCTGGTCGACGCGCTCGTGGTCGGCGCCCGCAACGCGGTCCCCGTCAGCGTCGCCTGCGCGGTCGCCGGCGTCGTCGTCGGCGTGATCACCCTCACCGGCCTGGGCCTCAAGTTCTCGGCGCTCATGCTCACGTTCTCGGGGGGCAACCTGCTGATCGCGCTGGTGCTCCTGGCGCTCGCGAGCCTGGTGCTCGGCCTGGGCCTGCCGGTGACGGCGAGCTACATCGTGCTGGCGGTGCTGGCCGCGCCGCTGCTGACGAGCGAGTTCGGCATCCCCATCCTGATCGCCCACCTGGTGATCTTCTGGTACTCGCAGGATTCGAACGTGACGCCGCCGGTGGCGCTCGCCGCCTTCGCCGGGGCCGCCATCGCGAACGGCGACCCCATGCGCACGGGCGTCCAGGCCTGGAAGTTCGCCAAGGGGCTCTACCTGATCCCGCTCTTCATGGTCTACAACCCCGAGATCATCATCGGCGGCAACCCGATCTACGTCGGCTGGACGGTGCTCACCGCGATCACGGCGCTCTTCGCCTTCGCCGCCGCCCTCGAGGGGTGGATGTTCACGAAGATGTACTGGTTCTCGCGGATCCTCGCCACCGTCGGGCTGGTGCTGGTCTTCTACCCGTCGTTCCCGTACGAGATCGCGGGCTTCGCGCTCATGATGCTCGTGCTGGGGATCAACTGGACCAAGCTGCGGCGCGAGCGGGCGGCGGCAGCAGCGACCTAGACCCGATCGGTCGACGTTGCGACCAAGGCCGACCGGGTCCCCGCACTCGACGTCGGGGAGCGGTCGTTCGCGGGCGCTCCGCGAACCTTGTAAATCAAACGTTCGACGTTGGATTTGCAAGGTTCCGCGAGCGCCGCGGCACCGTCCTCCGCCACTTGCCCACGCTCCCGCCGCTTGCCCACGCGCGCGAGGTGCTCGGGTCAGCGCCCCAGCAGCGCCAGCGCCAGGTCGGGTCGGTCGGTGATGAGCCCGCCCACGCCCAGGTCGAGCAGGCGCCGCATCTCGGCCTCGTCGTTGATCGTCCAGACGTCGAGGCGCACGTTGCGCTCGCGCAGCCCGCGCACCATCCGCGGTGCGACGATCTCGATCGAACCCTGGCGGACGGGCACCTGGAAGGCGTCCGCCGCCGGCGTGGTCCAGCGCCCGAGCCCGAGCAGGTTGAAGACGTAGAACGCGCGCACCTCGTCGGGTCCGGCCGACGTCGCGACCTCCGGGCAGAGCTCGCGGAAGCGCCGCAGGTTGGCGTCCAGGAACGAGGCCGCCAGGACGCTCGCCTCGCGGCCGGTGGCGCGGATCACCGCGCAGGTCGCCTCGGGCACGCGGGGGTCGGCCGACTTCATGTCGAGGTTGACCCCGACGGTCGGGAACGCCTCCAAGACCTCCTGGAGGGTGGGGATCGCCAGCCCCTGGCCGCGGAACGGGAACGCGTCGGCTTCGCCGCCGGGCGGCCGCCAGTCGTGGGCGGCGTCGAGCTCCTGCAGCTCGGCGTAGGTGTAGTCGACGACGAGCCCGGTGCCGTCGGTGGTGCGGTCGACGGTGTCGTCGTGGATGACCACGATCACGCCGTCGGCGGTGATCTGGGTGTCGAGCTCGAGCACGTCGACGCCCAGGGCGACGGCGTGGGCGAAGGCCTGCATGGTGTTGCCCGGGTTGAGGTGGTCGCCGCCGGCGTGGGCGTGGACGTGCACCCGGTCCTCGAGGAAGGAGGCGTAGTACGCGCGTTCGGGCCGCGGCTGCCCCAGGATGGCGCCGACCGCGTAGGCGACGGCGAGGAAGGCGGCGAGGACGCCGAGGGCGCGGAACGGGCGGAAGCGACGGCGGGCCATGGCAGGCATGCTACGGCACGCGGGGCGAACGACCGTGGAGGCGGCGCGGCGCGCGTGCTACCGTCCCAGACAGCCGGAGGAGGCACGCCACCATGCGCATCGGACCGTTCGGAATCTGGGAGATCGTCATCATCGTGGTGGTGGTCCTGCTGCTCTTCGGTGCGAACCGGCTCCCGGAGCTCGCGCGGACCACGGCCCGCACCATGCGCGACGTCCGCAAGGAGATCCGCGACCTCAAGTCGGACCTCGACGTCACCGAACCTGCCCCGGCGGCGCGCCCCAAGGCCGAAGCCGACCGCGACTGACGACCCCACATCGAGGTCGCGCCGCGGTCGCGAAGCAACGGGCCGCAGGCGTCGGGGGCTTCGCCCCCGCGCCATCCGCGGCACGCTCAGTCCAGGAAGTCGCGCAGCTTGCGGGTCCGGCTCTCGTGGTACTTGAGCTTGCGCAGCGCCTTGTTCTCGATCTGACGGATGCGCTCGCGGGTGACCCCGAAGTGGCTGCCGACCTCCTCGAGCGTGTGCTCGCGGCCGTCGACCAGCCCCTTGCGCAGCTTGAGCACCATCGCCTCGCGCTCGGAGAGCTTGTTGAGCGCTTCGTCGAGCTCCTCGGAGAGGATCACCTTGCTGGCCTGCTCCACCGGCGACTCGATGTTCTCGTCGGGGATGAAGTCGCCGTAGAAGCTGTCCTCTTCGTCGCCGATCGGGGTCTCGAGGCTGAAGGGTTCGCGGGTGAGCTTGAACGCCTCCTCGACCTTCTCGGCGTTCCAGTCCGGCCCCATCGCGTCGGCGATCTCGGCGAAGGTCGGTTCGCGCGAGAGCTCCTGCTGCAACCGGCGGCTGGCGCGGGTGAGCTTGTTGATCGTCTCGACCATGTGCACCGGGATGCGGATGGTGCGCGACTGGTCGGCGATCGCGCGGTTGATCGCCTGCCGGATCCACCAGGTGGCGTAGGTGCTGAACTTGTAGCGCCGGCGGTACTCGAACTTCTCGACCGCGCGGATCAGGCCCTGGTTGCCCTCTTGGATCAGATCGAGGAAGCTCATGCCGCGGCCGTTGTACTTCTTGGCGATCGAGACGACCAGGCGCAGGTTGGCCTCGATCAGGTGCTGCCGGGCCAGGTCGCCGTCCTCGACGATGCGCGCCAGCCGGCGCCGCTGGCGCTCTTCCTCGGGGTAGGCGCCCTCTTCGAGCTGCTTGCGGGCGGCCTCGCCCTCCTCGATGCGGCGCGCGAGCGAGATCTCCTCCTCGAGCGTGAGGAGCTTGACGCGCCCGATCTCCTGCAGGTACTGGCGGACCGGGTCGTTGGTCTTGACGCGGGCGTCGGCCATCGCCTCGGCGCGCGCCTCCATCTCCTCGCGGTCGAGGTCGCTGCGCTCCTCGTCCGTCATCTCGTCGTCGTCGGCGATGTCCTCGTCGTCGAAGCCGCCGAGGTCCTCTTCGTCGATCGCCTCGTCGTCGGCCAGGTCGGAGATCGTGACGCCCTGCTTCTGGACCAGTTCCATCAGGTCCTCGAAGGTGGCTTCCTCGGGATCGGCGCCCATCGCCAGCGCCTGGTTGAAGGCGCCGGTCAGCTCGACGGTGTCGATCGAGCCGGACTTCTTGGCTTGGAGGACCACGGCGACGATCGGCGCCATCGCGAGCCAACCGGTGGTCGGCAGCGGCGGCAGGTCCGCCTCGGCGACGGCCTTGCCACCCTTGGCGCCCTTGCCCGGCTTGCCGGCCTTGGGTTTGGCGGCGGACTTGGCCTTCGTCTTGGCGGGGGCCTTCGCCGGCGCCTCGGTCGTGGCCGCGGCCTCGGCAGCGACCGCGTCCGCCGACTTCGATGCCGCGGCCTTCGACTTGGTGGCGCTCGCCTTGGTGCCGCTCGACGATGCGGTCGCGGGCTGCTCGGCCGGCTTGCTCGCCTTCTTCTTCGCCGCCTTCTTGGGGGCGGGCTCCGCCTCGGCTACCGCCGTGGGCGCCGGTTTCGTTTCGGTCTTGGGGGTGGTTCGGGCCTTGGCCACCGTACCTCCTGGGTCGGTCGGGACGCGCTCGGTCGCGACGCGCGCGCCGACCGTGCGGCACGCGTAGAACGCCGGACCCACGCGTGGCCCGGCGGCTGGACGGGCGAGCCTACCACGACGTCGCGGGTCCATCGTCTCGCACGGCACCGGCCGGCGCTTGTATCCCCCACGCGCTAGGGACACAAGTCCCTGTTCGAGCGGTTAGTGCTACGTTAGCGCCAAGCCCACGACCGAGGCGGCCCGCCGCCTCCATTGAGGAGATCGACCCATGCGCCCATTCCGAATCCCGCTCGTCCTGACCATCGCAGCCTTGCTCGGCTTCGGCCAAGCCCAGAACCTTCCGCGCGTCGAAGCGGCCATGCAGGCCGTCGGCACCTTCTCGTGGATCGTCC
>JAABSI010000106.1 GCA_011390455.1 Trueperaceae bacterium
AACGCGAAGGGCGCCGCCCGTCGGCGCCCGAGCTTCGCGCCAATGTAGCTCAGCGGTAGAGCAGCCGATTCGTAATCGGCAGGTCGTCGGTTCAAATCCGACCATTGGCTCCAACGCCCCGAAGGCGGCGAGGCGCCCGACCCAGGTGGTCGGGCGCCTCGCCGTCTTGCGCCGTGCGGGCGTGCGGTCAACCGATCGGCACCAGCGGCGGCGCGTCCTCGACCAGCTCGCCGCGCACCATCACCACCGGCACCCGCACCATCCGGAGCAGCTTCTCGGCCACGCTCCCGAGCACCGCGCGCGACAGGCCGCTGCGGCCGTGCGTCGCCATGACCACCGCGTCCATGTCCTCCTCGTCCACCAGGTCGGCGAGCTCCTGCGCGGGGTCGCCGAAGCGCACCACGAGGGCGACGTCGAAGCCGGCGTCGGCCAGCCGGCGCACGTCGTCGTCGAGCGCGTCGATGATCTCCTCGCGGGTCGAGGACCACACCTGGCTCTCGTAGATCGGGTGGTCGAAGTCCCCGCGGTCGCGCCACGGGGTGTGCAACGTCTCGGCCCAACCGCCGATCACCGACGGCCGCGGCAGCGGGCCGTACACCCCTTCGGGCACGGGCGCGACGTGCGCGAGCGTCACCGACGTGGTGGCGGGATCGAACAGGCGGCCGACGGTGCGGAACGCGATCGGCGCGAAATCGGAGCCGTCGAGCGGGACCAGGATTCGGCGTTTCACCATGGCGCCCTCCTTGGGCGGCGCGCCCGCACGCACGAGGGCGGAAGCCCCGGCGACGCGCGCACGCGATCCTCGCCCCATCGTCGCGCATCCGCGCCCAGGACGCGACGGACATCCGTCCGACGCGTCCAGCACGACCGCATCGCGCAGCGCGGGCGGCGCGGACTCAGAAGCGCTCGGTGACCGTTCGCGCTTCGACGAACAGCCGCAGGTAGTCCGGACCGCCCCCCTTGCTGTTCGTGCCCGACATCTTGAAGCCACCGAACGGCTGCACGCCGACGAGCGCGCCGGTGATTTTGCGGTTGAGGTAGAGGTTGCCGACTTTGAACTCGCGCCGGGCGCGCTCGAGCCGCTCGCGCGACCGGCTGATCAGGCCGCCCGTAAGTCCGAAGTCGGTGTCGTTCGCGATGCGCAGGGCGTCGTCGAAGTCGCGTGCGCGCAGGACCGCCACCACGGGTCCGAAGACCTCTTCCTGAGCCAAGCGGGCGGTCGGCGCCACGTCGGCGACGATCGTCGGCGCGACGTACCAACCCCCGTCCGGGCGCTCGGCGGCCGCGCCGCCCCCGAGCGCGATGCGCCCCTCCTCGGCGCCCAGCCGCGCGTAGTCCACGACCTTCTCGAACTGGCGTTCGCTGATGACCGCCGTGACGTCGGCGTCGTCGATCGCCCGGCCCACGCGGAGCTCGGCCGCCGCGGCGACGAAGCGCTCTAGGACCTCGTCGTGGATGGCGTCGACCAGGATCAGGCGCGACATGGCGGAGCACTTCTGACCGTTGAAGCCGAAGCCGCCCTGCACCGCGGCCGCGACCGCCACCTCGAGGTCGGCCGTCTCGTCGACGATCAGGGCGTCCTTGCCGCCGAGCTCCATGAAGGTCTTCTTCAGGTGGCGCTGCCCGGGGTGCACGACCGCGGCGCGCTGATGGATGCGCAGCCCGGTCGCGACGGAGCCGGTGAAGTTGATGAACCGTGCCCGCCGGTCGTCGACCAGCAGGTCGCCGATCTCGGCATCCGCGCCCGTGATCAGGTTGACGACCCCGTCGGGCCACCCCGCCTCGGCGAGGCACTCCATGAACACGCCGGCGATGATCGGCGTCTGCGGCGAGGGCTTGAGGACGATCGTGTTGCCCGCGGCGACCGGACCCATCGCGCTGCCGACGAGGATCGCGAGCAAAAAGTTCCACGGGGGGATCACGAGGCCGACGCCGATCGGCTCGAGCGTCGTGACGTTGTGCTCGCCCGGCCACGGGTGCGTCGCCAACGGTTCGTCGAGCTGGAGGGCGGCGCGCGCGTAGTACTCCACGAAGTCGATCGCCTCGGCGACGTCGCCGTCGGCCTCGCGCCAGTTCTTGCCCGCCTCGTAGGTCTCCCAGGCGCAGAGCTCGACCTTGCGCCGGCGGAGCACGGCGGCGAGCTTGTGCAAGGCGCGGGCGCGCTCCGCGGCGCTCCACCGCGACCAGACCGGGAACGCGGCTTCCGCGGCCGCGTAGGCGCGATCGACGTCGGCGGCGCCCGCCGCGGCCGCGTAGCCGACGACCCGGTCGGGAGCGCAGGGATCCACCGACGGGAAGGTGCCCTCGGTGGCGACGCGGCGGCCGCCGATCACGAGCGGCCAGGTCGCCCCGAGGCGCCCCGCGACCTGCTCGAGCGCCGCGCGGTACGCGTCCGCGTGGGCGGCGACGGTGAAGTCGGTGAACGGCTCGGGCGCGTAGGGGACGACGGTGGTGGGATCTGCGGTCATGGCGACCTCCTGAGGCGGCGGGCGGCAGGGGCGACGCTCACCCGAACAGCCCGCGCAGGACGACGGCGGCGTTCGCGGGGCGCTCCGCGAGGCGGCGGCTGAAGTAACCGTACCAATCGGCGCCGATCGGGACGTACACACGCACCGGGTGGCCCTCGGCGACGAGCCGGCCCTGCAGCGCCGGCTTGACGCCGTAGAGCAGCTGCAGCTCGTACCGGTCCGCTGCGACCTCGGCGCCGCGCGCGAACGCGGTGGTCTCCAGGATCAGGCGCTCGTCGTGGGTGGCGACGTTGACCCGCGCGCCGGCGCGCCAGGCCGTCTCGCAGGCGGCGACGAACGCACGCCGGATGGCCGGGAGCTCCTGGAGCGCCACGTCGGCGCCTTCGCGGTAGGCCCCCTTGACGATCCGCACCTCGGACCCGGCGGGCGACGCCGCGAGCAGCGCCGCGAGGTCCGTCGGCGTGCGGTGCAGGTAGGCCTGCAGGACGGTCGAGGTGCGGGGCGCCCCGTCGGCGCGCACGTCGGCGAGCAGCGCCAGCGTGCGGTCGACGTACCGGTGGTCCTCCATGTCGAGGCACACGCGCCCCCCGGCCCGCTCGGCGGCGCGCGCCACGCCGCCGGCGAGGTCGCGCGCCAGGGCGGGGTCGAGGGCGAGGCCGAGCTGGGTGGGCTTGACGCTCACCACCGGGGTCATCCCGGCCTCGGCGAGGCCCGCCACGGTCGCCGCCACGGCGACCCCCATGGCGCGCGCCGCATCGACGTCGCGCACGTACTCGCCCAGCACGTCGACGATCACGCGGCGGCCGTCCTCGGTCAGCGCCCGCAGGGCCGGCAAGGCGTCGGCGAGCGTCTCGCCGGCCACGAAGCGCCCGACCCCGAAGCGCCACCCGTAGCGGCGGGCGAGCGCCTCGACGCCGGGTGCCGCGGCGGCGCCGAGGACGGCGCGGCGGTAGAGGTTCAGCACGGCGGCCGGACCGACGGGGTCCGGGGTCGGGGGGCGGGGCGCGCGGTCCTGGGAGGCACGCTCGATGCTACCGCGTGCGGCCTCGGTGTACGACTTCGCACCGCCGCCGCCCGAGCCCCCTGCTAGCGTGCCTGACGTGGGCTCCGGCGTTCCGTGGCCCCGCGGAGAGGATGCGGTGAACGTCTACTTCGTTCGGCATGGGGAGACCGATTACGACGTCGTCGCTTCGCGCGGCGTGCGCGGCTGGGCGACCTCCTTCGCTCCGCTCTCGCCGCTCGGAAGGTTGCAGATCGACACCATCGCGCGCGACTACCGACTGCAGGACGCCGAGGCCATCCTGTGCTCCTCGTACGCGCGCGCGCTCGAGTCCGGCGCCCTGCTGTCGCGGGCGCTGAACAAGCCGCTCTTCGTCGAGTACGACCTCCACGAGTGGCTGCCGCAGAAGGACCCGCTGGGCGACATCGACAGCGAGCTGCTGCGCAGGGCGCAGGACGGCCTCGGACCGAGCGCCGGCGACGCGCCGTGGGAAGGCGTCGACGAGGTCCGGGACCGCGTGTTGCGGGTGCTCGAGCGGTACCGCGGCCGGGGCAGCGTGATCGTCGTCAGCCATGCCGTGGTCATCCAGTCCGTCACCGGCCTGCGGCGCGGCATCGACCACGCCGAGATCGTCCCGTACCACCTGCGGCCGCCCGGCGCCCCGACGCCGACCTACGACCGCGACGAGGTCCTGCACGGCCCGTCGGTGCGCGATGCGGTCAGCGAGCTCGACCGCTGACGCGCGGGCTCCGCCCCGTCTAGGCCCGCTCCCACCGCAGCCGCAAGCCCCCCGAGGGCAACAGCGTCGTGCCCTCCGGACGGACCTCGGTGTCGACCGGCGACCAGGTCGCCCGCGGCACCGCCTGACGGACGAAGGCGTGCAGCAGCGTGCGCGCGAGCCCCTCGCCGATGCAGCGCCGGCCACCATGGCCGAACGGGAGGTAGGCGAACGGTTCGCGCGGGGCCGCCCACGGGCCGGAACGCTCGGTCCAGCGCTGCGGTTCGGCGCGCTCGGGATCGGCCCAGGTCGCGACGTCGCGATGCAGATGCCAGACGGAGAGCCCGACGCGGCCGCCGACGGGAAGGGGCGCCCCTGCCCAGGCGACGGGGGTGCGCACCCGGCGCAGGATGGCGGAGGCCGGCGGGTAGAGCCGCAGCGCCTCCTTCACGAGGCCATCGCCCATCGGGCCGAGGGCGCCGGACGAGGCCGCGGCCAACTCGTCGACGACCGGAGCGCGCAGCTCGGGGCGCGCCAGCAGCAGCGCGGTCCAGGCGATCGCCGACGTCGTCGTGTCGAAGGCGGCCGAGAGGAGGCCGACGATCTGGTCGCGCAGTTCGCGCTCGCCGAGTCGGGTGGCGGGGTCGGCGTCGCCGGCGAGCAGCCAGTCGAGCACGCCCCCGCGGTCCTCGACCGCGTCCGCCCGCCGGGCGCGGACCTCGGCCAACACCGCGGCGTCGGCGCGCCGCCGCGCGGCGAGGAACGCGGCCCACGGCGTCGCCGGGATCGGGATCCGCACTTGCTGCGCGAGCATCGGAAGGTTCGCGAAGGCCATCATCGCCGCGAGGTCGGCCGCCAGACCCGGGTGGCGACGGCGCGTCGCCGGCCCGACCAAGACGTCGAGGACGACGTCGAGGACCACCGGACGGAGTTCGGGGACCAGCGCACCGGCGCCCCGCTCCACCGCGCCGGCGACGAACCCCGCCATCGCTTCGTCGGCGAGCGCCGACCAAGCGGCCGCCTCGCGCGCGTGAAACGCGGGCTGCAGGGCTCGACGGCGCTCCAGGTGGAGCGGGTCGTCGGTCGCGATCAGCGCCCCGGTGCCGCCGATGGGCTCCAGGAAGCCGTAGGCCCCTGCGTTGCCGAACGCGTCGGCGGCATCTTGGAGCACGAACCGGAAGGCGTCGGCGGCGAGGAACCAGTGGAAGCGGATGGCGCCCACCCCGAAGACGAAGGCGTCGCCGTGCGCCGCGCGGCAGGCGTCGAGCGCCGCCCGGACGTCGCCGCCGGCGAGGTTGAGGACGCGAGCATGCTCCAAGCCGCGCGGGCCCGGGAAGGTCTGGAGGTCAGCGGATTCCGTGGAGGACCTCTTCGAGCCCGTCGGGGTCGACCAGGAAGACCTCCTTCGGGCGGGTCTCGATGACCCCTTCGGCCTCGAGCGCCTTGAGCGCACGCGTGACGGTCTCCCGCGACGTGCCGGCCAGGTTCGCGAGGTCCTGGTGCGTCAAGCGCACGAGGGCGCGCCCCTCCTCGAACTCGATGACGCCGGCGCGGTAGAGGCGCAGCAGCACGTACGCGACTCGCCCCTGAGCGTCCTTGTACGAGAGCACCTGCGCCTCGTCGTCCATGCCCCGCAACCGCTCGGCCAAGGTCGTCGTCAGGTTGAGGCTGATCGTCGGGTACTCCGCCAACAAGCGCTGGAAGTCGTCGCGGAAGAGCAGGTAGGCGGTGACGGGCGCGAGCGTGATCGCGGTCGCGCTCCGGGTGGCTTCGCCGAGCAGCGCCATCTCGCCGAAGAACTCCGGCGGCTGGAGCAGGGCGAGCGTCTTCTCGTGGCCACCCAGGTCGACCTTGGAGAGCTTGACGAGGCCGGCGGACAGCACGTACAGCGCGTCGCCCGCGTCGCCCTCCTGGAACAGGACGGTCTCGGTCGGGAAGCGCCGGGGCCGCACGACACCGGCGACGATCTCGAGCGCCCGCACGGGGGCACCCTGGAACAAGGGCACCGTCGCGAGGAACGCGAGGACGTCGGCGGTGGGTCGGGGGTCGCTCATGGGGCCTCCGTCGGTAGGGCGCACCACGCGGGCGCGGGGCTGCCGGGGACGCCGCCCATACTAAACTACGGCCGTGTCCGTCGTGCTCGGTACCCGGGGGTTGACGCGCCGCTTCGCGACGCCGGCGGGGCCGCTGGACGTCCTGAACGGCGTCGACCTCGAGGTGGCGGCGGGCGAGGTGGTCGCGATCTCCGGGCCGTCGGGGTCGGGGAAGAGCACGCTCCTGCACCTGCTCGCCGGGCTCGACCGGCCGACCGCCGGCGAGGTGCGCTGGGGCGACATGGCCGTGCACGATCTGGCGCCCGACGCCGCCGCGCGCGCCCGCAACGGGCGCGTCGGGCTGGTGTTCCAGCACCACCACCTGCTCGCCGACCTCAGCGCCCACGAGAACGTCACGTTGCCCGGACGGGTGCAGGGGCGGGTCGACGTGGCCCGCGGCGACGCGCTCCTGGAGGCCGTCGGCCTCACCGGACGCCGCGACGCCCGCCCGCGCACGCTCTCGGGCGGAGAGCGCTTGCGGGTGGCCGTCGCGCGGGCGCTGTACGCCCGCCCGGCCGTGGTCCTGGCCGACGAGCCGACCGGCAGCCTCGACCGGGCCTCGGCCGACGCGGTCGTCGATGCGCTGCTCGCGGCCGCGGCGGCCGACGCCACGGCGGTCGTCCTGGTGACGCACGATGCGCTCGTCGCCGCCCGCGCCGATCGCCGCGCCCACCTCGACGGGGGGCGCCTGTGGGAGGACCCGCCCGCGTCGACCTGAGCGACGACGGTCAGGGGCGGTCCGCGTCGTCGGAGTGCGATTCGGGGTTCGGCGCCCAGCGCACGAGCCAGTGGCGGAACCGTGGACGGAGCTTCTGGAAGGCGACCATGCCGCCGACGAGGCCGACCACCGCGAGCAGCATCACGGTGTCCGAGACGAACAGGATCTCTCCGAACCAGGCGCTCACGAGCAACCACGGGAAGCGCGCGATCATCGCGGTCAGCCACAGCTGCCGCAGCGGGAGCCGCGACAGGCCGGCCGCGACCACCGCGAAATCGACGTTCAGCACGAAGAAGATCACGCCCCACAACCAGAGCGAGCGGATGCCGACCAGGACCTCCCACTCGGCCCAGGCCTTGGGGCTGACCAGGCGCAGGATGAGCGGTCGCCCGATGCGCCGCGAGAGGTTGAGCGCGACGAAGCCGCCGAGCGCCATCCCGACCAGGCCGTAGAGCACGGCCGGCACGGTGCCGAGCGCCGCGCCGCCGAGCGCCGCGACGAGCGGCGTCGGGATGAAGGGCAGGAGCGCCGTCAGCACGAACGACAGCACGTAGTAGAGCGGAGCGAGTGGCCCTGCGTCGTTGATGAGGTGGGCAAGGGCTTCCGTCATCGGCCGACTCGCATACTACGCTGGCGGCATGGACGCTCCATGGGACGCCGCCACCCCCGTGACCTCGCTGCGCGCCCGCGCCCGTGCCCGCGCCTTCCGAGGGCTCGCGTGAGCGGCCTCGACGCCCCGCTCCCGCTCGTGCCCGAACTCCGCGCACGCCCGTGGGGGGGCGACCGCTTGCCCGCCTGGTGCCCGGGCGCCCCGGCCGAGGGGGTGGACGCACCGGTCGGCGAGGCGTGGCTGGCCGGTCCGGACACGCGCGTCGGCACGGGTCCGTGGCGCGGCCAGACGCTGGCTCAGATCGCCATGGCGCACGGACCCGCCTTCGTCGGCACCGCCCCCTTCGAACGGTACGGAGCGCGGATGCCGCTCCTGGTCAAGCTCCTCGACGCCGCGGTGCCGCTGTCGGTCCAGGTCCACCCGGACGACGCGTACGCTCGCGAGGTCGCGGGGGAGGGTGGCGACCTGGGCAAGACCGAAGCCTGGTGGGTGCTCGAGGCCGCACCCGGCGCCTACGTCTGGTGGGGGTTCGCCCGCCCCGTGGTGCGCGCCGAGGTCGAGGCCGCGATCGACGAGGGGACGATCGAACGGCTGCTCCGGCGGCTCGACGTCGCCCGCGGCGACGTGGTCGTCAACCCCGCCGGCACGGTGCACGCGCTCGGAGGCGGCGTGCTCGCCTACGAGGTGCAGCAGGCCTCCGACCTGACCTTCCGGCTCTACGACCACGGCCGGTTGGGCGCGGACGGCCGTCCGCGCGAGCTGCACGTCGACCGCGGCCTCGACGTGGCCCGCTTGACCCCGGGCGCCGCGGTGGCGCCCCCGCCGCGCGCGGTGGCCGCGGGCCGGACCGAGTTGGCGCGCACCCACGCCTTCGTCCTCGAGCGGGTCGCGGCCGCGGCCGCGGGCGGGGTCGCGTGGACCGTCGGCCCGGCATCGCTCGAGATCGTCACGCACCTCGGCGGGGGACCCGTCGAGGTGCGCCACGCGAGCGGCGTGCGCGCGCTCGCGCGCGGGGAGAGCTTGGCGTTCGCGGCCGGCTCGGGCCGGATCGACGTCGTCGGCGACGGCGTGTTGGCGCGAGCCCGCTACCCGGCCGCCGCCGACTGACCCAGGCTTGGCTGGTTCGGGCCCTAGACGGTCAGGCTCGTCCGGCCGGCGGGGTCGGCGCGACGGCGCGCGCCGGCGGCGGCGCGGCGGCCTCGGGGCCGTCGCTCGGCGCGACGAGCATGCGGCGCAGCACCTCGTCGAAGGTGCGCACGGTGACGACCTCGAGCTCGGAGCGCACCGCCTCGGGGACGTCCTCGAGGTTCGCCTCGTTGGCCGCCGGGAGGATGACGGTCGCGATCCCCGCTTGGTGGGCCGCGAGCAGCTTCTCCTTGACCCCGCCGATCGCCAGCACCCGGCCGCGCAGGGTGATCTCGCCCGTGAGCGCGACGTCGCCGCGCACCG
>JAABSI010000107.1 GCA_011390455.1 Trueperaceae bacterium
GGTGGGCTCGGCCCGCGGCGCGCGCCGCGGCGGTCGCGCTTCAGCCGCCGAGCAGCTGCTCGATCTTGCTCTGGCTGGGGCGGCCGCCGGCGTGGACGACGGTGCCGTCGATGACGACGCCGGGGGTGGCCATCACGCCGTAGCTCATGATGGTCGGCAGGTCCTCGACCTTCTCGACGGTCACGTCGAGGCCCTTGGCTTGGGCGACCTGTTCGATGAGGGCGACGGTGGCTCTGCAGTTGGCGCAACCGGGTCCGAGCACCTTGACGTTCATGGGGTCTCCTTACGAGGGGTGGGCCTCAGCCCAGGATGGCGTTGAAGAGGTAGCCGGTGAAGAGGATGCCGGTGCCGACGACGGCGACGAAGACGGCGATCAGACGGGGCTTGAGCACCTGCCGCAGCAGGATCATCTCGGGGAGCGAGAGCGCCACCACCGCCATCATGAAGGCGAGCAGCGTGCCCATCGCGAGCCCTTTGGCCTGGAGCGCCCCCACCAGCGGGAGGATGCCGGCGACGTTGCTGTAGAGGGGGACGCCGAGGAGCACCGCCATCGGAACCGCGAAGACGTTGTCGGGCGAGGCGATGCGGACGAAGAACGACTCGGGCACCCAGCCGTGGATGGCCGCGCCGATCCCGATGCCGACGAGGAGGAAGGGCCAGATCTTGCGCACGACCGTCGCGACCTCGTCGAGGCCGGCCGCGAAGCGCTCGCGCCACGTCGGGGGTGTGTCGGCGTCGGTGCCGAGGGTGCCGACCTGCATGGTGTACACGAAGCCCTCGACGTGCTTCTCGAGCTTCATTCGGCCGAGGAGGAACCCGGCCACGGTGGCCAGGAGCAGGCCGCTGACCACGTACAACGCGGCGATGGGCCAGCCGAAGAGCCCGTACAGGAGCGTCACCGCGACCACGTCGACCATCGGGCTGGCGATCAGGAACGAGAGCGTCACGCCCAGCGGCACGCCGGCGGTGACGAAGCCGATGAAGGCCGGCACCGCGCTGCACGAGCAGAAGGGCGTGACCACGCCGAGCCCGGCGGCGAGCACGTTGCCGACGCCCTCGCGCTTGCCGCCGAGCATGGCGCGCGTGCGCGCGACGCTCATGAAGCTCCGGAGCACGGCGACCACGAAGATGATGCCCGCGAGCAGGAGCAGGATCTTGGTGGTGTCGTAGAAGAAGAAGTGGGCGGCCTGACCCCAGTGGCTCGAGGGGTCGAGGCCGGCCACGTCGTAGATCGCCCAGTTCCAGAACGGCAGGATCGACCGGTACGCCGCGATCCAGGTGAGCGTCGCAGCGCCGACCCAGAGCCAGGATGCGTCGAAGCCTCGGCGCGCGCCGCTGGCGACCGCGGTCCGCGTGCTCATGCCGTGGCCGTCCGCGCGGGGTCGCTCGTGCGGCAGGTCGGGGTCGGTCGTTCGGCCACGGTCGCGAGCATCGTGGCGAGGAGCTCGAGTTGGCGCGGCTCGACGCGGTAGTCGATCCAGCGTCCGCGGCGGGTGCCGTGCACGAGGCCGGCTTCCCGCAGCACCTTCAGGTGGTGCGACAGCAGGTTGGCGGGCACGTCGAGCGCCGCTTGGACCTCGCACGCGCACGACTCGCCGGCCTGCAGGTGGGCGAGGATCCGAAGCCGGGTGGGCTCGCCGAGTGCCTTGAACGCTCGGGCGCGCGCGTCGAACGATTCAACGTCCGTCGAATCAACCATGGTCGAAGTGTAGAGCCACGGCCGAGATCCGCGAAGGGACGTTCGGACCCAGCGCCGCGCCGGGTCCATCCCCCGCCAACTCTGGCTGAGGTCGCGGTGCCCGGATCTAGTCTCCGGCCAACACCGGCTGAGGCATCCGCATCGGCCGGCTGCAGGCCGGGATCTCCTCGAACAGCTCGCGTTCGGCTTCGGGGAGCAGCGCGCGGGCCAGGTCGCGGATGCCGTTCACGCCGATGAAGAACTCGCGCATCATCACGACCAGCAGGTAGCGCCCGGACTCGGTGAGTTCGAGCGCCTCGGCGTCGTCGCGCGAGAAGGCGCCCGCCGCCTTGAGGAAGGCGTACTCGACGGGCAGCGCCTGCGCCACGGAGGCGCCGTGCGCGGCGGCGAAGGCCTTCTTGTCGAGGCGCAACCCGAACAGGTCCATCATCAGCCGGTAGCGCAGGTGGTCGCGGTGCTGCAGGCGCATCCGCGCGTCCACCGACGGGTGGCCCGCCTCGATCGCCTCGCGGTACGCGCGCAGCGAGAAGGTGTTGGCGTAGATCTCGCCGTTCAGGTAGCTGAAGCTGCCGCTGCCGATGCCCACGTACTCGTCGTGGTCGACGATGTACTCGTCGATGAGGCGCGACGGGTCGCGCGAGAAGGCCCAGGCCGACGTCGCCTGGTGCGTCTTGGAGAGCGTCCGCGAGATCAAGCGGTACTGCCGCTCCTCGCGGGCGTAGTCCACCTTGCCCAGCGCCTTCTCCAGCGTCCCCTCGACCGCGGGGGAGACCATGAGCGGGTAGTAGGTGATCTGGTTCGCGCCCACGCCCTCGAGCAGCTCGAGGTCGCGCAGGAGCACCTCGTCGGTGAGCGAGGGCAGGTTGAAGATCATGTCGACGTTGAGCGTCGGCAGCCGGTCGCGCGCGAACTCGAGGCCCTTGAGGATCTGCTCGGCGGAGCCGTACTTGCCGTAGCGCGCCATCTGCTTGAGCAGCTCGTCGTCGAGGCTCTGCACCCCCACCGACATCCGCTGCACGCGCCCCTCGAGCGGCCCGAGCATCTCGGCGTTCAGGTGGTTGGGGTTGGTCTCGGTCGAGACCTCGTCGATGGCGAACAGCTCGCGCGCGAGGTCGATCGTGGCCGCGAGCTCGTCCGGGAGCACCGTGGGGGTGCCGCCGCCGATGTACATGTCCGAGAACTGGTAGCCGAGGTCGGCCACCATCCGCATCTCCTCGCGGAGCGCGCCGAAGTAGGCGCGAGCGGCCTCCTCGCGGAACGGGAAGCGGTTGAAGGAGCAGTAGGGGCAGAGCAGCTCGCAGAACGGCACGTGCGCGTACAGCAAGTAGCCGCCGTCGCGCTTGGGCGCGGGCAGGTCGCCCGGCCGGTGCGGTTCGAGCTTGAGCTGCTGCGCGCGCAGCCCGCGCAAGCGGCGGGTGAGCAGGCGTTCGGCGATCACCGGTCCGAGGTCCGGTGGGGGGCGTTGGGCTGCGCAGTGGTTCGGGCGTACATGCCGGACAGTGTAGTCCGCTCGGACTCCTGGTACCGGGACATCGTGAACACGCCGCACGAGCCGCAGCGCGCACGGTAGGCTCGCCCATGGAGCGCTACGACGCGATCGTCCTGGGGGCCGGCGTGATCGGTTCCGCCGCCGCCCACGTTCTTGCCGCGCGCGGTCAGCGCACCTTGCTGCTCGAGCGCCACGCCTTCGGCCACGACCGCGGCTCGTCGCACGGCGGTTCGCGCATCTTCCGCCATGCCTACGAGGACGTCCTGCACGTCCGCCTTGCCATCGCCGCCGACGCCGCCTGGACGGCGCTCGAGGCGGCCACCGGCGAGCGCCTGCTGCAGCGCACCGGCGGGCTCGACCTGGGCCTGGTGGGGGGCGGCGAGCTCGACCCGATCGAGGCGGCGCTCCGCGCCGAGGGGAGCGCCGTCGAGCGGCTGTCGGCCGCCGAGGTGCGCGCCCGCTTCCCGGCCTTCGCGCCCGACGACGACGTCGAGGCGCTCTACCAGCCGAGCGCCGGCATCGTCCCGGCCTCGCGCGCGGTCGCGGTGCTGCAGCGCGCGGCGGCTGCGGCGGGCGTGGAGCTGCGCGACCAGGAGCCGGCGACCGAGGTGCGGCTCAGCGCGCAGGGCGTCGAGGTGGCCACCCGGCACGGCCGCGTCGGCGCGGACCGTCTGGTCGTCGCCGCCGGTGCCTGGTTGGCGGACGTGCTGCCCGACCTGGCGCTGCCGCTGCACGTCGAGCGCCAGCAGGTGCTCTACGCCTCGGTGGGCGCCGACGCGCGCGCGTTCGCGCCCGAGCGGATGCCGCTCTTCATCGCGCGGGGCACCGGGCGCGACCAGGCCGGCGGCATCTACGGCTTCCCGCTCTACGACGCCCCGAACGCGATCAAGATCTCCGACCATCAGGGGGCGCCGCGCATCCGACTCGATGAGCGCACCGACGAACTGCACGAGGACCGCGCCGCGGCCACGATCGCCGCGGCCCGGCGGCTGCTGCCCGGCCTGACCGGTCGGCTGACCCGCTACGAGACCTGCCTCTACACCAAGACGCCCGACGAGCGCTTCGTGCTCGACCGCCACCCCGAGCACCCGCACGTGGTGGTCGCCGGCGGCGGCAGCGGCCATGCCTTCAAGTTCGGCCCGCTGCTGGGCTCGATCGCGGCGGACCTGGCGCTCGACGGCGCGACGGCGCACGGCATCGAGCCCTTCGCGCTGGCGCGCTTCGCGAACGCGTAGCCGACGCTCGCGCGCCCCGCGGTACCCTGGGCCATGGCCCGCACCGCGCCCTCCACCGACGACCTCCCCGCCACCGAGCGCGACCGCGTCGAGCGGTTCCTGGCGGCCTTCAACGCCGTCGACCGGCTGCTGCGCGAACGCACCGGCGTCCAGGACCACGGCGTGCCGTTCCGGTCCGTGCTGCGCCGCTACGCCCGCGACCACCGCGGCCAGAAGATGGCCGATCGGCTCGATGACTACGCCGAGCTGCGCAACGTGCTCGTCCACGAGACGATCGTCCCCAACGGCTGGTTGGCGGTGCCCACCGAGGACGTCGTGCGCCGCATCGAGGGCTACCGCGACGCACTCGATGGCGGCCAACGCGCCGACCAGGCCTTCCGGCGCGAGGTGGCCACCGTCGCGATGGACACGCCCTTGCGCGACGCCCTCGCGCAAGCCCACGCGACCGGGTTCTCGCAGTTCCCGGTGATCGACGACGGCGCGGTCGCCGGGCTCCTGACCGACCGCGGCATCGCGCGCTGGCTGGCGGCCACCGCCGCGCGCGAGGGCGCGTCGGTCAGCGCCTCGCTGAAGGGTGCCACGGTGGCGGAGGTGCAGCTCGCCGACGCCGACCGCACCACCTGGGCGCTCGCTGCGCGCAGCGAGCCCGCCGAGCGGGTGCTCGCCCGTTTCGTCGACGCCCCCGAGCTGGAGGCGGTGCTGATCACCGAGCACGGTGAGGCCCGCCAAGGGCTGCTGGGGATCGCGACCCACCAGGACGTGGTGCGGTTCTGGGATCCGGGCTGAGCGCGGCCGGCGTGCCCTGACACAGCGCTGACGCGGGCTGACGTCCGCCTGACGATGCCTCCGTACGGTTGCCCCATGCGACCCGACACCGGGCCGCCATTCTTATCGGAGGCATCCATGCGCAAGCTCCTGTCCACCCTCGCTGCCGCCCTGCTCCTGGCGCCCGTCGCCACGGCGCAGAACGTCGAACTCCTCGGCGCCGGCGCCACCTTCCCGGCCCCGCTCGTCACCTCGATGGCCGACACGTACCGCGACGTGACCGACGGCCGCGTCACCGTCAACTACCAGTCGATCGGCTCCGGCGGCGGCATCCGCCAGTTCACCGAGCAGACGGTCATGTTCGGCATGTCCGAAGCGTTCCTGAACGACGAGCAGCTCGCCGCGATCGCCGAGGCCGGCGGCGGCGTCGCCTTCAACATGCCCATCACGCTCGGCGACGTCGTCGTCACCTACAACCTCCCCGGCGTCGAGACCGGCCTCGTCTTCGACGGCGACACCATCGCCGAGATCTTCCTCGGCAACATCACGACCTGGGCCGACCCGCAGATCGCGCTGCTGAACCCGGACGTGCAGCTGCCGCCGCTCCCGATCACGGTCGTGCACCGCTCGGACGGCTCGGGCACCACGAACGTCTTCACCAACTACCTCACCAAGGTCTCGCCCACCTGGAACGAGCGCGTCGGCTTCGCGACCTCGGTCAACTGGCCCACCGGCATCGGCGGCAACGGCAACGAGGGCGTGGCCGGCGTCGTCCAGAACACCCCGGGTGCGATCGGCTACAACAGCGCCGTCTACGCGGTGCTCAACGACATCGCCTACGGCTACGTCCAGAACAAGAGCGGCAACGTCATCGTCCCGAGCCTCGAGGCCACCTCGCTCGCGGCCGACGTCCCGCTGCCGTCCGACACCCGCATCCTGGTGACCGACACCGACGCCGCCGACGGCTACCCGATCGCCGGCTTCGCCTGGATGCTCATGTACGAGAACCTCGACGCGAACAACGCGATCTCGACCCGCGAAGAGGCCGAGGAGCTGCTGAAGTTCGTCGTCTGGGCCATCACCGACGGCCAGGACCTCGCCGAGCCGCTCGCCTTCTCCCGCATCCCGGCCGCCGTGCTCGAGCTCAACCTCGACATGATCCGGCAGATGAAGTGGCAGGGCGAGGACCTCGGCGCCCAGGTGCTCGCGGACGCCGGCCTCTGAGCCACCGCTCGTAAGCGATCCGCTCCCGCGCGGGCCGGCACCTCGGGTGCCGGCCCGCGCTTCGTTCGGTCGCTCTTGACGAACCCATGACGCGAACGTGGGAACCTGCGTTCTACGTGGCCACCGTTCCTCGAACCACCAGCGAGCTCATCCGCCAACCCACCCACCCGCTGTTCCGCAAAGCGGGCGATCGCGCGTTCCAGACGATCGTCGTGGCGCTCGGCGGCTCCATCGTCGTGCTCGCGCTGCTCCTCTCGTTCGTGCTGCTGCGCGACGGCTGGGAGCCGCTGCAGCGCTTCGGTTTCTTCGGCTTCCTCACCGGCACCACGTGGGACCCCGTGCGCGGAGTCTTCGGCACGTGGCCGTTCATGCTCGGCACGCTGATCACCTCGGTCGCCGCGCTCGCGCTCTCCTTCCTGCCCGCGATCGGCGTCGCGATCTTCACCGCCGAGTACGCGCCGCGTTGGTTGGCCTCGATCGTCGACACGATCGTCGACCTGCTGGCCGCCATCCCCTCGGTGGTCGTGGGCATCTGGGGGATCTTCGTGCTCGTTCCGCTGATGCAGAACGAGGTCTACCTGCCGTTCTACTTCTGGGCCTTCGAGAACTGGCCCGGCGTGCTCCCGCTCCTGGGGCCGCCTGCGGGCTACAACCTGATCACCGCCACCATCGTGCTGGCGCTGATGATCGTGCCCTACACCACCGCGCTGGCGCGCGACGCGATCCGGCTGGTGCCTCGCTCGCAGCGCGAGGCGGCGCGCGCGTTGGGCGCCACCCGCTGGGAGGTCCTGACGATGGCGGTCCTTCCGTACGCGCGCGGCGGCATCGTGGCCGGGGCGATCCTCAGCTTCGGGCGCGCGATCGGCGAGACCATGGCGGTCGCGATGCTCATCGGCAACTCGAACACGCTCCCGTTCACCTTCTTCGGCCCCGCGGCCACCATGCCCTCGGTGATCGTCAACGAGTTCCGCGAGGCGGTGGAGAACCTGCACCTCGCGAGCCTGATGACCGTCGGCTTCTACCTGTTCCTGATCTCGCTGGTCGTGAACCTGATCGCCGCGTGGATGCAGCGGAAGTTCGCCGTGGGCGGGAGGGCCATCTGATGACGACCTCGAGCAAGGCCGATCACGGGCGCGGGATCGCCGCCGTGACGCCGGCGAACCTGCGTCGCCGCTATCGACGCGACCAACTGATGGTCGCGCTGCTCGTCGTCGCCACCCTCGCGGTGCTGATCCCGCTGCTGATCATCGTCTGGTACGTGATCTCGCAGGGGTTCTCGGCGCTCACGCTCGAGTTCTTCACCGAGGACCTCGGCTCGCCGGCGCGCGCCACCCAAGGACGCCCCACGGGCCTCGGCCACACCATCCTCGGCACCCTGGTGGTCGACGGCCTCGCGCTGCTCATCGCGGTGCCCATCGGCATCGGCGCCGGCATCATGCTCGCGGAGTTCCCGGACCACCCGCTCAATCCGCTGCTGCGCATCCTGAACGACACCCTCAACGGCATGCCGGCGATCCTCAAGGGCCTCCTGGCCTGGGCGCTCATCGTCAAGCCGATGGGCACCTTCTCGGGGCTCTCCGGCGCGGTGGCGCTCTCGTTCGTGATGCTGCCGATCCTCGCGCGGGCCACCGAGGGCGTGCTGCGGATCATCCCGTGGTCGATCCGCGAGGCCGGGCTCGCGCTCGGGCTGCCGCGCTGGCGCGTCGTGCTCAACACCGTGCTCCCGGCCGCCCGGGTGGGCGTCGTCACGGGCGTCCTGATCGCCTTCGCGCGCGCCGCCGGGGAAGCCGCTCCGCTCCTGTTCACGGCCTTCGGCAACAACTTCTTCTCCAGCACGCCGATGCGCTACCTGCTCGGCCCGGTCGACACGCTCCCCGCGCGCCTCTACAGCCTGGCGATCAGCCCGTACCGTGAGTGGCACGCGATGGGCTGGGCCGCCGGCATCGTGCTGCTGGGGCTCGTGATCGTCACCTTCGCCACCGCGCGGCTCTTGACCCGCCAGCGCCACGCCACCGACCTGTGATCGCCACCGAGGGACCCACCATGGATGCCACCGACACCCGCTCCGCCCCGCCCGCCCCCCGCACCGGCAACGACGCCGAGCGCGCCGCCGTGGCCGCGGATGCGGCCCCGCGCCTGATCACCGAGGGGATCTCGGTGCACTACGGGGCCAACACCGGCGTCCGCGACGTCTCGCTGACCTTCCGCGACAAGACGGTGACGGCGCTCATCGGGCCTTCCGGCTGCGGCAAGACCACCTTCCTGCGCGCGCTCAACCGCATGCACGACCTCAACCGCACCGTCAAGGTCACCGGCAAGGCGCTCCTCGACGGGAACGACATCTACGCCCAAGGCGTCGACCCGGTCACGGTGCGCCGCCGCATCGGGATGGTCTTCCAGAAGCCGACGCCCTTCCCGACCATGTCGATCTACGACAACGTGGTGGCCGGCCTCAAGCTCGTCGGCATCCGCAACCGCGCGCTGCTCGACGAGGTCGCCGAGCGCTCGCTGCGCCAGGCGGCGCTGTGGGACGAGGTGAAGGATCGCCTCAAGGCGCCCGCGGCCGGCATCTCGGGC
>JAABSI010000108.1 GCA_011390455.1 Trueperaceae bacterium
ATTCCTGCCGAGCGTTGCGAAGGAGAAGCGAGCCGCGCCGTCGACCTGTCATCGGAGCGCCTCCACGAATGGCCGACCCCTTCGCCCGGCTGCCAGCGACCGACGCCCACCCGCTCGTCGCCAGCTCGGTCTTCCACTACGAGTTCGAGTCCATCCACCCGTTCATCGACGGCAACGGACGCATAGGACGACTCTGGCAGAGCCTCATCCTCGCCCGCTGGCACCCCATGCTCGGTGACCTCCCCGTCGAGAGCCTCGTCCACGCTGATCAAGCCGAGTACTAGGTGGTAGTCGCAGACCTCGACCTCGTGTGCGTCGCCGTCCTCGAAGCGGAAGCAGACTCGCCACGGGTCGTCGATCGAGACGGCGTGTTGGCCGGTGCGATCGCCTTCGATCGCATGGAGCCGGTTGCCCGGCGGGACGCGTAGATCGTCGATGGTCATCGCAGCGTCGACGGCGGAGAGCTTGCGTACCGCGCGACGGGCGATGTCCGGTGGCAACCGGCGCTCCGTACCGTTCACCCACAACTGCTCCGTGCGCTCGTCGGCGAACGACCGAATCACAAAGCCAATGTCACGCATCACGTGACACATGCCAACTGGCCCGCGCTCTCACCCCGCCCAACGTGGCCGAGTGGCGCAGCGCCACCTCTTCGAACGGCTGATCGGCGAAACCATCGCGGGCAGGGGTAGACCCCAGTTCCTGGACAGGCCCGGTGCAAAGAAGCTGGCACCGCAGCCCGCCGGTGGCCTTGGAACCGACCCCGTCACGAAGATCGTGCGTCGCGACCCGATCGCAACGCACGACACCGAGCGCCTCACCCCGGCGAACCCCGTCCTGCGCGTCGCCGTGACGCGGCGGACGGCGCTCCCCGAGAGGCGTCAGGGTTCTTCAGCCGGGACCATGCGGAGCACGGTCATCGTGTGCTCGACGATCTTGCCATCCTTGAAGACGAACTCCTCGAACTGCTCGATGTGGTCGACACCGTCGCCGCGCAGGCCATCGATCGCCCACGTGCTCAACGCACACGCGGTAGCGCCGATGACGGCCATCACGGTGGCGTCGTAGTGCACGTGCCCTCCCATGAAGCCTGCCAAGCGTTCGTAGATGGCGTCCTTCCCGGTGAGGACGAGGGGCTCCTCGTCGGGGCCGAAGATGACCGTGTAGGTGGCGTCGTCAGCGTAGAGGGACACGGCCGTGTCGACGTCTTCGGCGTTCATGGCTTCGTCTCTCGCCATGATGATCTCTTCGAACGTCGCCTGCGCGATGGCGCTGCCGGCCAGTGCCAACGCGAGCACACCTGCCCATACGATCAAGGCTCTGGATCTCATGATCACTCCCTAGCGAAGCGTTCCGAGGACTCCGGTCCGGAGTCCACGGCCCCGCGCGACGCACCACGCGGCGGCCGTTCCCTAGGCCCGGCCTCCGGACCTCGCATGCAACCTCACCGACACACGACCTCCCGAGTCACATCCAGCACGATGCTCGCGGAATGCGAATGGGGCCGGGGGGCGCGCGCTTGCGCCTCCCATAGGCAGTCGGTGCCGCCTCGCGGGCGGACGCTGGCTGTCGCTACGGATCCATGTTAGCGCCAGAGGCACCGGAGCGCGTGAGCAGCCTCGAGGGAACGCTTCGTCGTTCGTCGTCTACAGGGACGCGGGTACGTCGGCGAACAGGCGGAAGTTCGTCACCGTGACGAATCCGAGCCGCTGGTAGAGCTTCTCCGCCATGGGCGACGAGTCCAGCACGACGACCTCGTGCCCCATCTCCTTCGCTGCCCGCATGGCGACGACCATCAAGATGGTGGCGATCCCCAGGCCGCGGGCCTCGGGCTTGGTGGCCACCGCGTAGATCCCGGCCGAACCCGGGCCGTCGTAGAGGCCGACCTTCGAGATCGGGACGCCGTCCTTGTACGCCATCCACATCCGTGTCTTCGAGTCGGGCCGGCCGATCTGGAACCTGGTCAGGATGTCGTGCAGTTGCGGACGATGGGCTTCGGGCACCCCCCAGCGCCAGGCAGCGAACTCCGACAGGACGCCCAGGTCGGTGTCCTCGCGTGCCTCTCGGATCTCGACCCCGTCTGGCAGGGGTGGTGCCTCGGGCAGGTCCTCCAAGGTACGGGCCATGCCAGGGGCGATATCGAACTCCTGCAGGTTGCGCGCGCGCAAGCGGTCCGCGAGATCGTGGGGCCGGCCAGAGGGGTGCACGATCCACAGAACGGGCACGCCCCTGACGGCCAGATGCCGGAGGAGCCCATCGATCCTCCGGTCCACGTCCTGCTCCACCTGGAACTTGAGGATCGTGTTGTACGGATGGAAGGGAATCGGGGTCTCGAACCACAACAGATCCCCCTCGTCGTGGAGCGAGCACCCGGGGGCCTGCCCGAAGTTCGACCAGGTCGCCCACAGGTTCTCTTCGACGAGACGCACGATCTCCTCTGGCGGGTACCCTGGCATTCGGTTCATCGCGACATCGTAGCCGACCGCGACGGCGGCGTCGCCGGTGGCCGAGGTGCGCGCCATCCTGGAGTGGGGCCGGGAGCTGAGCGTCAACCTTCTCGGCACCGCGGAGTGCTAAGGCGACGACGTCTCCGAACGGCTGATCGGCGAGGCCAACACGCGAGCGGCAGACCTTGAGCTCGTGCGCGACGACCAACCGCGGGCGGTGGCTGCCCCGTAGGCGACGACCCCGCGGTTCGATGCTGCGTGCGCGCTGCCGACGCCAGCCCTCAGGGACGGACGTTCCAGATGTTCGCGTAGAGCTTCCAGACGCCGTCCTCGGGCTTCCACACGTTCAGGTACTTGCCGCGCTCGACCACGTCTTCGGGGCCGTAGGTCATCACGTAGGTGCCCTGCTCGACGACCAGCTTCTCGTTCCCGTAGCAGCGCAGGGTGTCCATGCGGAACTCTTGGACGCCCCCCGCCACGTACGCGACCGTCAGGTCGTGGATCGCCGCCCGCCCGATCAGCACCTCCGCGCCCGGCGGCATGCAGGTGGCGTCGCCCGTGAACATCGCGTCGATCGTCGCGACGTCGCCATCGACATGGGCACGCGTGTAGCGCTCGTTCAGCTGCTCGATCGTCTTGGCCACGCCGTCGAGATCGAACGCCGTCGCCGCCGACCGCTTTTCGGTCATGGTCGGACTCCTGTCCAATAGGGATGCCGCGATGATGGCACGCACGAAGATGCATCGAGGCGCATGAGGTACCCTACCCCGACCTCGGCCGTGCTACGCGGTTCGGTACCGCTGCCATTCCTTGCACGCCATCCATGCGGGCTGGGTCGGGGCGAGAGGACGTGACCATGGACGTACGCCAACCAGCCGAGGCAGGCAGAGCGTTCGAGACGCTGTTCGCCTCAGGCGACCTCGAGGGGCTGATGGAGCTGTACGAGCCCGATGCCGTCTTCACCAACGCGCGCGGCGCCCACGTCGGATCGGTCGCGATCCGGAACGTTCTCCAGGGGTACCTGAACACGGGCGCCTCCATCCGCATGAACGAGTCGGTGGCGTTCGAGGCTGGCGACCTGGCGCTCGTGCACTGGTCGTGGACGATGACCTTCCCCGACGGCCGCACCGCTGAAGGCGCCACGGCCGAGGTCCTTCGCAAGTCGACGGACGGCACCTGGAGGTTCGTCATCGACAACCCCGACGGTCCCGCCTTGATCGGACACACCTGAGACGGCCCGACCAAGACGCCGGGCAGGTCGCGCGCTCGCTCGCGAGCCTCGTCGAGGCCTTCCGCCGCGTCGCCCGCACCTCCGACCGCGGCTGGATCGAGGAACGCGACCACGTGGTCAGCGTCGCCACGGGCATGCCGGTGGCCGCCTTCAACCCCACCTTCGTCGTCGCGCCACCCCGCGATCCCGCCGCCTCCCTCGAACGGGTCCGCGCCTTCTACGCCCGCGCCGGCCTCGCCGGCGAGGTCAACGCGTGGGGCGAAACCGGCGACGCGATCGGCGACGCGGCCCGGTCGGCCGGCTTCGTCGCCGGCCACCGCATCCCGTGCATGCTCCTCACGCCGCTCGTCGCCACGACGCCAGCGACACCGGGCCCGGAGCTTCGCCGCGTCGAGGACGCCGCGACGCTCCGGACGTTCAACGACGTCTGCGCCGAGGCCTTCGGGCTCGACCGCAAGGTCCTGGCGGTCCTCGACGACCCGCGCATGCTCGAGGTCCAGGGCTTCGGGTTTCACCTCGGCCTCCTCGACGGCCGCGCGGTCGGCACCGCCATGACCTGCTGCATCGACGGCGTGGTCCTGGTCTTCAACGTCGCCACGCAGCCGAGCCACCGCCGCCGCGGCATCGGCGAAGCGATGACCCGATGCGCCGTGAACCACGGCATCGACGCCGGCTGCGAGTTCGCCTTCCTGCAAGCCTCCCCCGACGGCCAGCCCCTGTACGAGCGCATGGGGTTCCAGCACGTCATGGAGATGGCGACGTGGTCGCTGGCGTGAGGTGCCGCCGCGACGCAGGTGGCGCGCCCGCATGGCGGCCTGAGCCACGAGGTTCGCGCTGGTGGCGTGAGCCCGAGTAGGCGATCCTCCTGACCCTCGAGGAACTCGGCTTCGGCTTCGTGCCGTTCAGCCCGCTCAGCAAGGGCTTCCTCACAGGCGCCATCGACGACCGGACGTCGTTCGTCGCCTCCGACTTCCGCCAGACCGTGCCGCGTTTCGATCCCGGGAACGACGACGCCACACCGCCTGGAGGAACCTCGCCGCGGTCGACGTGCGGGTCGGGTCGTTGCATCGGGTGTCTCGCGATTGGTTGCCGGAAGAACCCTCAATCGTCCTCATCGAAGAGCAGGGGCCGAAGCGCCCGCCCGAGACCGGGAATGCGCGTTCGAACCACGTCCCAAACGAGTTCGAGGTCCACACCGAAGTACCCATGGATCAAGCGGTCGCGCATCCCGGCCATGCCGCGCCAGTCGACCTCGGGGTGGGCCGCGCGGAACTCCGGCGGCAACCGCTTCGTCGCCTCGCCGATCACCTCGAGGCTGCGGACGAAAGCCCTCTGCAGCGTCGCATCGGCGAGGAATGCAGATGCGTCGACGTCGGCGCTCGCGTGCACGAGGTACTCGACCTCGTCGACGATGTGCCGTAGGTAGTCAAGCGGCTCGAAGGACATCCCGCGCTTCGGCCAGGATCTTGGGGCCCAGGATCGGCGACAGCGACTCCACCGTGACGAGCTCGACCGGCCGTCCCAGAGCGGATTCGAGCAGCTCCGCCAGGTCCAGGAAGCGGTCGTAGGTCTTCCTGCCGGGAGCGAAGCTCACGAGGACGTCGGCGTCGCTGTCTGGCCCTGGCCTGCCGCGCGAAACCGACCCGAAGAGCGCCAGCCGCTCGACGCCCAAGGCCCGAAGTTCGCCGGCCCGGGGGCGGAGGCGCGCCATGGCCTCGTCGAGGGTCGACACAGGGGTCTCCATCGCCACCAGTCTAGTCGAAGGCGCAACCGCGGAGCACGCAGCACCCTCGGCGCACACCTCGCGAGCCGTGCCGCGACCAGGACTTGGCTGCCCGCGCTCACGCCCCGACTAGCCGCACCTCCCGGAACGGCTCCACCGCCACCCGCGCCCCCCGCAGCGGGGACCAAGCCCCATCGACGTCGATCTCCTGCGCCTCGAAGCCATGCAAGTGCAGCACGACCCCCGCGTACGGGAAGGGATAATCCCCCTCCTCGCGCCAGCGAAGCGAGAGCGCGCCGTCCTCGCCCGTCAGCTCGAAGCGGTCCACGCGGTGCGCGCCGTACCCGTCGCCGGCATCGCCGTAGAGCACGCCGCCGCCCGCTTGGCCGTCGGGTGGGTACACGTGCAGCGCGAGGTCCTCCCCTTCGGCCCGCGGCAGCACCGCGGAGGCGCGCACGAACAGCGGCGGTCGCCCCAGCGGCGCGGCGACCCTCACCTCGGCCTCGTGCGGCTCGTCGCTCCAGAAGTCGAACCACGTGCCCGGGGGGAGCGCGACCGTTCGCTCCCGCTCTCCCGGGCCCAGCACCGGCGCCACCAGCAGATCGTTGCCTAGCAGGAACGCGTCGTCGCGGCCCCACCGTGCAGGTGCTTCGCCAGCGCGAGCAGGGGAAGGCTGGAGGAGTCGAACTCGGTGACGTACGGCGGGAGTCTTCCCCGCTCCGTTCGCTCGCGGGCTCGCCTGAGCTGACGTTCGATGGACATCCTGGAACCCCTCCGTGGAGAACGGGACGCGGAACCACTGCGCGCACCGGGACGGGTGAGGAAGCTGTGTTCCATCACGATAGGCGCGATGGGGAACGGCGGCGGCCACGCACCGCACGTCCGGCCACGACGTGTACATGACCACCTGGGTGATGGCGTTATCCTCGAACCACGGCGAGGACGTGCCCGCGTCTGATGGCACGACGACCGACCGTGTGCTGCGTCCTGCCGCGTGAGGAGGACCCATGCAGATCCATGTGTACGAGGTCGATGCGTTCGAACGCGAATTGTTCGAGCCGCTGACTGCCGACCATGACGTCCGCTTCCACGAGGGACCGCTCACCCCCGACAACGCCGACGAGGCCGCCGAGGCCGAGGTGATCTCGCCGTTCATCTACTCCGAGCTCGCGACGCCCACCCTGTCCCGTCTCGAGCACCTGAAGCTGATCGCCACGCGCTCGACCGGCGTCGACCAGATCGACATGGACCACTGCCGGGAGCACGACGTCGCCGTCGCCAACGTCCCCTCGTACGGGAAGAACACCGTCGCCGAGCACGCGTTCGCTCTCTTGCTGGCGGTGGGCCGCCGGATCGCGCAGGCCGCGGATCGCACGTCGCGTGGCGACTTCTCGTACCAGGGCCTGCGCGGCTTCGATCTGCTCGGCAAGACCCTGGGCGTGCTGGGCACCGGCGACATCGGGGAGCATGCGCTGCGCATCGGCAAGGGCTTCGGCATGGAGCTCCTCGCCTTCGACGTGGTGCGGCGCGACGACCTCGCGGACGAGATCGGTTTCGCGTACGTCGAGCTCGACGAGCTGCTCGAGCGCTCGGACGTCCTCACGGTCCACGTGCCGTTGAACGACGCCACCCATGGGATGCTCGCTCGCGAGCAGTTCGCCAAGATGAAAGACGGCGTGGTGCTCATCAACACGTCGCGGGGTCCGATCGTCGACACCGAGGCACTCACCGACGCCCTGGCGCAGGGGAAGGTCGCGGGTGTAGGACTCGACGTCCTGGCACAGGAGCGGGCCGTCCGCGACGACCGGACCCTGCTCGACGAGAGCGCTCGCGCCGGCCACGACAACGACACGCTCCTCGCCAACCACGTCCTCCTGCGGCAGGACAACGTCCTCGTGACCCCCCACATCGGCTTCAACACGCGCGAGGCCGTGCGGCGGATCATCGAGACCACGATGAGCAACATCCGCGCGTTCGAACGGGGCGAGCCGGAGAACCTGGTGAACGGACATGACGCATGAGCACATCGCCGGCAGCGCCGTGAGCCGAGGCGTCGACCTCGAACTCCTGGCTCGGCTCGCCCAACCGGCCGAGAGCCGCATCGTCCTGTGGGTCCTCGACGGCCTCGGCGGCCTGCCCGTCGAGGCGGGCGGGCCGACCGAACTCGAGGCCGCGCGCACGCCCCACCTCGACCGCCTCGCCGCCGAGGGGATCGCCGGCCTGATCGAGCCCGTGGGGCCCGGCATCACCCCAGGGAGCGGTCCCGGCCACCTGGCGCTGTTCGGGTACGACCCGCTGAAGTACGAGGTCGGCCGCGGGGTGCTGTCCGCGCTCGGCATCGGCGTCGACCTGCAAGCGGGCGACGTCGCGGCGCGCGGCAACTTCTGCACCGTCGACGAGGCCGGTCACGTGGTCGATCGCCGCGCGGGCCGCATCGACTCGGACGTCGGTCGGCGGCTGTGCGAGAAGCTGGCCGAGATCGAACTGCCCGGCGTCCAGCTGGACGTGCGCCCGGTGAAGGAGTACCGCTTCGTGCTCAGGCTCCGCGGCGAGGGGCTCTCGGGCGCCGTCGGCGACACCGACCCCCAGGCGACCGGGGTGCCCCCAAGTCGCGCCGAAGCGCTCGCGGACGCGGCCGAACGCACGGCGGACCTCGTCCGCACCTTCCTCGAGCGCGCGGCCGAGTTGCTGCAGGACGACGACCCGGCCAACATGGTCCTGCTGCGCGGCTTCTCCACGCTGCCCGAGTGGCCCCGGTTCCCCGAGGTGACCGGCCTGCGCGCCGCCGCCCTGGCCGACTACCCCATGTACCGCGGGGTGGCGCGGCTGTTGGGCATGGAGGTGCTGGAGTCCGAGGCCGGCACCGACGCGCGCATCGACGCCGCGGAGCGGCACTGGGCGGACCACGACTTCTTCTTCCTGCACGAGAAGCCGATCGACGCGGCAGGCGAGGACGGCGACTTCGACCGGCGCGTCGCCCTGATCGAAGGCGTCGACGCCGCCGTGCCCCGCCTGCTGGCGCTGGAGCCCGACGTGCTCATCGTCACCGGCGATCACTCGACGCCGGCCCGCCTGAAGGCCCACAGCTGGCACCCCGTCCCCGTGCTGCTCCACGCGGCGAGCGCTCGGCCCGACGCGGTCGAGCGCTTCTCCGAACGCGCCTGCCTCGCGGGCGCGCTGGGGCCGCGGCTGCCGGCGCCGGCCCTGCTGCCGCTCGCGCTCGGACACGCCGGACGCTTGCGCAAGTTCGGCGCCTGACGACGCTCGACCCCCCCTGAGGAGGCAACCCATGGCCTCGAACCCCTTCATCCGTTGGTTCGAAGACCTGCGCAACGACGACGTCGCATCGGTCGGCGGCAAGAACGCCTCGCTCGGCGAGATGGTGGCGGCGCTCTACGACCAGGGCGTTCGCGTTCCGGGCGGGTTCGCGACGACCGCGGACGCCTACTGGCACTTCGTCGACCACAACGACCTGCGCGACGCGATCGCCGAACGGGTCGGCCGCCTCGGCGACGACGCGGACGAACTGGCGGCGGTCGGCGAGGCCGTCCGCGACCTG
>JAABSI010000109.1 GCA_011390455.1 Trueperaceae bacterium
TACGTCGACCTGCGCGGCAGCTGGTCGACCAACGAGGTGACCATCAACTGGAACGCGCCGCTGGTGTGGGTCACCGCATACCTCGCCGATGCGACGGCCGTCCCAGCCCTGGCGAACGCCGCCCCGACCGACCCGCACGACCATTCCGAAGGGAGCCGACCATGATCCTCCACATACCCCGAGCCCTGGTGTTCTCCGCCGCGATCGCGCTGGGCGCGCTCGTCGCCTTCGCCGCGGCCCAGGACGAGCCCGCCCTCCGCCTCGTCGAATTCACCGAGGAGGTGCCGGTCGGCGAAGACGCCTTCGGCAACCCGATCGGCTTCAGCACCTGGCAGGACGGCGGCGGGGCGCTGGAGCTCTCGACCGTCGAGGTCGCCCCCGGCGATCCTCTGGCGCTGCCCGATCAGACCGAGCCGGAGTACGTGCTCCGCGTCGACCACCGCATCGCCTCGTGGGGCGGCATCACCCACGCCTTCTTCGACGACGCCATGACGCGCTGGGTGCCGGTCGACCTGTCGGTGCACAAGGGCCTGCGCTTCTGGTATGCCGGCAACGGCAGTGGCGGCGAGGTGCAGATCGACCTGTTCGACAACCGCAACCCGACCGCCACCGGCGACAGCGCCGAGCGCTGGTACTACCGCTTCCCCGACGACACGACCGAATGGAAGCTCGTCGAGGTCCCGTTCTCGGCGTTCGCGCGCCGCACCGACTTCCAACCGGGCGGAGCCCCCAACGACGGGCTCGGGCTCGATCAGGCCTCCGGTTGGGCGCTCGGCTTCCCGCCGGGTGATGGGACGAGCCATATCGCGCGGGTCGAGGCGTACGGCGATTCCGGGGTGGTCTCGGAAGGCACGGTGGCGGTCGAGTTCGCCGATGCCTTGGTCACCGTGAACGAAGGCGACGAGGGCGTCCTGCGGATCGTGCTGTCCGAACCGAGCGACGAGCCGGTCTCGCTGCGCGTCTTCGTGCAAGGCGACCAGGCGACGCCGTTCCGCGACATCGTCCCCATGAACCAACTCGTGGTGTTCCCGGCCGGCGTCACCGAGGCGACCGTCACCTTCCAGACGCTCCAGGACGCGCGCCACGAGGGCGACGAACGCGCCATCGCGGTGCTCGACGGCCCCCGCGGCGCCGAGTTGGGGTTCCAGCGGCGCGCGGTCATCCTGATCGCCGACGACGACCCGTTCGACCCGGATCTGATCGCCGAGTTCGGCGACGGCCTCGGGCCCTTCGCAGCGGACGCGGCGACCACCGCGCGCGCTCCCGAGTTGCTCGCCGGCACGCCCGACGAGCGCCCCGGCCAAGACTCCTTCGAACCGGTGCTGAACCTCACGTGGGAGGGCGATGCCGGCTCGGTGCAGGCGCGCTTCGCGGATGCGCTGGACGCCGGCGGTGCGGACGGCCTCGAGTTCTGGTACCGCGGCGACGGCAGCGGCCGCACCGTCGAAGTCACGCTCCTCGACGCCCGGAACCCCGCGCAGCCGCTCGCGCTCGCCTGGTCCGACGAGTTCGACGGCCCGGCCGGCTCGCCCCCCGACCCTCGCGTGTGGACGCCCGAGATCGGCGATGGCACGGCCAACGGGATCCCCGGCTGGGGCAACAACGAGCGCCAGGCCTACACCGGCGACCCGGCCAACCTCGCGCTCGACGGCGAGGGCCACCTGGTCATCCGCGCGCTCGAAGCGGGCGACGACGCGCCCCCGTGCTACTACGGCGCACCCTGCGAGTACACGTCGGCGCGCATCATCACCGCCGGCGCCCTCGAGGTCGTCTACGGCCGCATCGAAGCGCGCCTGAAGATCCCGACCGGCCAGGGCCTGTGGCCCGCCTTCTGGATGCTGGGCAACGACCTCCCCGAGGTCGGCTGGCCCGAGTCGGGCGAGATCGACATCATGGAGAACGTCGGGCGCGAGCCCGGCACGGTGCACGGCACCATCCACGGCCCGGGGCACTCGGGCGGCAACGCGATCGGTCGCCCCACCACGCTCCCCGGCGGCGCCGCCTTCAGCGACGACTTCCACGTCTACGCGATCGACTGGTCCCCCGAGACCATCACCTGGTCGGTCGACGGCGTCGAGTACTCGACGGTCACCGCGGCCGACCTGCCGGGTGGGGCGCGCTGGGTGTACGACCACCCCTTCTACCTGATCCTCAACGTCGCCGTCGGTGGCAACTGGCCCGGCTACCCGGACGCGACGACCACGTTCCCGCAGGAGATGGTGGTCGACTACGTCCGCGTCCACCAAGAGCCGGACACGTCGGAGCGGTTCGTCGCGAGCTTCCGGGACGACGTCGCGGGCTGGGTGAAGGTCGAGCTGCCGTTCGAGGCCTTCGAGCGCGCGGACGAGCAACCCGAGGGCGCGCTCGACGACGGCTTCACGCCCACGGAGGTATGGGGCCTCGACCTGCGCATCGAGGGCGGCGCCGGCTCGGCGCTGCTCGACGAGCTGCGCTGGTACCGCATGGAGTGACGTCCTGAGCGCGTCCCCCTTGGATGCGCCGCCCACGGTCTGCCGCGAGGGCCCGATCTACCCTGGAGCATGACGCACTCCGTGCTCCACGCCCGTCGGGCCCTCGCCGCGCGCTTCGACCGCATCGACCGCTGGGTGTCGGCGCGGATGGCGCGCTGGGGCATCGTCCTCCTCCGGTCGACCCTGGGCATCGTGTTCGTCTGGTTCGGTCTCCTCAAACCGCTCGGCCTGTCCCCCGCCGAGTCGCTCGTGCTGGCGACGGTCGACTGGATGCCGCTCTTCGACGCGCGCACCTGGCTCGCCGTGATCGGTTGGTGGGAGGTCGCCATCGGGGTGACCTTCCTCATCCCCAAGACGCTGCGGATCGCGATCGCGCTGATGCTCCTGCAGATGGTGGGGGCCTTCATGCCCCTCGTCATCCTCACGGACGTCACCTTCCAGAGCGGCGGGGCGCCCTTCGCACCGACGATGGAGGGGCAGTACATCATCAAGAACCTGGTGATCATCGCCGCAGCCTTGGCGGTGGGGGGCACCGTGCGCCGTCGCACGCGTCCCGGCTGATCCGAGCGCCGCCGACCGCCTCGTGCGGACGCCGCGCGCCGAAGCACCACATGGAGGTGCTAGACTTCCCATATGGATACGCTTCCCACGCCCGCCGCGACCCCACGCCTGCCCCTGGCGCGTCTGGGCTTGCCGACCGCACCCGCCGAGGCGGTCGCGGCGGTGCGCGCGGGGCTGCCGGTCGCGGTCTTCGAAGGGCTCGCGCGCGCGCTCCGCGTGCCCGAGGCCCGGCTGGCCCAGGTGGTCGGCCTGAGCACCACCACGCTGGGGCGCCGCAAGCGCGCCGGGGCGCTCGCCCCGGACGAGGGCGACCGGGTGTGGCGCGTGGCCGCGCTGTTCGACCGGGCCGCCCAGGTGTTCGGTGGCGAGGAGGAGGCGGCGGCCTGGTTCGTCGACCCGAACCTCGCCCTGGGCGACGAGCCGCCGCTCGCGCTCGCCGACACCGAGCCGGGCGCCCGAGCGGTCGACGACCTCCTGGGCCGCATCGAGTACGGCGTCTACTCCTGAGCGTGCCCGGGCACGCGTCGGGCACGGGCGGTGCGATGCGGGTCTGGCGCCTGGTGCGCCCCGCCTTCGGCGACGCCGCCGCCGCCTTCTCGGGCGAGGGGGCGCGCCGCTTCGGCGGGCGCTGGAACTCGGTCGGTCGCGCGGTCGTGTACACCAGCGAGCACCTGTCGCTCGCCGCGCTCGAGAGCCTCGCCCACGCCGACCGGAAGCGCTTCGCGCGCGACCTGGTGGCCTTCGAGGTCGACCTGCCCACCGACCTCATCGCCGTGCTCGGCGACGCCGAGGTACCCGAGGGGTGGCGCGCCCGCCCCGACGCCCCCGCCGCCCGAGCCGTGGGCGACGCTTGGCTCGCCGCGCGCGCCCACCCGGCGCTCTCGGTCCCGAGCGTCCTGGTGCCGCAGGAACGGAACGTGCTGCTCGACCCCACGCACCCGCGCTTCGCGGAGGTGCGGATCGGCGCGCCGATCCCGTTCCGGTTCGACGATCGGCTCTGACCGACAGCGCGGAGGCCGGGCACCTGGTGCCCGGCCTCCGCGCCACCCCCTTGGAAGGGTCGTCAGGTGGAAGGGTCGTCAGGAACGCCGCTGCATCCCCTGCAGGCGGCGGGTCGCCTCCTCGGCGCCGATCTCGCCGCGCTCGAGGGCGGCGAGGACGTCGCCGCGCGCGTCGGCGGACTCGTCGGCGACCTCGTACCCGAGCGCGCGCACCATCGCGTCGAAGCGGGCGCGCACGGTGGGGTAGCTGACGCCGAGCATGCGCTCGACCTCCTTGAGGTTGCCGCGCACCTTGACGAACAGGCGCAGGTACTCGAGCGCGTCGCCATCGAGCAGCGCGAACTCGTTGGGCAGGAACTCCCCCTCGATCACGACCCCGGACGTGGGGCCGCGCAGGCGCGTGACCTCGAGGGTCTCACCGGTGACCGGGCAGCGGGTGGGCATGGGGTGTTTGGGCATGGTCGGGTCCTCTCGCGGGCTCCTGGGGGTCGGTGAGGCGCGCCTCACCAGGGCCGGATGTCGATGGTGGCGTCGTCGGTCTCGATCTGGACGAACGGCTCGCCGTCGGGAAGGTCGAGCCATCCCGCCTGCTGCTCGAGCAGGGCGCGCAGCGCGGGCCAGGGCGGCGTGCCGGCGGGGCCGCGCAGGTCGAAGGCGAGGCCGCCGACGGTGCCGTGCCAACCCGCGCGCCACGGGCGCGGCGCGCAGCGCGCCACCCACAGCGCCCATGGGCCGACGAGCAGCACCGCCCGCAGCGTCTCCTCGAGCGCCCACACCGGCACGCCCCAGCGCAGCCGCACGCGGTCGGCGCGCACGTGCAGCAGCAGCAGCCGCGGCCGCACGTCGTGCGCGTACGCGCGCCACCACGCCGGGTCGGACCAGCGCGGGGGCGTCAGCATCAGACGACCTCGACGACGATCTTCGCGCTCTTGCCGTCGCCGTCGTTATCGACGTCGATGTCGACGAGTCGCCCCTCGGGGGTCTCGGACGAGATCGAGGCGATCAACTGCTCGAGGTCCACGCCTTGCGCCTCGAGTTCGCCCTTCGCCTCCACCGGCAGGAAGCGGGTGGCGAACTTCGCGAGCCCGAGCGGCACGTTCACGCGGATCTTCGCGTTCTTCATGTCGCCTTGGTTGCCGGCGGCGTCGATCGAGATGCGCAGCAGCCGCGCGGTCCCGGCGCGCGCCGGGGGCGGTGGGGGCGGAGGGGGTGCCGCCTCGCGGTGCCCTCCGCCGAGCGCGCGGAGCAACTCGCTCGCCTGATCGGCGTTGATGCGGCCCGACTCCAACAGGTCGAGGATCTTCTTGCGTTCGTCGACGATCGCCATGGTCACCCCTCCCGTTCCTCGGGTCGTCCATCGACCCGGACCTCGAGGTCGCCGGCGCCGAGCTCGATCGCGAGGTGCGCCCGGCCGGAGCCGACGCGCCCGTGCACGACGGCACCCAGACCGCGGCGTTCGCGCTCCAGGCCCCGCGCGCTGGCGTCGCCCACCGACACCCGGCCGTCCACGGTGACGTCGCTGCCGGGTTGCAGGCGGACGCTGACGTCGCCGGCCCGAACGACGAGGCGGTGGCGACCCTCCGTCGGGGCGACGGCGATGCTCACGTCGCCGGCGAGGCACGTGAGATCGAGGCCGCGAGCGCCGCGCACCTCGACGTCGCCGGCCAGGATGCGGCCCGCGACGAAAGGCACGTCGCGCACGTCCAGGTCGCCGGCCTTGACGTCGAGGTCGAGCCCCCACGCGCGCGGCACCCGGACGCGGGCTTCGGCGGGGGTGTAGCGACCGAGGAAGCCGCGCTCCGGATCGGTGAACACCCGCGCGCCGGCGTCCGTGGTCTCGAGGTGCACGCGCCCGTCGTCGTCCTCGTCCAACGTCGGGGCGTCGACGTCGGCCGCCTGCACCTCCACGTCGCCGGCCGCGAGTTCGATGCGCAACCAGCGCGTCCCCTCGGGCGCGAGGACGATCGGTTCCACGGGGGCCGCGGCGCGCGCCGGATCCTCGGCGGACCCTTCGGCGAACGAGGCCCCCAACGTCTCGCGCATCCGCTCGACGCCCTCGCGCACCTTGTCGGTGGCGATGCGCACGGCGTCGGCCGCGTCCGCCCCGGCCGACCGCGCGGCGGACCGGACCTGCTCGCGGGTCTCGCGCGCCACGCGGCGAGCCTCTTCGCGCGCCTCGTGGCGGGCGGCCCGCTCGGCGTCGCGGGCCTCGGCGGACGGCTCGGTGGCGCTCGCCGGAGCCGCAGGGTCGGCCGGCGCGGCCTCGGCCCGCCCGTGCCCCGCCGCGGCGCGGTCCGTCGGACCGCCGTCCGCGGCCGGGACGCTGCCGAGCTCGCGGAGGACGGCGATCAGGCGGTCGGCCTCGGCATCCGAGATGGTGCCCGCTGCGCGCATGGCTTCGATTCGGTCGACTTCGCTCATGACGGTCCTCCTAGGCGCTCGTCGCCGGGGGGCGGCGGACGGAGCGCGGCTTCGCGACGGCGTGCGACGGGACGAGGCGATCGGCGGTCCGGGCCAGCGCCTCGGCGGTGCCGTGCAGCATGCGGGCGACGGCCCGACGGGTCGGGGATCCGAGCCCCGCAGCGGCGATCGCGCGGTGGACGGCGGCTTCGTTCTGGTAGTGGGCGGCGCGCTGGGCGCCTTCGGTCCAAGCGGTGTGCGGGAACATGGCCCCTCCTCTTCTGATGAAGATGATAGGCCAAGCTTTACAGATTGTCAAGCGTCTCTTTCTATTTGTCGCTCGCCACCCGGCGGCGCCACCGGTACGCCCCGTCCGCGAAGGCATCGACTTCGTACCCGCGGGCGATCAGATCGAGCGCCACGGCCCGGGTCGCCTCCGCCCAGGCGAGGGCGCGCGGCGGCGCTTCGCGGCGGAGCGCGTTGACGTCGCGCGGCACCGCGGTCCAGATGGCATCCGCCTCGCGACCGACCGCGGGCTTGCCCGGAGCGTCGTCGGCATCCGAGCGGCGCAGGGCCCACGCAGCGTTCGCCGTCGAGGCGGACTCCGGCGCCGTGGCGGCAGCGGGTCGGCTCGGTCCCTCGTCCGGCAGCCGGTACGCAGTCGCGAATGGATCCCGCCCCGCGGCCGCCCGGACGCGCGGCGCCTTCAGGTCCCACGTCGCAACGAAGCGGTCGGTCGGGAGGTCGCCCGCGAGCACCCCGCCCAGCACGCCGTAGAAGTCGACCTCGTACTCGCGGACGACCGCACCCAGGTGGTGGAGGTTGAGCCGCGCGTTGCGCGCCTGGAGGGGATCGAAGGTCCACGTGACCCAGTTCATCCCGTGCTCGACGCACCAGCGCCGCTGGTACCACTTCAGGCGCCGCCCCGCGCCCAGACCGCGCGCCTCGGGCACCACCGCCGTCATGTGCGAGTGGAGCCCGGGACCGACCAGGCCCCCCGCGGCCGGCAACGCCGGGAAGCCGTACGCGAACCCGACCAGCTCGCGCCCGACGAACGCGCCCGCCACGAGCGCGCCGGCGTGGAGCGCCGCACGCATCTGCGCGGCCGGCACGACCTCGAGGTCGTCGAACCCCCAGACCTGGCGCTGGAGCCGTTCGCACGCGCGCAGCATCTCCATCGTCACGAGCGGGTGGATCTCGACCGTCGGGAGCATCGACCCCGAGTCTAGCGGAGCGGCTGGGCGCAGCCGCGCGACGAATGCTGCACGCACGCGCCCGATCGCATGCCGTATCCTCCTGACCCAAGCCTCGACCCAAGGCTCGACCCAAGGCGCATGGCGCCATCCGACCCAGGAGGAGCACCCCGTTGCGCCGTTGGTTCGCCACCCATCCCACCGTTCCGGCGCTCGTCTACTTCGCCGTCGCCATGGTGTGGATCGCGGCCTCCGACCGCATCGCCCTGTGGCTCTTCCCCGACCCCGGCGCCTTGGCCATGGTCCAGACGATCAAGGGTTGGGCCTTCGTCGCGGCGAGCGCGCTGCTGATCGCCGCGACCAGCCAACGCCAGCACCGGCTGCGCATGGTCCTGGAACAGGAGAAGCGCGCGGCCCACGAGCGCGCCCTCGGCGCGTACCACCGGCTGCTGGAACAGCTCGGCACCCTCGACGTGCGCGTCGACGCCGAGCGCGACCGCGGCATCGGGAACGCCCTGCGCGGCTTCCTCACGGAGCTCGGCGCCTGGGATGGCCTCCGGCTCTGGCGGGCCGGACCGGACCGACGGGTGTGCGTCTTCGCCACCACCGCCAACGGACCGATCGACCTCGCGGCGCCGCCGCGAGCGAGCGAGGACGATGCGGTCGCCCGCGCGCTCGTGACGGGCCGCGAAGTCCTGGCGAGCGAGCGCGCACCCCACGGGGACGACGGCCCGTCACGGACGGTCGTCGCCGTTCCCGTGGAGGTCGACGGGACGGTGCTCGGGGTGTTCGAGGTGGTGGGTCCGGAGCCGCGCGCGTTCCTCGGCGAGACCACGATGGCGTTGCGGATGGCGGCGAGCCTGCTGGGCCTGCTCTGGCACAACCACGACCTGTGGACGCGCGAAGAGCG
>JAABSI010000110.1 GCA_011390455.1 Trueperaceae bacterium
GATCAACCACATGCTCGACCGCCTCCAGGAGTCGTTCGAGACCCAGCGGCGCTTCACCGCCGACGCGAGCCACGAGTTGCGCACCCCGGTCACGGCGATCGTCGGGCACGCGCGTTACCTGTTGCGGCGCACGCGCCCCACGCCCGAGCAGGTCGATTCGTTGACCGTGATCCAGCGCGAGGCGGAGCGGATGGGCAAGCTCGTCAACGACCTGCTCGAGCTCGCGCGCGCCGATGCCGGCTTCCAGGTGCACCGCGAGCCGATGAACCTGGTCGAGGTGCTCGAGGCGGTCCGCGACGGCCTGGCGCCGGTGTCGGGCACCACCGAGGTGGTCGTCTCCTGCGCGGTGCCGCTCCTCGAGGTCGAGGGCGACCCCGCTCGCCTCAAACAGGTGGCGCTCAACCTGGTGCAGAACGCGATCGACGCCGGCGCCAAGCGGGTGACGCTGCACCTGGAGCGCGACGGCGCGAACGCGGTGCTCGAGGTGCTCGACGATGGGCCGGGGATCCCCGGCGAAGCGCTCCCGCACCTGTTCGAGCGCTTCTACCGCGTCGACGGTGCCCGCTCGACGCGGGGCAACGGCTCGGGCCTCGGCCTGGCGATCGTCCGCTGGATCGTGCAGATGCACGACGGGACCGTCGACGTGCGGTCGCGGGTGGGGGAGGGGACGGTCTTCACGGTGACGCTGCCGGCCGTGGACGCCAAGGCCTCCGAGGCGCACGCGCGCCTGACCGACGCGGGCGGCTGACCGACCGCACCGGCGCGACGCCGGCGCCGATGGTCAGAGGTCGTCGACGAAGCGCACGCCGGCGCCGGCCACGACGTGGCCGATGCGCGTCAACGGCTCCGGGCACCGCGCGCGGACCGCGTCCTCGCGCGTGGGGTCGACCACGACGATCATCCCCACGCCGAGGTTGAAGACGGTGCGCATCTCGCGTTCGCCGATCTCGCCGAGCGCCTGGAGCCGGTCGAACACCGGCGGACGGGTCCAGGTGCTGGGGTCGACGACCGCACCGAGCCCATCGGGTAGGGCGCGCGGCAGGTTCCCGGCGATGCCGCCGCCGGTGACGTGCGCCAGCGCCCGCACCAAGCCGGCGTCGAGCAGCGGCCGCACGCTCGGCAGGAACGACCGGTGCTCCGCGAGCAGCGCGTCGGCGAGCGTCGGGCCGGCGGGGTCGTCCGGGTCGACCGGGTCGTCGAGGTGGTTCTCGGCCACCGCGCGCGCGAGCGAGAACCCGTTCGTCTGCAGCCCCCCCGAGGCGAGCGCGAGGAGCACGTCGCCTTCGCGGACCGCGCTGCCGTCGATCACGTCCGCGCGCCCGACGATGCCGACGATGGTCCCCACCACGTCGAGTTCGCCCGGAGCGTACACGCCGGGCATCTCGGCGGTCTCGCCGCCGAGCAGCGCGATGCCGGCCGCCCGGCAGGCGTCCGCGACGCCGCCGACGACCTCGGCGATCACGCTCGGATCGAGCCGAGCGCTCGCCACGTAGTCGAGGAAGAACAAGGGCCGCGCGCCCTGCACCAAGACGTCGTTCACGCAGTGGTGGACCAGGTCGCGGCCGATGCCCCGGACGCCGCCGCGGGCGACGGCGATGCGCGTCTTGGTGCCGACGCCGTCGGTGGACGCGACGAGCACCGGCTGCTCGACGTCGTCGGGCAGCGCGAACAGGCCACCGAAGGCGCCGAGGCCGCGCAGCACCTGGGGGGTGTACGTGGACGTGACCGCGGTTCGGATCCGCTCCATGGCGTCGTCCGCGGCGTGCAGATCGACGCCGGCGGCGGCGTACGTGGAGGGGACGGGAGAGGCGTCGTGGTCGGGCATCGAGGAACGATACCAGGCGCGACCGCGCTCGTTAGACTGCCCCGTGCCGACCGCCGTCCACGTCTGGTTGCCGCTTCCGGTGCCCGGGTTCGACTTCCTCGCCCCGCACGACGGACCGGAGGCGGTCGCGTCCGGTGCCGCCGAGGGCACGCTGCCCTCCACGTCGGGAGCGGACCCCGCGTCGTGGGTCGGGGCGCGGATCGCGGTGCCGTGGCAGGGCGGCGTCCGGGTCGGCATCGCCGCTGCGGTGCGCGAGGTCGGCGCGGCGACGGCGCTCGACCTGCGCCCGGCGGTGGCGTGGGTGGACGCGCGGCCCCACCTGACCGCGCCGGTGCGCGCCCTCCTCGAGGCCCAGGCCGAACGCTGCGCGGTGCCGATCGGCGTGGCGCTCGCGGGGGCCGGCGTCGTGGGGCTCAAGGACGCGTTCGATCACGACGTCCGGCGCGACGCGTCCGCTGCGGCCGAGCTCTTCGACGCGGACGGAGCGGTGCCGAGCGTCGACGCCTGGTTGCCGGCGGATCGGTTCCCGGCGGATGCCCTCGCCGCCTGGCGCGCCCACGCGATGGTCCACGAGCGCGTGGCGCCCGCCGTGGCGACCGAGCGGCGGCTGGTGGCCGTGCGCGCCGCGGACGACGCCCTCGAGGGGGCGGCGCGAGCGGGCCAGCGGCAGGCGCTCGCCTGGTTGCGCGCCGCCGGCGGCGCCGCGAGCGCCGCGGCGCTCGCGCGCGACGCGGACGTCGCCGATGGCGCGGCGCGCGCCTTGGTCGCGAAAGGGTACGCGGCGTACGTCGATGCGCCCGTGCCGCCGGCGTCGCCGCCCTGGGCGGTCGACGGACCGAGCCCGCTGGCGGGTGGGCGCCCGATGGGGGTCGAACCGCCGGCCGCGAGCACCTGGCTCGTCACCGGCGGATCGGCGGGCGATCGCTTCCTCGCGGCGCGCCGCGCCGCGAGCGCTACCGTCGCCGCGGGCGGCCAGGCGCTCTGGCTGGTGCCGGAGCAGGCCGTCGCCGATGCCGTGGCCGCGGCCCTGGCAGCGGACGTGCCGACCCTGCGGTGGCCGGCCGGGGGCGACGAGGCCGTGCGCCACGCGCTCTTCGAGGAGGTCGCCCGGGGGACGCCGGCGGTGGTGGTGGGCACCTACCCCACGCTGACGCTCCCGTTCGCGGAGCTGGGCGACGTGGTCGTATGGGACGCGGCGAGCGCCAGCTACAAGGGCCTCTCGGGCGCGCGCAGCGTCGCGCGCGTCGACGCGCGCGTGCTGGCCGCGGCGGCGGGCGCGCGCTGCATCTTCGTGGATCCCCTCGCCACCGCGGAGGTGCGTGCGGAGGTCGGCGGCGGCCCCCACCTCGAGGTGCCGCGGGTGCGGCCGCGCGCCGCCGTCGTCGACCTTCGGCAGGAGTCCGGGTGGCCGCTGACCGCGCCGCTCGTGCGGCTGTTGCGCCAGGTCGCCGAGCGCGGTCGCCAGGCGGTGGTGCTCGCGCCGCGGCGCGGGTTCGCGGCCGCCCTCGGCTGCCGGGCCTGCGGCGAGGTCGAGATGTGCCCCAACTGCGACCTGCCGTTGCGTTGGCACGCGCGCATCGGGCGCCTCCGGTGCCACCGCTGCGGCGTCGAGCGCGGCGCGCCGATCGCATGCAGCGCCTGCGGCAGCAGCGACCTCGCGCCGCGCCCGGGCGCCGGCACCGAGTGGGTGGCCGAGGCAGTGCGCCGCGCCGTTCCCGGCCTGGTCGTCGTCCAGTGGGATCGCGATCGCCGCGACGATCCGACGCCGCTCCTGGAGGGCGCCGCGGGCGCGCTCGTCGGCACGACCGGCGTGCTGCGGGCGCCGCCGCTCCCGAACCTCGCGCTCGTGGCGCTCACCTCCGGCGACGCGCTCCTCGACCACGAGGACGTGCGGGCGACCGAGTCCGCGCTCCGCACGCTGCTGGCGCTCCCCGACCTCGCCGGCGGAGATCGACGACCGCTGCTGGTGGCGCAGGTGCACCGCCCGGACCACGAGGTCTGGCGCGCGTGGGTGGCCGACGACGTCGACGGTGCCATCGCCGACGTGCTGGAGGGCGTCGCGCGGCGCCGCGAGGCCTTCGGGTACCCGCCCTTCCGACGCTGGGCCCGCGTGCAGGTCACCCACCGCGAGCGCGGGCGCGCCGCGGCGGCGGCCCACGCGATCGTCGAGCGGCTCGAGGCCGCCGGCGTGCCCGCCGAGGACCTACTCGGTCCGGCGCCGGCGGCCGTCGCGCGGGTCCGCGGTCGGTACGGGTTCCACGCGTTCGTGCGCGCCGCCGACGACGCGACGCTGGCCGCCCGGGTGGCGTGGGTGGACGCGCGACCGCTGCCCGGGGCGACCGTGCGCGTGGACGTCGATCCGTACGACGTCGACGTCTGGCTCGAGTAGGTGTCGGGCGCGCGCCTGCGCGCCCCGCCCCGCCCCGTATCATGGCCGACGATGCTCCAGAACCGCCGCGCCCGCCACGATTACGAGATCCTCGAGACCTTCGAGGCCGGCTTGGTGTTGCGCGGCAGCGAGGTGAAGTCGTTGCGCGGCTCCGGCGGGTCGATCGCCGAGGCGTACGCCAAGATCGAAGGGGGCGAGGTCTGGCTGGAGGGCGCCACGATCCCCTCCTACCCCCAGGCTTCGTACAACGACCACGAGCCGCTCCGTCGCCGCAAGCTCCTGCTGCACGCGCGCCAGATCGCCGAGCTGCGGCGTGGGCTCGAACGCAAGGGATTGACCGTCGTGCCGCTCGAGCTCTACTTCGATGCGCGGGGCCGCGCGAAGCTCAAGATCGCGCTCGCGCGCGGCCGCAAGCGCCACGACAAGCGTGCGGCCGCCTCGGAGCGCGACGCGAAGCGCGAGATGGACCGCGCGCTCAAGGGCGCCGATCGATGAGGTGGGTGCGCGCGCTGGCGTTCGCCCTGGCGCTTGCCGTGGGCTCCGCCGGCGCCCAGACGCTCCTCGCCGTCAACGGCGTCGACGTACCCGGGGCCACGACCGCCCTCGTGGCGGGGGTCACCTACGCTCCGGCGGTGGACCTCGCCGCCGCGCTCGGCGCGGACGTGGTGACGGATGCGGTCGTGGGGCGCGCGACCTTCGTCCTCGGCGCCGCGGTGGTGCAAGCGGCCCTCGTCGGCGACCCGGACGCGGCCCTGGCCGCCGACCCGGCGCTCACCCGCGACGGCGCCGTCCGGGCGGGGCCCGCGGGCGTGCACGACGGCATCGAGGCGTTCGTGCCGGTCAAGGGCGTCGTGGAGGCGTTCGGCGGTCGGGTGGCCTTCGTGGCGGAATCGAACACCGTGGTGGCGATCGTCCCGCGTCCCGATCTGGACGTCCGGCTCGAGGGGCGCGGCGCCGGGCAGCGGCTCGTGTTCCGTTCGAGCGGTCCGACCCGCGTCGTGCACGTTCTGCACGAGGCGACGGACGTGCTCGAGCTGCGCTTCGAGCGGTCGGACGGTGCCGAGGCGGCCTTCGACGGCGACGCCTTCGTCCGTGCGACCGTCGAACCGGTCCGCGGCGGGGTGGAGGCGCGCGTGCAGTTGGCGCCCGACCGCACGGCGCGGGTGCTGACGCTGCCCGATGGGGCGGCCACCGTGGTGGTCGTGGCCTTCGGAGCGGCGGCGAGCCCGGCGACGATCGTCGCCGCGCAGGGCGCTCGGCTCGTGCTCGATGCCGGCCACGGCGGTAGCGATGGCGGCCTCGCGTTCGGTGCCGACCGCGAGGCCGACTTGACCCGCGCGTTCGTCGACGCGGTCGCCGAGGCGCTCGTCGGCTCCGGGATCGAGGTCGTGCGCACCCGGCCGTCGGCGGTTCCGGTCGCCCTGGACGACCGCGCCGCGGCCGGCGCCGGGGCCGACGCCTTCGTGTCGATCCATGCTGCACCCCTGCCGGTCGGCCAGGCGCGCGCATACGTGCTCGACGAGGCCGGGGCGGCCACCACCCTCGAGATGGCGGTGCGGCGCAACGCCGAGGTCGCGGTGCAGAGCCCCCAGACGGACGCCCTGCGGCGCGCGCTGTTGGTGCGTTTGATCCCCGACCTGGATGCCGGTCGGCGCATCGCCGAGTCGCTGCGCCGCGGCCTCGGCGACGTCGGCATCGTGCTCGGCGCTCCGGAGGGCGCGCCGCTGGCGGTGCTCGCCGGAGCCGGGGGCCGGGGCGTGCTCGTCGAGCTCTCGCCCGAGGACCTGAGCGATCCCGCGCTGCCCCTGACGGTCGCCGCCGCCCTCGCGGAGGCGCTGGCGGCGCCGTGATCGGTCGCCGGCGCCCGCGGCGGCCCGCCGCGCGGAACGGGGAGGGCGCCGCCGAGCTCGAGTCGGATCGGCGGCGCATCGCGACCTCGCCCCAGGTCCTGCTCCCCGCCCTGGCGTTGGTGCTCGCGGCGCTCTACGCGGCGACGGCCGCCTTCGGCCCGTCGACGCCGCCGCTGCCCGGCGTGCCCGCCGTCGCCGGCGGCGGCACCGAGACGGCGGCGCGCGAGGTGCGCTTCGTGGTCGTCGACGAACAGGGGTTGGAGCGCCCCGGGTTCGCCGACGCGGTCCTACCGCGCGACCGATCCGAGGATCCGGGAACGCGCCTGACCGCGGCGCTCGCTGCGTTGCGCGCCGAGCGCATCGCGGCCGGTGCCTGGCCCGCCTCGGTCGCCGAGCCGACGGCCTTCGTGTTCGAGCTCGACCGGCGCCGCATCGCGGTCGTCGACGTCGGTCGTCCCGGGCCCGACGAGGGCGTCACCGTCGCGCAGGAGTGGGCGGCGCTGCGCTCGGTCGTGGCGACCGCACGGGTCGAGGTCGCGGCCGACGTCGTGCGGATCACGGTCGAAGGGTCGCCCGCGGACGCCTTCTGGGGCCACGTGGCCCTGCCGCCCGAAGCGCCCTGAGCGGACGCCGAGGGGCGGAGGGCCGCACCGGGCGGGGGCCGCTCACGGCATCATGCGGGTCAGCGTGCGCGGGAAGGGGATCACCTCGCGCAGGTGGTGCACGCCCGTGATCCACGCCAGCGTGCGCTCGAGGCCGATCCCGAACCCCGAGTGCGGCACGCTCCCGAAGCGCCGCAGATCGAGGTACCAGCCGAACGCCTCCATCGGGAGCGCGTGCTCGGCGATGCGCCGCTCGAGCAGCGCCAGATCGTGGATGCGCTGCGAGCCGCCGATCAGTTCGCCGTAGCCTTCGGGGGCGATCACGTCGTCGCACAGGACGCGGGTCGGGTCGCCGGGCACCGGCTCCATGTAGAACGCCTTCGCTTTCGTCGGCCAGCGCTCGATCACGACGGGCCGGTCGAAGCGCGCACCGAGCAGCGTCTCGTGGGGGGCGCCGAAGTCTTCGCCCCATGCGAGCGGCTCGCCGTCCTCCGCGAGCAGCTCGAGCGCTCGATCGTAGCTCAGGACCGGGAAGCCGCCCTGGGCGGTCGGCTCGAGCTTCGAGACGTCGCGCCCGAGCAGGTCGAGCTCGGTGCGCCTGCGCTCGAGGACGCGTCCGACGAGGTAGGCGAGCAGGTCGATCTGCAGCTGCACGTTGCCGTCGTGCTCGAGGAAGGCCACCTCGGGTTCGATCATCCAGAACTCGAGCAGGTGGCGGCGCGTCTTGCTCTTCTCGGCGCGGAAGGCGGGACCCATGGTGTAGACCGCGCCCAACGCCATCGCGCCGGCTTCGGCGTAGAGCTGCCCCGACTGCGACAGGTACGCCTTCGCCTCGTCGAACAGGTCGATCTCGAACAGGTTGGTCGTCCCCTCGACCGCGGTCGGCATGAAGAAGGGCGCGTCGAACCGGACGAAGCCGCGGTCGGCGAAGAAGTCGTGCACCGCGCGTTCGAGCTCGTCGCGGATGCGCAGGATCGCCCACGGGGCGCGGTGGCGCAGGTGCAGGTGGCGGTGCTCGCTGAGGAACTCGACCCCGTGCTCCTTGGGGGTGATCGGGTAGCCCTCGCTGGCGTGCACCACGTCGAGGCTGCGGACCGAGAGCTCCACGCCGCTCGGCGCGCGCGGGTCGGCGCGCACCTCGCCGTGCACGCGCACGGCGCTCTCCTGCCCGAGCGCGCGGGCGGTCTCGAAGGTCGCTTCGTCGACGTCGTTCTTCGCCACGACCGCCTGCACGAAGCCGGTCCCGTCGCGGAGCTGGAGGAAGGCGATCTTGCCCGACGAGCGGCTGCCCGTGAGCCAACCGGCCACGGTGACGGCGCCGCCGACGGCGCCGGGAAGGTCCTGGATGCGGGTCGCGACCATGCGCGCGAGCGTACTACGGGGCGACGCGGCTCAGGGCTTGAGGCGCCGCGCGAGGTCGAGCGCCTCGATGACGCCGCCGTCGTCGACGTCGCCCACCACGCGCTCGAAGCGACCTTTGAGCACGTCCTGGCCGTTGCCCATCACGACCGGGTACCCGACGAGTTCGAGCATGGGGAGGTCGCCGGTCGTGTCGCCGACCGCCATCGCGTGCTCGAGCGGCACCTTGAGGTGGGCCGCGAGGTCGCGCACGGCGCTCCCCTTGGACACCCCCTTGCGGGTGAGCGAGACGAACAGCGTGTCGGGCAGGCCTGGGGA
>JAABSI010000111.1 GCA_011390455.1 Trueperaceae bacterium
AGGGGACCCGGCCGCCCCTGGTCGAGCCGTGAACGGCCGGGGGACGTCCGGCGGGGGCCGTCAGCCGGGCGGCCGGGGCCGGGCGAAGGCCCATGCGGCGACCGCCCACCCGGCGATCATGGCGGCGCCACCGATCGGCGCCACCGCGCCCCACCCGCCCACGTCGGTCGCGACCAGCAGGTAGAGCGATCCCGAGAAGACGGCGGTGCCGAAGGTCAGCAGGGCGGCGGCGCGCACGAGCGCCCGGGGCGCGCCCGCACCGGCGGCGAGCGCCGCCTGCAGCGCGATCAGGCCGATCGCATGCAGCAACTGGTAGCGCGCGGCGGTCTCGAAGGTGGCGAGCCGCCCGGCGGTGAGGACGCCGTCGAGCGCGTGCGCGCCGAACGCGCCGGCCGCCACCGCGAGCGCGGCCGCCACGGCGCCGACGACGCCCGGCCAGCGGGCGTGGTTGGTCGCCCGAAGGCTCACGGTGCGACCGCCGCGGCGATCGGTCCGGGGTGGGCGTGCGGGTGCTCGATCGCCTCCACCCGGCCGTCGCGCAGCCGCAGCCGCGTGCGGGCGATGGCGGCGAGCGCCTCGTCGTGGGTGACGAGCAGGACGGTCCGACCTTCGGCGGCGACGCCTTCGAGGGCGGCGATCACCTCGCGACCGGTGGCGGTGTCGAGCGAGCCCGTCGGTTCGTCGGCGAAGACGACGTCGGGGTCGTTCGCGAGCGCTCGAGCCAGCGCGACCCGCTGGCGTTCGCCCCCCGAGAGCCGGTGCGGCAGGTGGTCGGCCCGCGGTCCGAGCCCGAACCGCTCGAGCAGGGCGGTCGCCCGCCGCCGGCGCTCGGCCGGGGCCACGCCCGCGAGCCCCATCGGCAGCTCCACGTTCTCGAGCGCCGACAGGACCGTGACGAGGTTGAACGACTGGAACACGAAGCCGAAGCGGCGCAGCCGCAGCCCGGCGCGATGGGATTCGGTCCCGAGATGCACCGGGTCGTCGCCCAGCCACACCCCGCCCGTGGTCGGGACGTCGAAGCCCGCGAGGAGGTTCAGCAGCGTGCTCTTGCCCGAACCGGAGGGCCCCACGACGGCCGTCACGGCGCCCGGTGCGAACGTGTGGTGGAAGGCGCGCAAGGCGTGGACGTCGCCGGCGGGGGAGCGGTAGGTCTTGGCGAGGTTCTCGGCGCGAAGCACGTCGACCAGTGTACCGCCCGCCGCCCGGGCTCCCCGGTGTCGGGCTCAGCGGCCGCCGGACGAGCCTCCGCCGCCGCCACCGCCGCCGCCCCCCGAGGAGGAGCCGCCGCTGGAGGCCGAGGCGCCGGACTTGGCGAGGGCGCTCGAGAGCGACGTGATCGATCGCGACATGGCGGCCAGGTTCCCGGCGTTCGAGGCGCCCATCCAGGCCGCCTGACGCACCATCTGCTGCTGGTCCATGCCGCGCGCCGGGGCGGCGCGCTGCAGGGTCTTCAGGTACTTCTCGGCGACGCCGAGCGCGGCGGCGTAGACGTAGTAGCGGTCCCAGAGCTGGAAGAAGTCGGGCGGCGCGTCCTTCATGCGGGTGTAGTCCGTGAGGGTGCGTCGGAAGCCGACCCAACCGGCGCGTTCGCGCGCCACCTCGGGGCGCCACGAGGGCAGCGCCGTGGCCGCGGCGATCGCCGCGATCAGCGCCGCGACGCCGCCGGCGATGGCCAGCACGCGCGCGAGGTCGACCGTCACGAACGCGAGGCCGATCGCGGGCACGACGGCGAGGGCTGCGCGGCCCGCCCAGAAGTTGGCCGCCTTGCGGCTCTCGGCGGTCGTCAACGGGCCGCCCATGAAGCCCTCGGTCCACTTCAGGACGATGGGCGACCAGGCGGACAGGAACCGCTGGGCGTGGGTCTTGCCGTAGGCCTCCAGGGCCGCGAGGTCGACGCGATCGACGTCGCGGTCGCGGCCGCGTGGCACCGCGGCGGCGCGCCCGAGGTAGTCCAGCACCTGCCGCTCGAAGGCCTCGAGGCCCGAGGCGTCGAGGCTCCGGTCGAGCACGATCGCCATGCGGCGCCCTTCGCCCTCGAAGCGCGCGAAGCCGCGACGCGCGAGGTCCATGATCGTCGCGAACCAGGCCGGCCCCATGGCGGTCGATGAGGTGTGCTGCTGCAGCAACGGCACGACGGCCGCCGGGGGCAGGTTCGACGGCGGCTCGAACGGGTACTTCATGCCGTCGGTGCGCGGCTCGCGGCCGACGCGCTGGTAGGCGCCCCAGATGCCGCGCACCAACCAGATCATCCAGGCCAGCGGCAACAACCCCCAGGCGGCGTGGCCGCGCAGGGCGCGGAACAGGCGCTGGTTCTGCTGGACGCCGGCGATGCGGGCTTCGTCGCGCAGGAGGGCCTCGAACTGGTCCTGGGTGCCGCGCTCGTCGAACAGCGCGGGGTCCATCAGGTACCGGATCTCGACGCCGTCGCCCCTGGGGATGCGGTCGAACGCGACGGTGAGCACGCGCCGGTCGTCCGAGAGCGCGACGCGCGGCTCCTCCGGGTTCGCGTAGCGGTGGACGTACGCGTCGAAGGGCGCCGCCATCGCACCGGGGGCGGTGACCGTGAGTCGGTAGCCGACGATCGGTTCGTGGTCGAGCTGGATCAGGTTCCAGTACCACTGGACGACGTCGCGGTAGACGTCGACGGTGCCGTCGAGTCGGTAGACGAAGCGGACGCGGCGCTCGCGCACCCGCTGCTCTTGCCGCACGACCACTTCGGTGCCGGCGGACCCGTCGGCGCAGGCTTGCTGGAAGGCGCGCGCCGGCGGACCGGACGAGACGGCGCCGGACCCGTCGAGCAGCGTGACCCGAACCTGCGAGGCGTGGCCGATGCAGATGAACGCCTCGCCGAAGTCCTCGTCGGTCCACAAGGTCCGTTCGTCCACGACGACGACGCTGCCGTCGCGATCGATCGTCACGTCCTGGACGACGTCGCGCCATTCGAAGCGAGCGTGCGCCGCACCGACGAGCACGGCGGCGAGCACCACGACGAGCCACCGACGGGGCGGACGTGCGTGCGCGGATGGGGGGACGGTCGGTGCGTCGCTGGGCATGGGCCCAGTCTAGGACGCGACGCCGCCCGTGCGGTGCGGGTCGGTCCGGCGCGCCGCTACTCGCGCGCCAACGCGACCGCGATGGGGATGCGGGCGGCGCGCGCGGCCGGCAGGAGGCCCGCCGTCAGGCCCATGACCGTCGCGACGGCCACGGCGAAGGCGACCAGGCGCGGGGTGATGGCCGCGACCGCCAGGCCGATCAGGTCGTCGGCGACGGCGTTGACCGCCCAGACGCCCGCTTGCCCCAGCACGACGCCGAGGGCGGCGCCGACCAGCGACAGCGCCACGGCCTCGACGAGGACGAGCCCGAAGAGGAAGCGCGGCCGCGCGCCCACCGCGCGCACCACCCCGAACTCGCGGGTGCGCTCGAAGACGCTCATCAGCATGGTGTTCGCGACGGCGATGGCGCCCACGATGAGCGCGATCGCGCTGATGCCGAGCCGCACGACGTCCGAGATCGCCAGGCCGCGTTCGACCACGGAGAGGAGGTCGCTCTGCGTCTGGACCGACAGGTCCGGGTAGGCCGCGCGGATCGCCTCCGCGGCCTCGTCAGTCCGCTCCGGGTCGACGAGGTCGACGAGCAGCGTGCTCACCCGGTCCTCGATGTCGATCGCCCGTTGCAACGCGCCGAGCGGCACGACCACGGTGTTGTCGATCAGCCCGCCGCTGGCCCGGACGATCCCGACGATCTCGAAGGAGGCCCTCGGGTTGAGGCGCAAGACGTCGCCGACCTCGAGCCCCGCGCGCACGGCGGCCTGTTCGCCGGCGACCGCGACCGGGGACCCCGCGTCCCCGGCGTCGAGGCCCCGGCCCTCCACGACGGTCAAGCCGCTGTAGATGCCGCTCACGTCGACGTCGGCGGGCAGGCCCTGGAAGACCACGGCGGACGTCGGCGTCAGGCCGCTCCGCACGTACAGCAGCATCGGCACGACCCGCTCGATGCCGAAGCGCTCCGCGTCGGCGGCGAGCGCCTCCGCCATCTCGATCGGCAGCTCGGGTACGGCGTTGAAGGCGCTCTCCGACAGGTCGCCGTAGCCGACCTGCAGGTCGGGACCGATCCCGCCGAGCTCGTTGCGGAAGGCTTGGCGCAGCCCCTCGCCGAGGGACAGGAAGACCACCGTCGACGCGACCGCGACGGCGATGCCCAGGGCCGTCAGGAACGTGCGGAGGGGCCGACGCACGAGGGCGGCGGCCGCGAGCCGGAAGACCATGGCGTCAGGGTCCGAACGCGCGGCCGAGCACCGCGCCCGGGCCGCCCATGGCGCCCAGGTCCTGGCCCTCGAGAGCGACGCGGACGCCGGCGGCGTTGCCGACGTACACGAACACGGGGAGGTCGAAGTCGTAGCGATCGCCCGCTTGTGCGGTCGTGTAGACCAGCCGCTCCCCCGCGTTCCGCGCGTCGCCGGTATAGACCTCGAGCCAGGTGGTGTCGACCACCGAGAGCGTGAGCGCCCCGGCGGTGGTCGGCGCGGGCACGCTCGGCGCGTCCGCGAGCGGCGCCAAGGTCAAGCGCACCTCGCGGTCCTCCAGGAGGTCGACCACCTCTTGAGCGGCGGTGTGCCCCTCGAGTTCGGCGCGCACGACGCGCCCGGTGCGTGCGGTGAACGGCACGTCGAGGAGCGGGGTGCGCCCGGGCACCGCGAAGCCGTCGACCGTGACCTCCGCGCCGGGCGGATCGGTGATGAGGTCGATCCGCACGATCGCGTCGACCGTCGCGCCCGGGCCGGTCAGGACGCTGGGCGTCGCCGCGGCGTCCGCGGGCGCGCCGGCGTCCGCGTCGCCGTCGTCGCCGCCCGCCGGGTTCTCGGTCGACTCGGGCGAAGCCGCCGTCGATCCGGCCGGCGCGACGGGGGGGTTCGCGAAGAAGCGGTCGACGCCCCAGGCCGCGAGGCCGACGACGACCGCGACGAGCAGCACGGTGGCGAAGGTCGGCCCGAGCCACGCCGGCAGGCGGGCGGCGTTCTGCGCGCGCGCCTTGAAGGACTCGCGCGGGGTCGTTCTGGGCGGAGCGCCCCGCTCGGCGCCGTCGCCCAGCGGGACGGCGGCTTCGCGGCGGTCGTGGTCCAAGCGCCGCTCCAGCGTCGAGCGACCGACGGCGTCGAGCCGCTCGCGCGCGTAGAGCTCGAGCAGCGGCGCTGGGTCGAGCCCGACGTTCTGTGCGTGGAGCCGCACGAAGTTCCGGGTGTACACGTCCTCGGGCAGGTCGGCGTAGCGTCCGTCTTCGAGCGCCTCGAGGTACGCCCGCCGGACGTGCGTCCGATGGGCGAGTTCGGAGAGCTCGAGGCCCGCGCGTTCGCGCGCCGCGCGCAAGCGGTCGCCGAGGCGCTCCGGACGCCCCGGAGGGGTTTCCATGGGCACGCCGTCGCTCATGCGGGCACCGGTCGGTCCGCGAACGCCAGCGCGACGGCGATGTCGGTCGCGAGTCGGGCGTTCGCCTCGAGCAGGCGGACGTTGACGTCCACCGTCGCGCCGCTCGAGCGCTCCGCGAGCGCCGCGAGGAGGGCCGGCGTCACGTCCTTGCCGCGTGCGCCGGCCGCGCGGACGTCGGCGTGCGCCTCTTCGAGCCAGCGTGCGAGTTCGCTCGGGTCGAGCCCCTCCGCCACCGGTTGGCTGACCAGGACGCCACCGGGGAGCCCCAGGGCGCGGTGGGCGAGGAAGGTGCGGACGATGTCGTCGACGGACTCCACGCGCTCGGCGATCGGCAGGTCCCCGATCGGAACGTGGAAGCCCGCGAGCCGGTCGCTGCGCCAGCCGAGGATCGGTACGCCGGCCGTCTCGAGCCGTTCGACCGTGGCCGGGACGTCGAGCACGCTCTTCGCGCCGGCGCAGACCGTCACGACCGGGTACCGGGCGAGGGCCGCCAGATCGGCGGACTCGTCGAACGGCTCGCGGTGCACGCCGCCGATGCCGCCGGTGGCGAAGGCGCGCACGCCCGCCGCCGCGGCCGCGTGGAGGGTGGTCGCGACGGTGGTGCCGGCCGGACGGGCCATCGCGACGAGCGCCGCGACGTTCCAGGGCGAGGCCTTGGCGGCCGGGCCGCTCGCCAGGCGTTCCATCTGGGCGTCGTCGAGGCCGACGATCAGCCGGCCGTCGAGCACGCCCACGGTCGCGGGGACGGCGCCGCCGTCGCGCACGATCCGCTCCAACGCGCGCCCGAGTTCGAGGTTGCGCGGCCGCGGCAGCCCGTGGGTCAGCACGGTCGACTCGAGCGCGACCACCGGATGTCCGGCGGCGAGCGCGGTGGCGACGGGGGCGGCGACCTGGATCACGCGGGCATGATACCCCCTGGCCGAGGGTGCGGCACGCTGCCCAGCGCGCTCACGCGGCGTTCATATCGCGCGTCCTGGAGCGGCTCCGGAACCGGTCCGTGGTACGCTTCGAGGGTGGACGTCGACCTCTCCTCCTGGTGGCCGCTCGCCTCCCAGCTCGGCGTCGGGCTCGTCGCCGGGTTCGCCGTGGGCTACGCCCTGAAGAAGGTGGGGAAGCTCGTCGCCGTGGCCGTCGGCCTCGTGTTCGTGGTCGTGCAGGTCCTGGCCTGGCAGGGGTTCCTCACGGTGAACTGGGGCGAGGTGCAGGCGCGCGTCGACCCGATGCTCGAGGGGTCGTCGCTGGAATCGTCCTGGCGGACGTTGGTCGACGTGCTGACGTACAACCTCGTGTTCGCCGGCGCCTTCGTGCCGGGCTTGATCCTCGGCCTCCGGCGCGGCTGACGCGCCGAAGACCTGAGTCGCACCCACTCAACCTCGTTGACAACACGGTACCGGTCGGCCTAGGATGACGGCAGTTGGCACTCGCAGGTCGCGAGTGCCAATCCCATGCACCCCCGATCGGGGGAACCCACGTTCCAACGGAGGAACCGATGAAGCTCAAACCCCTCGGTGACAAGGTCGTCGTCGAAGTGATCGACGAGCCCCAGACCACGGCGTCCGGCATCGTCCTGCCCGACAGCGCCAAAGAGAAGAGCCAGCGCGGCAAGGTCGTCGCGGTCGGCAGCGGCAAGCTGCTCGACGACGGCAAGCGCGTCGCGCTGGAAGTCAGCGTCGGCGATACGGTCGTCTTCGCCAAGTACGGCGGCACCGAAATCGATCTCGACGGCAAAGACCTCATGATTCTCAGCGAGCGCGACATCCACGCGATCGTCGAGTAAGGACGGAAGCACCCATGGCCAAAGAACTGGTTTTCAAAGAAGAAGCTCGCCGCGCGCTCGAACGCGGCGTCAACGCCGTCGCCAACGCCGTCAAGGTCACGCTCGGCCCCAAGGGCCGCAACGTGGTCCTCGAGAAGAAGTTCGGTAGCCCGACGATCACCAAGGACGGCGTCACCGTCGCCAAGGACATCGAGCTCTCCGACAACCTCGAGAACATCGGCGCCAAGCTGCTGATCGAGATCGCCAGCAAGACCAACGACATCACGGGCGACGGCACCACCACCGCGACCGTGCTCGGTCAGGCGATCGTCCGCGAGGGCCTGCGCAACGTCGCGGCCGGCGCGAACCCGCTCGCGCTCAAGCGCGGCATCGACAAGGCCGTCGAGGCCGCCGTCAAGGAGATCTCCTCGATGGCGCAGCCCGTCGAGGACAGCAAGGCCGTCGCCGAGGTCGCCGCGATCTCCGCGAACGACCCCGAGGTCGGCAAGGTCATCTCCGACGCGATGGACAAGGTCGGCCGCGACGGCGTCATCACCGTCGAGGAGTCCAAGGGCTTCGACACCGAGCTCGACGTCGTCGAGGGCATGCAGTTCGACAAGGGCTACATCTCGCCCTACTTCATCACCGACAGCGACGCGATGGAAGCCGTCCTCGAGGACGCCTACCTGCTCATCCACGAGAAGAAGGTCAGCGCGCTCAAGGACCTGCTGCCCGTGCTCGAGCAGGTCGCCCAGACCGGCAAGCCGCTCCTGATCATCGCCGAGGACATCGAAGGCGAAGCGCTCGCCACCCTCGTGGTGAACAAGCTGCGCGGGACCCTGAACATCGCGGCCGTCAAGGCCCCGGGCTTCGGCGACCGCCGCAAGGAGATGCTCAAGGACATCGCGGCCGTCACCGGCGGCGAGGTCATCAGCGAAGAGCTCGGCCACAAGCTCGAGAACGTGCGCATCGACCAGCTGGGCCGCGCCAAGCGCGTGCGCATCAGCAAGGACGAGACCACGATCATCGAGGG
>JAABSI010000112.1 GCA_011390455.1 Trueperaceae bacterium
ATCGCCGCGCCCACGTAGTCCTCGGGCAAGAAGACCGAGAGCGCCACCCAGGGCTCCGAGATCGTCTCGATGCGGTCGGGCGCAGGGAGCTCGCTGGGGTTCTGGACGCGCAGCCGCTTGCCGTCGGTGGTGACGACGTCGTAGACGACGCCGGGGGCGGTGGCGATCAGCGAGAGGTCGAACTCGCGCTCGAGCCGCGCCTGGACGATGTCGGCGTGCAGCAGACCCAGGAAGCCGCAGCGGAAGCCGAAGCCGAGCGCCTCGGAGGTCTCGGGCTCGAAGCTGAAGGCGGCGTCGTTGAGGCGCAGCTTCTCGAGCGCCTCCCGCAGCTTGGGGTAGTCCTCGGTGTCGGTCGGGTACAGGCCGCTGAAGACGACCGGCATCGCCGGCTTGAAGCCCGGGATGGCGGCGCCGGCGGAGCGATCGACCGAGTTCACGGTGTCGCCGATCTGCGTGTCGGCGATCTCCTTGATGCCGGCAGTGAACCAGCCGACCTCGCCGACGCCGAGGCGCTCGCTCACGGTAGGCGCCGGGCTGAAGAAGCCGACCTTGTCGACCTCGAGCAGCTTGCCGGTCGAGGCGATCTTCACCTTGTCGCCCGAGGCGATCGAGCCGTCGAAGACCCGGATGAAGGCGATGACGCCCTGGTAGGCGTCGTACACCGCGTCGAAGATGAGCGCGCGGAGCCCCGCGTCGGGGTCGCCCTGGGGTCCGGGCAGGTGCTCGACGATCCCCTCGAGCACGGCCCGCACGTTCTCGCCGGTCTTCGCGGACGTGGCGACGGCGTGGTCGCCCGGGATGCCGATCACCTCTTCGAGCTCGGCGATCGCGCCCGGCACGTCGGCGGCCGGCAGGTCGATCTTGTTGATGATCGGGAGCACCTCGAGGCCGTTGTCGGTCGCCAGGTAGGCGTTCTGGATCGTCTGCGCCTCGACCCCTTGAGCGGCGTCGATCACCAACAAGACGCCCTCGCAGGCGCGCAGCGCGCGCGAGACCTCGTAGTTGAAGTCGACGTGGCCAGGGGTGTCGATCAAGTTGAACAGGTAGGTGTCGCCGGCGTCCGAGGTGTAGTACAGCCGCATGGGCGTGGCCTTGATCGTGATGCCGCGCTCGCGCTCCAGGTCCAGCGTGTCGAGCATCTGGTCGCGCTTCTCGCGCTCCGAGACGGTCTGGGTATGTTCGAGGATGCGATCCGCCAGCGTCGACTTGCCGTGGTCGACGTGGGCGATGATCGAGAAGTTCCGGATCTTCATCCGAACCATCGTACACGTCGGGTCGACCGTTCCGTGGCCGTGGTGGACGCGCCGCTCAACCTCGGCGGTCGGCGAAGAAGCCCGACAGGAGCGCCTCCGCCTCCCGGGCCCGCACCCCGCCGCGCACCTCGGGCCGCCGCTTCCAGCTCTCCCCCGACAGCTCGGCGACGCCCCCCAGGGCGCCGTCGCGCCGGTTCTCGGCGCCGTACACGACGCGCGCGACGTGCGCGGCCAGGACGGCGCCGAAGCACATCGGGCACGGCTCCAGGGTCACGACCAGGGTGGCGCCCGTGAGGCGCCAGTCGCCGACCGCCGCCGCGGCGGCGCGCAGCGCGACCACCTCGGCGTGGGCGGTCGGGTCGCCGGTGGCGCGCGTCGCGTTGGCCCCCTCCCCCACCACGACGCCGTCCTGCACTACGACCGCCCCCACGGGCAGCTCGCCCGCGGCCCCTGCGGCGCCCGCCAGCTCCAGCGCCCGCCGCATCCAGCGGTGTTCGTCGTCCTCGAGCAGCCGCGACCCTGCCTCGGTGGCCGTCACGACGCCCTCGACCCACACGACTTCGGCGTCGCGCGCCAGCACGCGCACCCCGTCGCGCTCCTCCCGGGGCACGCGGGCGTCGACGAGCACGTCGGCGAGCGACCGGTGGCCGCCGGGGAGCGCGACGACGTCGCCCGGCATGCGCGCCCGCAGGTCCAGCGGGCCACCTCCCAGGACGGACGCCGGGACCCCGTCGGGGAGCTGCTCGGGGCGCTCCACCCGCTGCGCGGCGGCGGATGCGACCGGCCGCGCCACGGCCACGCGCCCGTACGCGATCCGAAGCGTCGCGCCCTTCCCCACGCTCGACCGCCACGGGGTCGCGGCGCCCAGGTGCGCCCGTGCGGTCTCGATCCGCAGCTGGTCGACCGGGACCTCCGCGGCCGCCAAGAGCGCCGCCAACGCCTCGCGCTGCACCGCCACCGGCTGGCGCGCGAGGACCGCCGCCTCGAGCCCCTCCTCGGCGGCCGTGCGCCGAGCCGCGGTCGGGGCGCCGTCGCCGAGCAGGCGATCGACGCCGCGGACGCGCCGCACGGCCTCGGCCCGGACGAAGGCCGCCACGTCGCGCTGCACGGTCGCGAGGCGCGCCAAGCGATGGCTCGTTCCGGCGGCATGCGTCTCCATGCGCGGCAGCAACGCGTGCCGCACCCACGCCCGTGCGCGCTCGAGGTCCTCGTTCGTCGGGTCCTCGCGCCACGGTTGGCGCCGGCGGTCGAGCCAGGCGCGCAACTCGTTGCGGCTCACGCCCAGCAGCGGCCGCACGATGCGACCGCGCCGCGCGGGCATGCCGTGCAGGTAGGCGGCGCCGCGCAGCGCCTGCAAGAGCACGGTCTCCGCCTGGTCGTCGACCGTGTGGGCGAGCGCGATCGCATCGGCCCCCACGCCCCGCGCCAGGCGGTGGAGCGCCTCGCGGCGGAGGCGCCGGGCGGCGTCCTCGAGGTTCCAGCCGCGGCGGTCGGCGACGGCCGACACGGGCACCCGAGCGCCCGAGTAGCGCACGCCGAGCGTGGCTGCGAGCCCCTCGACGAAGGCGGCGTCGGCGCTCGAGGTGGGGCGCAGTCCGTGGTCGACGTGCAGGATCGCCACGTCCACGCCGGCCTCGACGAGCAGGCAGGCGAGCGCGACGCTGTCGCCCCCGCCCGAGACGCCCACGCCCACGCGCGCCGCCTCCGGCGCCAGCGCGCGCAGGCGGTCGAGCACCACCGTCCCCAGGTCGTTCGCGTCCGGCATCCCCGTAGTGTCCCACGCTTCCCGGAGGGAGAGGCCGTAGCCGCAGGCACGCGGTGCAACCCAAGCGGTAGGCTCGGGCATGCACCGCCGCCGCACCGTCGCGCTCGTCGTGCTCGACTCCGTAGGGGTGGGCGCGCTGCCCGACGCCGATTCGTTCGGCGACGCCGGCGCCCACACCCTCGACCACACCCTCGAGGTCGCCCCGGTCGACCTCCCGAACCTGACCGCCCTCGGTTTGGGCATGGTGCCCGGCGTGACCAGCCTGCCCACGCACGACGCACCCCAGGGGGCCTTCGGCCGGATGCGCGAGCGCTCGCCCGGCAAGGACACGACCACCGGCCACTGGGAGTTCATGGGGATCGAGCTGACCCAGCCGTTCCGCACCTTCGAGCGCTTCCCCGAGGCGGTCATGGCCGCCTTCGACGCCGCGACCGGCCGCGGGCATCTCGGCAACCGGCCCGCGTCGGGCACCGCGATCCTCGACGAGCTCGGCGCCGAACACGTCGCCACCGGTGCCCCGATCGTGTACACGAGCGCCGACAGCGTCTTCCAGGTCGCCGCCCACGTCGACGTGGTGCCGCTCGAGACGCTCTACGCCTGGTGCCGGGCCGCGCGCGAGATCCTCGTCGGCGACGTCGCCGTCGCCCGGGTGATCGCGCGCCCGTTCGAGGGCGAACCGGGCGCCTGGCGGCGGCGCAACGCCGACCGCAAGGACTACGCCGAGGCGCCGCCGAGCCCGACCGTCCTGGACGCGCTCGTCGAGGCCGGTCGCGAGGTCGTGGGCATCGGCAAGATCCCCGACATCTACGCGCATCGGGGCATCACCCGTGCGGTGCACACGAAGGACGACGACGACGGCGTCACCCAGACGATCGCGGCGCTCGAGAGCGGCGTCGACGGCCTCGTGTTCACCAACCTGGTCGGCTTCGACGCGCTCTACGGCCACCGCCGCGACCCCCAGGGGTACGCGGCCGCCCTCGCCGCCTTCGACGCGCGCCTCCCCGAGCTGCGCGCCGCGCTCGGCCCGGAAGACGTGCTGATCCTGGTCAGCGACCACGGCAACGACCCCACGTGGACCGGCACCGACCACACCCGCGAGCACGGCCTGCTGCTCGCGACCGGCCCCGGCGTGGTCCCCCGCCCCATCCCCACCAGGGCCGGCTTCGCCGACCTCGGCGCCACCGTGGCCGAGCTGCTCCACGTCGAGTGGACCGGCCCGGGCTCGTCGTTCGCGAAGGCCCTCTACACGCGGCCGTACTGACCGGGGGTGGCGGTGGCGCGGTTCGGGGCCTAGAGGCGCTTCGCGCCAACGGCCCCGAACCGCGCCACCGCCCACCGCGCAGCAACGAACCGCCTGCGCCGAACCGCCACGACCGCTTGCCAACGAGGAGCCACGACGAAGGGCGGCACGCCGAAGCACCGACCGACCGCCGCCCGGAGGTACCCCACCCCCCAGCGACCCCGTTCGCCACCCGCGAAGGGGGCGGCCCCGTGTCGGGGACCGTTGGCGCGAAGCGCCTCTAGGTCCCCAACACGGGGCCGCCCCCGCATCGACGTAGCGAACCGGTCAGTCGTCGACGAGTTCGATGTACGCCTCTTGCGTCGCGTCGCCGCGCCGCGTCCCGAGGCGGTAGATCCGGGTGTAGCCCCCGGGGCGCTCCGCGTAGCGCGGCGCGATCTCGTCCATCAGCTTGCGCTGGATGTCGTTGTCGTGCACGTCGCGGGCGATGAGGCGGCGGGCGTGGAGGTCGCCGCCGCGGGCGGTGGTGATCAGCTTCTCGACGAAGGGCTGGAGGTTCTTGGCCTTCGTGAGGGTGGTCTTGATGCGGCCATGGCGGAACAGGGCAGTCGCCTGCGAACGCGCGAGCGCGATGCGGTGGCTGCTGTTCATGTTCAGCTTGCGGCCGGCGGACAGGTGGCGCATCGGTTACTCCTTGAGCTTCAGGCCGCTGGCCGCGAGGCGTTCCTTGATCTCCTCGAGGCTCTTCTCCCCGACGCCGCCGACCTTCTTGAGGTCGCGCTCGCTGAGCGCGAGCAGGGCGTTGACGGAGTCGATGCCCTCCTCTTGCAGCGAGTGCAGCACGCGCGAGGAGAGTTGGAGGCTCTCGAGGCTCATCTGGACCGGTTCGGGCGCCGCCGGGGCGGCGTCGGGGGCCTTGGTGGGGATGGTCATGACCGGGACCTGGTCGGGCTCGAGCTCGGTCGACTCCATGCTGAAGACGTTCAGCTGGGTGCGCAGGGTCTCGACCGCGTGGTCGAGGGCGGTGCGCGGGTCGATCGAGCCGTCGGTCCAGACGCGCAGGACCAGCCGGTCGAGGTCGGTCTTCTGGCCGACGCGGGTGTCCTCGACGCGGTACGCCACGCGGCGGACCGGCGTGAACAGCGCGTCGACGGGGATCGAGTTGATGCGGTCCTTGGTGCCGTGGATGTCGGCGGGGACGTAGCCGACGCCGGGCTCGACGCGCACTTCCATGACCAGCTTGCCGCCCTCGCCGAGGGTGGCGATCGGCAGGTCGGCGTTGACGACCTCGGCGCCCACGGGCACGTCGAAGTCGGCCGCGGTCACCGCGCCGGGGGTCTCCTTGCGGAGCGTCAGGGTGACCGGGTCGTCGTCGTGCAGCTTCACGACCAGCTCCTTGAGCTGGAGGATGATCTGCATCACGTCCTCGACGACGCCGGGGATGGTCGAGAACTCGTGGAGCACGTCCTCGATGTAGACGCTCGTCACCGCGGTGCCGGGCACCGAGGAGAGCAGCAAGCGCCGGAGCGGGTTGCCGAGCGTGACGCCGAAGCCGCGCGCCAGCGGCTCCACGACGAACTCGCCGTAGGTGGGCGTGGTCTTGGCTTTGAACTCGGGGATGATCTGCACCGTGGTCTCCGTCCCGATCAACGCGAGTAGTACTCGATGACCTGGAGTTCGTTGACCGGCACGACGATGTCTTCGCGCGAGGGCCGGCTCTTGAAGGTCCCCCTCATGGCTTCGGCATCGAACTCGAGCCAGGGGAGCGTCTTGCCGCGCTTGCGCGCTTCGAGGTTCTCGCGGATGAAGGGGTTCTTCTTCGCCTTGGCGTGGACCTCGAGGACGTCGCCGGGTTCGACCCGGTACGACGGCACGTCGACGCGCTTGCCGTTGACGACGATGTGCCCGTGGGCGACGAACTGCCGCGCCTGGCGGCGGGTGCTCGCGATGCCCATGCGGTACACGACGTTGTCGAGGCGCGATTCGAGCAGCTGCAGGAACACCTGGCCGGTGGCGCCGGTCTTCTGGGACGCCTCGGCGAAGAGGTTCCGGAACTGCTTCTCGCTCATGTTGTAGTAGAACCGCAGCTTCTGCTTCTCGCGCAGGCGGACGGCGTAGTCCGACGGCTTGCGGCGACGGCGCTGGCCATGCTGCCCCGGAGGGTACGGGTGCCGTTCCATGTACTTCTGGACCTTCGGCGACTCGACCAGGTTCACGCCTTCGCGCCGGCTGATCTTGACGATCGGACCTCGGTATCGACCCATGGTTTCTCCTTCCGTCCGATCAGCGCAGCTTGCGCTTGCGTGGGCGGCAGCCGTTGTGGGGGCTGGGGGTGTCGTCGATGATCGTGCGCACGTTCACGCCCGTGGCCTGGATCGACCGGATCGCTTGCTCACGGCCGGAGCCGGTGCCGCGGATCACGATGTCGAGCTGGCTGAGGCCCATGTTCTGGGCCTTGCGGGTGGCGTCGGCGGCGGCCAGCTGGGCGGCGTACGGGGTGCCCTTCTTGGAGCCCTTGTAGCCGATGCTGCCCGACGAGGACCAGGCGACGGTGTTGCCGTCCATGTCCGTGATCGTGACGATCGTGTTGTTGTAGCTCGCGTGGATGAAGGCCTTGCCTTCGGCGAGCGAGCGCTTGACGCGCTTCTTGGTGGTCTTGGTGGGTTTGGCCATGTCTGCTCAGGGTCCCCTTACTTCTTCGGCGCCTTCTTCTTACCGGCGACGGTGCGGCGCGGGCCCTTGCGGGTGCGGGCGTTCGTCTTGGTGGACTGGCCGCGCACGGGCAGACCGCGGCGGTGGCGGAGGCCGCGGTAGCAGCCGATGTCCATGAGGCGCTTGATGTTCAGCTGGACCTCACGGCGGAGGTCGCCCTCGACCTTGAAGCTGCGGTCGACGATCTCGCGGATCTTGGCGACGTCGGTCTCGGCGAGGTCTTTGACGCGGACGTCGGGGTCGACGCCTGCCTCGGCGAGGATCTGCTGGGAGCGCGAGAGCCCCACTCCGTAGATGTACGGGAGCGCGTGCTCGATGCGCTTCTCACGCGGGAGGTCGATGCCTGAGATGCGTGCCATGCCTTATCCCTGCCTCTGCTTGTGCTTCGGGTTGACCGAGCAGATCACGTAGACCCGCCCGTGGCGACGGATCACCTTGCACTTGTCGCACATGGGTTTGACGGACGCGCGGACCTTCATGGTCGGTCTCCTACTTCCGGTAGACGATGCGACCCTTTTCAGGATCGTAGGTGCTGATCTCGATGACCACCCGGTCGCCCGGGAGGATGCGGATGTAGTGCCGGCGCATCTTGCCGCCCACGTGGGCGAGGATCTCCGGACCCGCGTCCAACTGGACCAGGAAGGTCGTGTTGGGGCGCGCTTCGAGGACGACGCCTTCCGTACGGATGGTGTCCTGCGTCGTCTCCTCGTCGCGGCGCGGCTTCGGGGGGCCGGTGAATCGTCGTCGCGCCATGCCTACCTCCTCAGGGCCCCGGCGGTCGCCGGTGCCCGACTTGAGCGTGCGGTGAGCACCCACGGGCCGTCTTCGGTGACGGCGACCGTGTGCTCGACATGGGCGGCCAGCGATCCGTCCGCGGTGGAAGCCGTCCAGCCGTCGTCCTGCACGACCACCCGGGTGGATCGGGTGGCGACCATCGGTTCGATGGCCAGGACGAGGCCGGGGCGTAGGACGGGACCCGTGCCGGCACGACCGTAGTTGGGCACCTCGGGGTCCTCGTGGAACTCCCGGCCGATGCCGTGGCCCACGAACTCTCGGACCACCCAGAAACCGTCCGCTTCGACGACGCCCTGGATGGCCGCGGACACGTCGCCAAGACGGTTGCCTACCTGCACCGCCGCGATGCCGGCCTCGAGCGAACGCTCGGTGGCATCGATGAGGCGGCGTGCCTCCTCG
>JAABSI010000113.1 GCA_011390455.1 Trueperaceae bacterium
CGGGCCACCTGGGCGCCCGCGTTCGCTCTCGTTCGAGATCACGGCGTCAGCTCGGCGGGGTCCTCAGCCCTCGGACCCAGCGGGGCCAACCATCGATCGAGAGTTGACGAGGGGCGCGGTCCGAAGACCGCGCCCCTCGTCGTGCGCATGGCCGCGTCCGCCTCAGTCGCTCGAACCCGGGTACGCGAACGGATCGAACGGTGCCCCCGAGGCCTCCGCCACCGCGTCCACGAAGGTGCGGGTGGAGTGCGGGGTGCGGTAGAGCAGGTCGTAGAAGCGCTGCTTGTCGGCATCGCTCCCCGCGAAGCGCTCGAAGCCGAGCTTCACGATGCGGCGGCCGTAGTAGTACTGCGCGTAGTTGGTGCGCGCCAGCGAGTCGGTGAAGAAGTCGTACGCACGCTCGGCGTCGTCGCGCAGCACGAAGTGGTCGACCATGTTCTGGACGGCCTCTTCGCGCGTCATCCGGCCGGTGTTGGCGTACAGGCAGCCGTCGTTCATGGCGATCCGGCCGAGGTCCATGTAGGCCACCGCGGCGCGCAGCCGCAGCGCCTCGTCGGAATCGCCCTCGTCCCAGCCGAGGAAGTGCATCGCCATCTCGGGCCCGCCCTCGAAGACCGCGTTGGTGGGCGCGTTGAGCTGGTAGTACGCCGCCTCGGTCGGCCAGCGCCCTTGCTGGTAGAGCTCGTCCCAGAGCGCGTAGAAGGTCTGGTGACCTGGGTAGGCCTCGTGGCACAGGACGTGCACGAACAGGTCCTGCTGCCAGGACTTGTCGACGTTGAAGTGCAGCCAGCCGCGGAAGCCCCCCGTGTACTGCGAGCGCCCCGAGTAGTGCACGTCGCGGACGCCGGTGAAGGAGTCGACGCCCTCGCCCGGGGGCAGCTTGAGCACGAAGCGCTCGGTGTCGGTGCGGGCGCGATCGAGGATCGACTGGCCGAAGTCGATCACCGCATCGCCGGTCAGGCTGGTCGCCTCGAGCCACGCCGGCACCTGCTTCTCGAGCGGGCCCTCGTAGCCGATGCGGCCGAGCAGCTCGTGCAGCTCCGCGCGCAGGCGCCGCGCCTCGGAGGCGGGGATCGGTTGGTGGTCGATCTCGAGGATGCCCTGGACGAGCTCGCCGTACGGACGGCCCTCGTCGCGGAGGATCGAGACGAGCGTGCGGAAGGCGCGCGTGAGCGCATCCAGGTAGCCGCGGCGGTGGCCGGTCAGCCCGGCGGCGGTGGTCTCGATGGCGGAAACGGCGTCCTCGACCGCCTCGAGGCTTGCCAGCGTGCCCTCGGTCTGGTCGGTGTAGTTGGCGAGCACCAGCGGTCGCCCGAAGCGCGTCATGCCGAGCTGGCTCAGGCTCAGCGCGACGTCGACGACGCGGTGGGCGGTGGCGGGGTCGGTGTAGGTCAGCGGGTGGTTGGCGGTGGGGGTGGCGTTCGTCATGAGGCTCCTCAGGGGGCAGGGGGTACGAAACGGAGGTCGGGTTCGAGGCCGACGGTGGCGGCGGGGCGGAGCGGGGCGAGTCCCCGACGCACCCGGTCGACGAGGCCATGGATGCGGGCGAGGTCGTGGTCGTCGAGGGGCAAGCCGAGGCGTTCGGCCTCGGCGCGCAACCCCGCCAGCGTACCTTCGGCGACCGGCGCCACCTGGGCGCGTGCGGTCGAGGTGGGCACAGGGTCGGTCCACCAGGACGGGTCCGGCCGACGCGCGTGCCACGTCGTTGCGCGCTCGTACGCATGGCCGACGCGGAACATCGTCGCCTCGTCGAACCGGCGCGCGGCGATCTGCAGCGCCACGGGCAAGCCGGCGCGGTCGAAGCCGCACGGCAGGGTGAGGGCGGGGTGGCCCGTGAGGCTGAAGGCCCGGGTGGCCCAACTGGTGTCCGGGGGGCCGGCGATCCAGGCGTCGCGACCGACGGCCGTGAACGGTAGCGTCGGCGTGACGAGCACGTCGACCGCCGCGAAGGCGAGCGCGACCTCCCGCGCCCAGCCCGCGCGCAGCTGCAGCGCATGCACGACGTCGGCGGACGCGTGGAAGGCGCCCGAGGCGATGTGCGCGCGCGCCTTGCGCCCGTACGCCGCACCCTCGCGACGCAGCGTCGCGGCGTGCAGGCCGAAGGCCTCCCACATCGACAGCAGGCTGCCGGCCGCGGCGAGGTCGCCCGCCGAGGGCAGGTGGACGGGCACGAGCCGGGCGCCCAGGTCCTCGAGCACCTGCAGCGCCGCCCGCACGGCCGCGTCGACGTCCGGCTCCAGACCGTCGAAGAAGTACCCGACCGGCACCCCGACGCGAACGCCCGGCAGACGCTCGGTGAGCGCCGCGGCGTAGTCGGGCACCGGGCGCGGGTCGCTGGTCGGGTCGCGGGGGTCGGCGCCCGCCATCGCCTGCAGCATCGCGGCCGCGTCGGCGACGCGGCGGGTCAGGGGGCCCACGTGGTCCATCGACCACGCCAACGGCACCAACCCGTGGCGGCTGACCCGGCCGTAGGTCGGTTTGACGCCCACCACCCCACAGAGCGCGGCCGGCGCGCGGATCGAGCCGCCGGTGTCGCTGCCGGTGGCGCCGGCGGTGAGGCCCGCGGCGACCGCGCTCGCGGAGCCGGCGCTCGAGGCGCCGCTGTGGAGCGCCGCCCCCCACGGGTTGGGGGTGTCCCCGACGACGTCCTGATCCCCACAGGCGAACTCGGTGGTGTTCGTCTTGCCGAGCAGCAGCCCGCCTGCCTCGTGCAAGCGAGCGACGGCGGTCGCGTCCTCGCCGGGCACGTGGTCGAACGAGGTGCGCGAGTGGCATCCGGTGCGCACGCCGCGCGTCCACAGGTTGTCCTTGTGGGAGAGCGGGATGCCGTGGAGCGGCCCCCGCGGCCCCTCCCGGTGGATCTCGATCTCGGCGAGGCGGGCGGCGGCGCGCACCGCGTCGCGGCAGACCGTCGCGTGGCTCCGCAGTGCACCGTCGTAGGCATCGAGGCGGGCGAGGTACGCCTCGGCGACCTCGACGGGCGAGGCGTCGCCGCGCGCGTACGCCGCATGGAGCTCGCCGATGCTCGCGTACGCCAGATCGTCGTCCGTTGGGCTCATGGTCGTTCCCTCCTGCGGCAGGTCCGGCTCACGCCACCACCACCGGGGGCTGCGCTTCTGGGCGCCCGAGGGCGAAGAAGGCCACCGCACCGAGCAACCCCACGACGGCCAGGGCGACGAACGCGCCGGCGTAGCTGCCGGTCCCGTCGGCGACCAAACCGATGACGAGCGGGCCGGCCACCGACCCGAACATGACGACGAGCGACGAGAACCCCATCACCGACGCGAACGCCTTGCGACCGAAGTAATCGGCGCGCATCGCCCCCATCAACGGCCCTCGGACCCCCCAGGCCAGGCCGTGGAGGATCGCGGCGGTCATCACCGTGAGGACCGTGCCCGCGGTGACCAGCAGCGCCATCGAGAGCGCGTGCGCCAGCATCGCGCCACCCGCCAACCAGCGCTTGTCGATCCGGTCGCCGAGCACGCCGCCGACCACCTGACCGACGACCGACGCGGCCGTCATGACCGCCATGAGCGTGGCCGCGGCCGTGATGCTCACGCCCAACACCTCGGTCACGTACACGACGAAGTGCACGCCGACCGCCGACATGATCGCGAGCGCCGCGGCGTGGCCGGCGGAGATGAGCCAGAAGGCGCCGGTGCGCAGCGCTCCGCCCGCCAGGCGGCGACGGCCCAGCACCTGCGGCGCCGGAGCGAGCGTCGGAGCTTCCCCTGGTTCGCCGTCCGGACGCAACCCGAGCATCTCGGGGTCGCGGTGCAGGAGCCGCGCGATCGGCAGCCCGACCACCAGGATGATCAGACCCGACGCGATCGACACCGGCCGCCATCCGTACGTGACGAGCGCCCAGGCGAGCGCGGGGAGCGCGAGGCTGCCGATGCTGATGCCCAACTGCATCGCCGCCATGCTGCGCGCCCGGAAGCGATCGAACCAGTTGACCACCACGGTCATCAGCGTGAGCATCCCGCACAGGCTCGAGCCGATCGAGGCAACCAGGTAGAGCACGATGAACTGGGTGAAGTTGGTGACGAAGGCGACCCCGACGAGCCCGCTCGCCATCATGACGACGCCCAGGACGAACACGCGGCGCGGCGAGGTGCGGTCGAGCAGCCAGCCGTGGATGGGGCCCAGCAGCCCCGATTCGGTGCGCTGCAACGAGGCCGCCCACGCGATGGTCGTGCGGCTCCAACCGAAGTCGGCCATCCAGAGCGCCGCGTAGGTGCCGAAGGCCTGCCAGAAGAGCAACGATTGCAGCGACTGCATCGCCACCGCCCCGCCGACGATCTTCCAGCCATGGAAGAGCCGCCGCGACGCGAGCGGTCGGGTCACGGTCGCCACGTGGCCCTCACCCCCTGATCCACGCCCCCCACGCCGGCTGCCAGGTCTCGACGAGCACGTTGTAGGCGACGTACGCCTCGATCACGTCCGCAGCCGTGAACGCCACCGTGTCGTCGTCGACGAGCTCGGTGTGCAGCACGCGCGCCGCGGACTCGGCAGAGCCGGTCTCCTTGAAGCGCAGACGCACCTCGACCGGGCTCACCGTGACCACCGGGGCGACCGCGTCGCGGCGCGCCAGTCCGGCAGCGGCGCCGCGGCGGATGGCAGCGCACGCCACGTCCGGGTGCAGACCGCGCGCCGCGTACCGGCCGCGCGCCCACTTCACGGTCACGGTCTCGGTACCGGGGCAGTCGTGCGCCGCCTCGGCGCACGTGAGGTCGTCCCCGGTGACGAGCAGCGTCGGCACCCCTCGGGCGCCCGCGTACAGCGCGTTCAGCCCCACCTCGCCGACCACCCGGCCGTTGACCCACAGGTCCCCGACGGCCTGGCCGTTGGTGGTGTGGCTGAGCACGCCGGCACGCCCGTGGCGGGTGTGGTACCCGACCATCAGGAGCGCGTCGAACCCCTCCTCGATCCCGTCGAGCTGGCCGAAGCGCCGCGGCGACCCCGTGATCAGCTCGGCGCGCGGGTCGAGCTCGGGTGCGCGGATGCTGCGCATCCCGTTGCCGCCGTGGCCATCGGCGACGACGACGCGGGTGGCCCCGGCCTCGAACGCACCGGCGATCGCGGCGTTCGCCTCGACCTCCATGGCGCGGCGGCCCTGCTCGTAATCGACGCCGGTGGGGTTGGTCTGCTCGCGGTGGACGATCCCCGCGCAGCCCTCCATGTCGACGGACACGTAGACGTTCATGCATCGCCTCCCTGGCGCAGTTCGTCGATGACGACCGGCCGGCCGAGCTCGGCCGAGCGGTAGACGGCGAGGCAGATCTCCAGCGCCCGCAGGCCGTCCTCGCCCGTCACCGACGGGTCGCGGCCGGCCTCGATCGCGGCCAGGAAGTCCACCGCCTGGCGCTCGAAGTTGTAGTGCGGCCGGGCGGTCTCCTCGTCGCCCCCGGCCTCGTAGCGCTGGGCGCCGGCCTTGCCGTTCGTCTCGGCGAAGCCGCGCGTGCGCATCCGGACCATGGCGTCGCGCCCGTGGACCTCGGTCTCCCAGACGGCCGGGTCGGCGGGGTAGGTGGGCGCGTTCGCGGTCAGCGTCGCGACGCCGCCGCCGGCGAAGCTGAGCAGCGCCGCCACGCCGTCCTCCACCTCGTCGTGGTCGCCGGTGTAGCGGCGGGTGCGGGCGGCGACCTCCGCCACCTCGTCGGCGAAGAACCAGCGGAGGCGGTCGACGCCGTGGATCGCCGAGTACATCAGGACCCCGCCGCCAGCCATGGTCGCGTTCGTGAGCCACTTGGGGTGGGCCGGCGTGCGGCGCGTGGCCATCGTCTCGCGCCCCACCTGGAGCGGTCCGGCCGCCTCGACGAAGCGCTTCGCGTGCACCGCCTCCTCGCGGAAGCGGTGCACGAAGCTCGTCGCCAACCGGATCCCGGCGTCGCGAGATGCGGCCACGATCCGAGCGGCGTCCGCCAGCGTCGTCGCGATCGGCTTCTCCATCATCACGTGGACGCCACGGGCCGCCGCCGCCTCGGTGGGCGCCACGTGCACGTGGTGCGGGGTGGCGACCACCAACACGTCCAGGCCCAGGTCGAACAGCTCGGTCCACGCGCCGACCGCCTGGCCGCCGACGCGGGCCGCGAGCGCCTCGGCCCGGGCCGGGTCGAGGTCGGCGACCCCGACGACGGCGGCCTCGGGGTGCGCGGCGAAGCCCAGCGCCTGCCGCTCCCCCGCTTGCCCGGCGCCGAGGACGCCGATGCGCCAGCGCGCCTCGCTGGGCGCGCTCATCGCGACCCTCGCGCGCGGGCGCCCGCGTCGCGGAAGTCGGCGACGGCGCGCCCCAGCCGCTCGAGGCCGGGCTCCAGCACCGACTCGGCGGGCGACGCCGACAGCCGCAGGTAGCCGGCCCCGCCGGGGCCGAAGACCGAACCGGGGTTGAAGGTGAGGCCGGCGTTCGCGACGCACCAGCGCTGGAAGCGCACGTCGGAGGCGCCCAGCTCGCGGGCGTCCACCCACACGTAGTACGTGCCCTCGGGCACCGTGCACGAGAGCCCGTCGATGTCGTTCACGTGGTCCACCACCAAGTCCCTTCGGCGACGGTAGGTCGCGCGTGCCTCGTCGAGGAAGTCCTGCGGGCCACTGAGCGCCTCGAGCGCCGCGAACTGGGCGATCGAGTTGACGGTGATGGACGCGAGGTGGTCGATCGCGCGCACCGGTTCGATGAGCCGCGGGTCGCCGGCGACGTACCCGACGCGCCAGCCGGTCATGGCCCAGGCCTTCGAGAAGCCGTTGACGGTGAGGGTGCGCTCGGCCATGCCCGGGAGCGCGCCGATGCTCACGTGCGCGCCAGGCTCGAAGGTGATCGCCTCGTAGAGCTCGTCCGAGACGACGATCAGGTCGTGGCGGATCGCCAGGTCGGCCAACCGCTCGAGGTCGGCGCGGTCGTGCACGCTCGCCGCGGGCGCCTCGGGGTTCGTGATCGCGAGCATCTTGGTCCGCGGCGTGATGCGCGCCTCGACGTCGGCCGGGTCCATCTTGAAGCCGCGCTCGGGGCGCAGCGGCACCGGTACCGGCACGCCGCCGTTGGCGCGCACGTTGGCGTCGTAGTACGAGCCCGGGTCGCCGACCAGGACCTCGTCGCCCGGTTCGATCCAGGCGCGGAAGATCTCGAAGAGCGCCTGGTGGGCGCCGGCCGTGACGAGCAGGCCGTCCTCCGGGTCGACGTGGAGGTCGTGGTCGCGGGCGAGCTTGGCGGCGATGGCGCGCTTGAGGTCGGCGTTGCGTTCGTAATGGGTCTTGCCGGCGTCGATCGCGCGCTTGGCCGCCTCGCGGACGTGCTCGGGGGTCACGAATCCGGGGTCGCCCGAGCCGACGTTCAGCAGTGGACCGGCGGCCGCGACCGTGGCGCGCCCCAGGTGCGCGCCGTCGCGGATCGCCAGCGCCACCCGGGTCGACGCCGGGAGCTCGAAGCCGTAGCGCTGGCTCGAGGCCGACACGCGCTCAGGCCCCGACGTTGACGAAGGTGCGGAAGTCGCGCGGATCGGGCAGCCGCGCGCCGCCCTGGACCACCGTGAGGCGGCCGTCGACCCAGACCGTCTCGACCTTCTCGATCGCGGTGAGGTCGTGCGCCAGGTCGCCATCCACGATCACGACGTCGGCGGTCTTGCCCTCGTCGAGGCTACCGGAGGTCGCCTCGCGCCCGAGCAACTCGGCGGCGCGGATCGTGGCCGCCTGCAGCACCTGGACCTCGGTGTCGAACACCTCGAACTCGAGCAGCTGCTGCATCTCCGCGAGCACCGCGCCGTGGGGTACCACCGGGCTGCCCGAGTCGGTGCCGAACGCCAGCTTGGCGCCGGCGCGGCGGGCGCGGCCCAGCCCCTCCTGGCGACCCTTGTCCGCGAGCTGGCCCTTGCGGCGGTCGATCACGCTCTGCTTCATCCCCCAGGCGTGGCCCTCCCTGGCCTGCAACACCACCGGCGAGAGCGTGGGCACGATCCAGACGCCCCGCTCCACGATCTTGGCGATCAGTTCGTCCGAGTAGTTGCCGCCGTGCTCGATGCAGTCGACGCCCGCGTCGACCGCCTGCTCGGCCCAGGCGCCGGCGTCGGTCGTGACGGGGACGCCGAGTTCGTGGGCGGTGTCGACGCACGCGCGCAGCTCGTCCATCGAGTAGCCGT
>JAABSI010000114.1 GCA_011390455.1 Trueperaceae bacterium
GTCGTGACCCACGATGCCCTGAACGGTCCGCTCCCACGGCCGTCTCCCGCATGCGATGCGCCCGTAACCTCGCCCTTCCCCGACTCCCTGATCGTGCGCGGGCAGGAGCGGACCTTCCTCGCGCGCGTGCCGGCCGACGCGGGCGCCGCGCCGCGAGCGCTGGTGATCGCCTTCCACGGCCGCACCAACGACGCAGCGCAGGTGCGGCGCTACTTCGGCCTCGACGACGCGCTCCCCGAGGCGATCCTCGTGTACCCGAGGGCCCTGCCGGTCGGTTCGGGCACGTTCGCCTGGAGCGATCCCGGTGATCCCCCCGACCGCCAGCGCGACTTCGCGCTGGTCGACGCCCTGATCACGTCCTTCGGCGCCGCGCACTGCCTCGACCTCGACCGGGTGTTCGTCGTCGGCCACTCGCTCGGCGCCTACTTCGCGAACGACGTCGCGTGCCGCATGGGCGACCGGATCCGGGCGGTGGCCTCGATCGCCGGCGGCCTGCAAGGCGATGGCTGCGTCGGGGGTGCGGCCGCGCTGCTCGTCCACCACCCGGACGACCGCTTGGTGCGGATGCGCGAGGGCGTCGCGGCGCGCGAGGCGTTCCTCACGGTCAACGGGCTCGCTTCGCAGCCGGCCGCTTCGATCGCGGCCGGCCCGCTCGAGCGCTTGCGCTGCACGCGCCACGGCGACGCGGGCACGGTGGATCCGGTCGTCTGGTGCGCGCGCGACGACGCCACGACGCCACGGGGCCGCGACCCGCACACCTGGCCCACCGGAACCGCGGCCGCGATCGGCGCGTTCCTCGCAGGCCTCCCCTAGCGCTTCACGCGTGCGACCCGGGAGCATCGCCCCTGGACGGGGTCGCGGCGCCTCGTGTTGGCTGGAGCCGAGGAGAGCCACCATGCCCGTCGCCCCGCACCCCACCCGCCGGTATCCGGACGCGGCCCTCCTGGAGGAGGCGCTCGCCCGCATGACGCGCAGCCGTGCCGTGCACGGCGCCATCCTCTGCGTCGAGAGCGGCGACGGGCGCCTGTCGTGGTGCGGGGCGGCCGGCAACCTCAGGGTCGATCGGCGCTACTTCGTCGCCAGCGTCACCAAGCTGTACGTGACCGTCGTGGTGCTGCGGCTCCGCCAGGAAGGGCGGATCGAGCTGGACGATCCGATCGGCCGCTACCTGCCGGCCGAGCTGATCCGCGGGCTCCACGTGCTGGGCAGCGTCGACCGGACGGCCGACGTCACCGTCCGGCAGCTGATCTCGAACACCTCCGGCATCACCGACTACTTCTTCGGCAAAGGCCCCGACGGCAAGCGCTCGGCCGACGCCCTCCTCGGCGGGCAGGACGAGGCGTGGCCCCTCGAGCGGATCGTCGAGCGGGTGCGCACCCTCGAGCCGCGGTTCGCGCCCGGCCAGGCCGGGAAGGTCCACTACTCGGACACCAACTACGCGCTCCTCGGACGGATCATCGAGACCATCACCGGCCAGACGGTCGCCGACGTGTTCCAGGAGTACGTCTTCGACGAGCTCGGCCTGCGCGACACCTACGCCTTCAGCGACCCGCACGACACGACGCCGGCCCCGATGTACTACAAGGACGGACCGGTGCACGTGCCGCGCTACATGGCGTCCATCACCGCCGAGGGCGGCATCGTCTCGACGGCCCCCGAGGTCATGACCTTCCTGAAGGCGTTCTTCACCGGCCGCTTCTTCCCGCGCGAGACCGTGCAGGAACTCAAGCAATGGAACCGCATCTACTTCCCCGGCCAGTTCGACTACGGGATCGGCCTGGAGAAGCAGTGGATCCCCTGGATCATGTCCCCGCGGAACCCCATCGGCGAACTGCTGGGGTTCTGGGGCCAATCCGGCGCCTTCGCCTTCCACAACCCGACGCGCGACCTGTACTTCACCGGCACCGTCAACCAGCTCAGCGGCTTCGGGCATGGCGCGGCCGTCAGCGCGATGCTGCGCATCATGAAGTCGGTCCGGTGACGTCGGGGGCGCCGTCGCCCTCACCCCCGAACCACCTCCTGCACCACGTGCTCCGGCGCCGCGTCGACGCCATGGGTGCGGAAGGTCGCGCACAGCGACGCCGCGTCGCGCTCGAGCAGCGCCCGCGCCTCCCGGTGGTCCGCCTCGACCGCTTGCGGCAGGTCGATCACGACGGCCTCGCCCCGCCACCAGAGCAGGTTGTACGTGGAGTAGTCGCCGTGCACGATGCCCGCGCGCCAGAGCGCCGCGAGCGCGCGGACCGACGCATCGAAGGCGCGTCGCCCTTCGTCGGGCGCGAGCCGCAGGTCGGAGAGCCGCGGCGCCGGCCCGCTCGCGTCGCCGACGAAGCGCATCAGCACGACCTCGCCCGCGGCGCCGATATCGGACGCGTCCGGACCGATCAGCGGTTCGGGCACCGGGACCCCGGCGCCGAACAGCCGCCACAACATCGCGTACTCGTGCGCGGCCCACAGCCGCCCCTGCGCGCGGCGGCCGGCCGCGCTGCGCTGGGTGAGGGCCTTCTCGATGCGCGCGTCGCCCACGTAGCGACCGGCCCGGTAGCGCCCGTCGTTCTTGAAGGAGCGGACGGCCAGGTCGCGGTAGACCTTGACCGCCGCGAGCCCGAGGCGGGTGCGACCGAGGTAGACGGTCGCCTCCTTGCCGCTCTTGAGCTCGCCCTCGATGGCGTCGAGGTAGCCGCGTTCGAGCATCCAGGCGATCTCGGGAACGGGTGCCTCGGCGTCCCGATCGGGGACGAGTTCGTCGGACCGCAGTCGGCCGCGCGGCTTGCGGCGGTCGCGGCGACGGGAGAAGAGTTCTTGGGAAGGTTCGTGCGCGTCGGTGTCGAACGGCCGCTTCAAGCGGGCCTCCTGCGCGCCCATGCGGACCTGGGGCCGACGGGCGGTGCGTCGGCCGAGGCCGACGGTGAGCTGGGCTGGGGATCCCGGGACCGAAGCCCGGGTCAGCCGAAGCTCAGCGCGCAGGTACGGTCTCGGAACGGCGGTGGGTGCGGGGACGAAGCTGGGCCATGCGCACCACCTCCTTTCCGATGTCGAGCGCATCGCGCGCTCGCGACCGTACGTTAGGGGAACCGAGGCGGGCCGTCAAGCGCCCCCGGCCCCCGGGCGGCCCGTGACGCACACGCCGGTCTCGGGCAGCGCCAGCTCCACCCGGCGGGCCGCCTCCAGGTCGCCGCTCAACGAGGCGACCACGGAGCGCACCTGCTCGTAGCCGGTGAGCATCAAGAAGGTCGGTGCTCGGCCGTAGCTCTTCATCCCGACCGCGAAGTAGCCCGCCTCGGGGTGCGCGAGCTCCGCCGCGCCGTGCGGCGGCACCGAGCCGCAGGAGTGGACGTTCGGGTCGATCAGCGGCGCGAGCCGCACGGGCGCCTCGGTGATGGGGTCGAGCTCCAGGCGCAGCTCGCGGACGAGCTCGACGTCGGGCCGGAAGCCGGTGGCGGCGACGATCTCGTCCACCACCCACCGCCGGCCGTCCTCCGCGACCACGCTCAGGCGCTCGCCGTGGCGTTCGATCCGTTCGACGCCGAACCCGGTCGCGAAGTCCACGCCGCGCTCCGCGACCAGCGCCCGCGCGCGCACGCCCAGGGCCCCCCGCTCGGCCAAGGCGTCCGCATCGCCGCCCCCGAACATGGTCCCGGGCTCGCTCCGCCGGATGGCCCACGCCACCTCGGTGCCGGGCGCTTCATGGGCGAGCGCGGCCAGGTCGAGCACGGCGTTGAAGGCGGAATGCCCCCCGCCGACGACCAGCGTGCGCTTCCCCGCGTACCGAGCGCGGTCGGCGCCGCGCACGTCGGGGATCGCGTAACGGATCCGGTCCGCGTGCGCGCGCTCGCCCACCGCCGGCACCCCACCGGCACCGATCGGGCCCGGCCGCGTCCAGGTCCCGGAGGCGTCGATCACCGCACGCGCGTGGAAGCGCTGTTCGCCACCGGGGTGCTCGGCGACCACCAGGAACGGGGCCTCCTCGCGGCCCGCCGTCTTCATGCGGTCGTACCCGAGGCGGGTCACGGCGGTGACGCGATGGCCGAAGCGGAGCGCGGGCGCGAGCTCCGGCAGCGCCGCGAGCGGCTCGAGCAGGTCGCGCACCAGCTCGGCGCCGGTGGGGTGCGCATCGCCATCGGGCGCGCACCAACCGCGGCGTTCGAGGAGGCGCCGCGCTTCGGCGTCCACCACGTAGCGCCAGGGGGAGAAGAGCCGGACGTGGCCCCACGCGCGCACCGAGTGGCCGACCGCCGCTCCGGCCTCCAGGACCAGGGTGGGGAGGCCGCGTGCGTAGAGGTGGGCGGCGGCGGCGAGGCCGACGGGGCCGGCACCGATGACGACGACGGGCAGCTCGTTCGCAGGGTGGTCGCTCATGAATCCTCCAGCATTCATCGATACCTATCGATGCGTTTTCTGGGGGTGAGCCTAGTAGATACATCGACGCTTGTCAATATATGATCGCCGCGATGGGGTTCTACGGGTGGCGCATCGCGTGGGTGCTGGCGGTCACGCAGACGGTCGGCTACGGCGTCCTGTACTACGCCTTCGCCGTGTTCACGCTCCCGATGGAGGCGGAGCTCGGCCTCTCGCGCGCGCAGACCTCCGCGGCGTTCTCGTTCGGGCTGTTGGTCGCCGGCCTGGCCGCCGTCCCGGTCGGCCGCTGGGTCGACGCCCGCGGCGCCCGCCTCCCCATGAGCGTCGGCTCCGCGGCCGGCGCGCTCTTGGTGCTCGCCTGGTCCTTCGTCGACGGATGGACCGGTCTGATCCTGGTGCAGGCCGGCATCGGCCTCGCGATGGCGGCGACCCTGTACGACGTCGCCTTCACCGCGATCGCCACCTGGTTCCGCCGCGACCGCATCCGCGCGATGCTGATCGTCACGACGGTCGCGGGGCTCGCGAGCACCGTGTTCGTGCCGCTGGCGACGGCGCTGGTGGAGACGGTCGGTTGGCGCGACGCCCTGCGGTGGCTGGCGCTCCTGCTCGGGGCGACCGCGGTCCCCCTGCACGCGTGGGTGCTCCGCGACCACCCGCGACGCCTCGGTCTCGAACCGGACGGCGGCCCTGCGCGCTCCCACGCGGACCGCTCCGGCACCGCTCGGATCGAGCCGTCGCCCGAGGCGAGCATCGGGGCGCGCCAGGCGCTGCGCTCGGGCGTCTTCTGGTGGCTGTCCACCGCCTTCGCCCTCGACCGCGTCGCCATCGTCGCGGTGGCCGCCCACGCCGTGCCGATGCTGCTCGAGCGCGGCTACGCTCCGGCGCTCGTCGCGGCGGTCGCCGGCTCCATCGGTTTGATGCAGGTCGTGGGCCGCTTGTTGTTCGCGCCGGCCACGAACCGCGCCTCGCTGGTGCACCTCGCCTCGCTCACGTACGCGGTGCGGGCGGTCGCGCTGCTGGGCCTGTTGCTCGTGCCCGGGGCCCTGGGGTTGTGGGGGTTCGCCGCGCTGTTCGGGCTCGCCAACGGGGCGAGCACGCTGGCGCGCGCCGGCTTGGTCGCCGACGCCTTCGGGCCGGCGCACTACGGCACCATCAGCGGCGCGATGACCTCCCTGATGGCGGTCGCCCAGACCGCCGCACCGCTGGCCGTCGGCGCCCTCCACGTCCGGACGGGCGGGTACGACGCGGCGCTGTGGGCGCTGGCCGCGGTGGCGGTGCTCGCGGCGCTGGCCGTGGCCCGGGTGCGGACGTGAACGCGGTTCGAGGGTGCGGCCCGTCCGAGCGGCCGTTCCCGTCGCCAGCCCGACGGCTTCGCGAACCCTGATCGCGGCGCGGCGCCGGCACCCCTCGCGTTCGCCCTCCGGGGGTGCCGTGGACGCCACGGTGGCATGAGAGGAGCGTTAAGGCCCGCATGTGCTGCCCGGGATCGTCGCTCGGCCGTTCCCGTGATACGCCTGAAGCGTTCCCCAACAACTGACAACTGTGGATGCGGACACGAGGAGAATCATGATTCGATTCGACGAACGTCTAAGAATCCCGACCTGGATCGCCGCCATCGCGCTCGCCGGCGTCTTGTCCAGCTGCAACCTCTCGGGCACGCCCGACTCGACCTCCCCCACGGTGCTCGCGACGACGCCGAGCGGCACCGCGGCCGCGACCAACGAGCCGGTGACCGCCACCTTCAGCGAAGCGATCGACGTCGACACGTTGACGTCGACGTCGTTCACGCTCACCATGGGACTCGCCGCCACCCCCGTTGCCGGCACCGTCACGTACCATGGCGCCACCAACACGGCGACCTATACGCCGACGGCTCCCCTCACGGTCTCCACGACCTACACCGCGACGCTGTCGACCGACATTGCTGATCTCGCCGGGAACACCCTCGACGAGCTCGAGACGTGGACCTTCACGACGTCGGACGTCGCCGTGTCGACCGGAGTGGTCGACCTCCTTGGCGCCGGCGATTTCGTCCTGTTGGCCAAAGCCGGCATCTCGACCACGGGTAGCACACTTGTCACCGGCGACATCGGCGTCGGTCCCATCGACTTGACGGCCGTCACCGGGTTCGACCAGACGCTCGATGCGAGCGGTGCGTTCGCCACTTCCGCGTTGGTGGATGGCCGCATCTACGCGGCGGACCTCGCGCCGCCGACGCCAACGCTCATGACCACCGCGATTAGCGCAATGGAGCTCGCCTACACGGACGCCGCCGGCCGCACGTTGCCTGACGCGACCGAGCTATCGGCCGGCCTGATCGGCGGCCTCAACCTCGCACCCGGTCTGTACACTTGGGGTACCGACGTCCTCATCAGCACCGACCTCACCCTCACGGGCAACGCGACCGACGTGTGGATCCTGCAGATCGCTCAGGACCTCACGCTCGCGAACGGCGCGACGGTCGTGCTCGCCGGCGGCGCGCTGCCCGAGAACGTCTTCTGGCAGGTGGCCGGCCAGGCGACGCTCGGCACCACGTCCGTGCTGAACGGCATCGTCCTGAGCAAGACCGCGGTCGTGATGGCGACGGGCGCCGAGCTCAACGGTCGCGCCTACGCCCAGACGAACGTCACGCTCGACGCCAACACGGTGACGCAGCCGTAGTTCCGAGCGACGGTACGGACCACCGTTCCGGTGGTCGCACGAGGGAGGGCACCGCAACGTCGGTGCCCTCCCTCGTGCCGTGGGGCATCGGATCGGCGTCAGCGCTTCGTGATCCGGTACAGCACGTTCCCGAGGTCGCCCGTCGCGAAGATGGTGCCTTCGGCATCGACGGCGACGCCGCTCGACAGGTAGCTCGGCGGAACGCCGCCGATCGCGGGCAGTCCGAACTCGAGGCCCGTGGCGATCGCCTCGACCCCGCCCGTCGCAAGGTCGATGCGCGACAGCCGGCCCGCGCCCGATTCCATCACCAGCAGGCCGCCCGCGTGATCGAGCGCGAGGCCCTCCGGGTTCGCCAGGCCGGTCGCGACGGGCACGGCCGGCAGCGCCACCGTCCCCTCGAAGTCCACCCGCCAGACGGTCCCCGTCGCCCAATCCGAGACCCACAAGCGCTCGCCGTCGGTCGCGAGCCCCACGGGCAGGAACACCTGCTCCTCGTCGATCGCCAGGATCGGCGTGCCGGTGCTCGCCCACACGACGCCCCCAGCCACGGGGTCGCTCAGCACCAGGTCGGCACCGACGCGCACGGCGCCGAACGGGAACCCGGCGGCGGCGTGGCGCTCCACGACCTCGCCCGACCACGGGTCGATCACCTGCGCCGCGACCTGCATCATGCTCGTCAGGAGCAAGTGCTCGCCATCGGCCCATGCCGAGATCGGCGCCACGATCCCCTCGCCGACGAGCGGCGCCGTGGTGAAGCCGAGCAGCCCACCGGTCGCGGCATCGAACTCCCAAAGCCGGAACAGGTCGGCCACGAAGACGGACGCCCCGCCGCCGGGCCGTTCGAGCACGGCCACGCCGGTGGGCAGGATCAGGCCGCCCGGGCTGAGCGTGCGCACCGCGCCATCAGCGAGCACTTCGACCACCGAACCGTCATCGGCGTTCGACACGAACAGGCGGCCGGTCGCGTCCAGAGCGAGGTTGTCGGTGCCCCGCCCGAGTTCGGCCAGCACCGTCTTGGCCCCGGACTCGAGGTCGAGGGTCGAGAGTTCCCCGGTTGCCTGATCGAGCACGTGCAGGACGCCTCGTGGG
>JAABSI010000011.1:0-25317 GCA_011390455.1 Trueperaceae bacterium
GTGAAGCGCTTGTTGCCTTCTCGATCGGTCCAGGAGTCGTTGACCAGGCGGCCGGTGACGAACACCGGGTCGCCCTTGGCGAGCGTCGCGCTGGACTCGGCGAGCTCGCGCCACACGTTGACGTCGATGTAGTGCGTGCGCTCCTGGTCGGCGCCGCTCCGATCGCGGAAGCGCTCGTTCACCGCGATCGAGAAGCGCGTGACCGCGCTGCCGTTCGGGGTGTAGCGGAGCTCCGCGTCGCGGGTGAGGTTGCCGATGAGCAGCACCTGGTTGAGCGCGTCGCGCAAGCGCTGCTGTCCGCGGGCGTCTCCGACCGTCGGCTCGTCGCCGCGGCCGCCGAAGCCGGCGACCTCGATCCGCGAGGCGACGACGTCGAGCGACGCGCGCTTCTGACCGTCGGGCGCTTCCCAGCTGCGGTAGTTCAGGCGGCCCTCGACGAACACCGGGCTGCCCGCCTCGAGCTGGTTGGCGAACGACTCGCCCTGCGCGCCGAACACCGTGACCCGGTGGTACCAGGCCAACTCCCGCGGCTGACCGTCGTCGCCGATGACGTGGTCGTTGCCGGCCACGTTCAGCTCCAAGATCGCCAGCCCGGCGGGGGTGTAGCGAAGCTCGGGCGCCTGCGTGAGCGTCCCGACCAGGTAGACGTTGTTCAGTCCTCGTGCCATCGTGTGCTCCTCACCGCCGGTCGACGCGCATGCCGAACCGAACGGGCGGCGTGATCAACGCCTCGACCTTCAGGCTGCGGCTTCGCCTTCGGCGGGCTTCGCCTTCTTGGTCTTCCACTCGGGACGGTCCTTGACGACCAGAACGCGCATGACGTTATCGCGCTGGCGCAGAGCGGCCTCGATCGTCTTGGGCGTCGTGCCCGAGAGCTCTAGGCGGTAGATGAGGTAGTAGCCCTCGCCGCCCTTGCGGATCGGGTACGCGAGGCGGCGGATGCCCCACTCGTCGAGCTCGAGCACGGTTCCAGCGGCGCGTTCCACCTGCGTGGCGACGGCGTCCTTCTCGGTCTGGATCTGTGCCTCGGTGAGGCTCGGGTCGAGGATGACGTTCAGGTCGTACTTCGCGGGGTTGGCCATGGTTGCACCTCCTATCGATGTGCTGGTGGTGCGTGGCCGCGCGTCCGACGTCCTTCGACCCCCGCGGTCCGGCGGCCCGGGGGCCGCGGCGGAGCGGAGCAGCGCCGCCGACGGGGTCGGAGGCGGGTCGTCCGGTGCGCCGGGCTCGGTGGCCGGCAGCGCGGTGGACGGTCGTAGGGAGCCGTCGGTCCGGGAGCTCCTCGGATCTCCGAGGGCGCCCTCGCGCGGGGGTCGTCACCCTCCCCAGCGTAGGCTCGCGGTCCGCGCGCAGGGCGCGCGAAGCCGAATGCGGAGTGTAGCACACCCGGGCGTACCTTCGGGGCCGGTGGCTGCGCTCAGACCCGCGGCACCCCCGCGAGGCGTTCCGCCGCGGCCTTCGCGGAGCGCACCACGTCGTTGAGCCCCACGCCGTCGAGGTAGTTCCCGGCGAGCACCACGTTCGGCCGGCGCGTGGCGAGCGCCGCGCGGGCGCGGGCCACGCGCTCGCGGTGCCCGAGCCCGAACTGCGGGATGCCGCGCGGCCAGCGTGCGATCAGCACCGACTCCGGCTCCGCCACGATCCCCATGGTCCGCTCCAGGTCCCGGCGCACGGCCGCCAGCGCGTCCTCGTCCGACAGCGCCACGAAGCCCGGATCGAGCGCGCCGCCGGCGATCGCGCGCAGCGCCACCTTGCCGGACGGCGCCTGGTCGGGGAAGGTCGACGAGCTCCAGAGCACGCCCAGCGACCGGACCCCCTCGCCGCGCGGCGCCAGGAAGCCGAAGCCGTCCAGCGGCCGCGCGACGTCGATCCGGTCGTAGCCGAGCGCCACCACCGCGACGTCGACGTAGCGGATCGTCGCGAGCTCGCTGGCGGCGTCCGGGACGTCGTGCGCGAGCAGGTCGGCGGCCGCGAAGGCCGGCGTGGCGAGCACCACCGCGTCGGCGTCGAGCGCTTCGCCGTCCGCCAGCTCGACGACGACGCCGCCGCCCGGACGCCCGACCGCGTCGCGCAGCGCCACCGCCCGCGCGCCCGTGCGCAGCCGCGCGCCCAGCTCGTCCGCCAGCGCGTCGATCAGCGTCCGCACGCCGCCCTCGAACGTGGTGAGGCGGCCGTCGCCCTTCGGTGCGCCGCTGGGGGCCGGCGCGGCGCCCTCGGCGCGGCGCGCCGCCGCCATGCCGCGCAGCAGCGAGCCGTGGGACGCCTCCAGCTTGCGCAGGCGCGGGAACAGGGCGTCGAGCGACAGCTCGCGCGGGTCGCCGGCGGTGATTCCCGCGACGAACACGCCGGCGAACACACGCGCCGCCTCGAAGCCGAAGTGGCGCGCGACGAAGTCGTACACCGTCTCCTCGCGCCGCACGGAGCGCGCGAGCAGCGGTTCGGACAGGGCGCGCAGCTTGCCGGGGAACGACAGCAGCTCCGAGCGCAGGAAGCTACCGGGCGAGGTCGGCAGCGCGCGGAGCCCGCCGTCGCGGTAGACGAAGCGCGCGGCGGCGGCGTCGGCCGCGGGGCGCAGCCGGTCCTCGAGCCCCAGCTCGCGGGCGAGCACCAACGTCTCGGGCACGTTGGCGAGGAAGCCGTTCGGACCCCAGTCGAAGGTGTAGCCGTCCTGGACGGACGTGCGCACCTTGCCGCCGGGCGCGTCCGCGGCCTCCAGCACCACGACGTCGAGCTCGGGGCGGAGGTGCAGCAGGGCGTGGGCGGTGGCGAGGCCGGCGAGGCCCCCGCCGACGACGGCGACGCGGTTCATGCGGGTCAGCGTACCGCCGTTCAGCGCGCGGGCTTCATCGGGTCGGGTACTGCGCGTTCTTCGGGGACACGGTCACCGCCGTGCGCTTGTACGGCGCGACCGGCTTGAGCACGTTGCGGCACTGCGGGTTGACGCAGCCGGGGCAGCGGAAGCCGTAGTTGGGCGTGCACGCGACGCCTTCGGCGAGGTGGCCCGCCACCAGGTCGGCGAGCGCGTCCTGGAACTCGGGCATGCCGTTGAGCGCCGGGGCGCGGTGGAAGTTCGTGATCCCCGCCTCGTGGGCCACCTCGCCGTACTCGATGTCGAGCTCGTGCAGCGTCTCGATGTGGTCGCTCGTGAAGGCGATGCCCACCACCAGGACGTTCTTCCGCTTCTTCTTGCCCAGATCCTTCAGCACCGACTCGGTCGAGGCGCCCAGCCAGCGCACCGGGCCGACGTCGGACTGGTAGCTGATCAGGTACTCGTGGTCGTAGCCGAGGCGCTCCATCACCTCGTGCACCGAGGCCCCGATCTCGGCCGGGTAGGCGTCGCCGCGGTCGATGACGTCGAGCGGCAGCGAGTGCGCGCTGAAGACGATGACCGCGTCGTCCCGGTCCTCGGGGGCGAACTTCGCGAGCCCCTGGCGCACCGTCTCGGTCATCGCGTCGATGAAGCCGGGATGCGTGGGCCAGCGGTCGAGCACCGACCAGGTGAAGCGGTCGGCGAGCCCGGTGCGGCGCGCCGCGCGCCACAGCTCGTTGAGCGAGGAGCCGGTCGTCGAGCAACTGAACTGCGGGTACTGGGTGAAGGCCACCGCGCGGGTCACGCCGTCGGCCGCCATCTGCTTCAGGGCCGTCTCGCTGGTCGGTTCGATGTAGCGGAAGGCCACGTAGAACTTGTGGGGTGCGGTCTCGGGCGAGAGCCGGTCGAGGCGCTCGACCATCCCGCGCCCCTGCTCCTCGGTCCACGCGAGGATGGGGGAGCCGCCGCCGATCTCCTGGTAGTGCTGCTGGATCTTCTTGGTGCGGCGGTCGGCGATGAAGGGGCCCAGCCACTTCTGCAGCGGCAGCTGGATGATCTCGCGGTCCTCGAACAGCGCGCGCAGGAAGGGGTTGACGTCGTCGAGGGTCTTGGGCCCCCCCAGGTTCATCATCACGATGCCGGTCGGTCCGTCGCTCATGGGTCGCTCCTCACGGGGGTCCCGCCGGGGCTTTCGAGCCATGCGCGGGGCTGGAAGTAGGCGAGCGCGGCGGCCTCGGGGCTGCCGGGCTCGGGCTGGTGGTCGAAGGCCCACCGGGCGATCGGGGGCATGGACATCAGGATCGCCTCGATGTGGCCGCCGGTCTGCAAGCCGAACAGCGTTCCGCGGTCGTAGACGAGGTTGAACTCCACGTAGCGCCCGCGCCGCACCGCCTGCCAAGCGCGTTCGGCGTCGGTGTAGGGGTCGCGGCGATGGCGCTCCACCAGCGGGACGTAGGCCGGCAGGAGCGCGTCGATGCCCCCCTGCACGCAGGCGAGGTCGGCCTCGAAGTCGCCCGCGCCCACGGGGCTGAGCTCGTCGAAGAAGACGCCGCCCACGCCGCGCATCTCGCCGCGGTGGCGCACGGTGAAGTACGCGTCGCACGTGGCCTTCCACGCTGGGTAATCGGCCTGCGGGTGGTCGGCGCACCAGTCGGCCAACGCGCCGTGGAAGTGGCGCACGTCGTCGGCCACCGGGTACGCGGGGGTCAGGTCGGCGCCGCCGCCGAACCACCAGGCCGCGGGCCCCTCCCCGCCGACCTCGAAGTACCGGAAGTTGGCGTGGAAGGCGGGCACGTGCGGGTTGCGCGCGTGTAGCACCATCGACACGCCGGTGGCGAACCAGGGGCGCCCCTCGGTGCCGGGGTGCGTCGCCGCGAGGCTCGGGGGCACCCGCTCGCCGCGCACGGCCGAGACGTTCACGCCGCCGCGCTCGAACACCCGGCCCTCCTCGATCACGCGCGCCTGGCCGCCGCCGCCCTCCGGTCGATGCCAGACGTGGCGCCCGAAGCGCCCCGGGCCGGCGTCCGCCCCGGCCTCGTCGGGCCGGCCGGTCGCGCCGTCCTGCGCCTGGGCGTCCTCGAGCGCCTCGAAGCCGGCCACGAGCGTCGCCTGGGCCGTGAGCATCATGTCGAGCACGCGCGCCCGGCGACCGCTCAGGTCGAGGCCGAAGGGCCGGTCGTCGCCGGCGCGCACGACGTCCGGAGCCACCGTCGCTCCGCTCATCGGACCGCCTGGGCGTGGCGGTCGAAGCCGCGGACGGTGGCGACGAGCCGCTCGACGGCGGCGGGGTCGGTCTGGGGGAAGATGCCGTGGCCGAGGTTGAACACGTGGGCGCCACCGAGGCCGGCGCGCAGGACCCCGCGCACCTCCTCCTCGAGGGCGTCCAGCGGCCCCAGGAGCGCGGCCGGATCGAGGTTCCCCTGGAGCGTCTTGGCCGGGGCCACCGCGCGCCACGCACCGAGGGGGCGGCGCCAATCGACCGACAGCGCCTCGCACGGGAGCGCCGCGACCTCGCGTTCGAGATGGGCGCCGTCGAGCGCGAGGTAGATGCGGGGCACGTCCAGGTCTGCGAGCCCGTCCAGCACGCGCTTGGCGTAGGGCGCGCCGAAGCGCGCGTAGGTCCCGGCATCGTGCAGGCCGGCCCACGAATCGAACAGTTGGATCGCCTGGGCGCCGGCCTTCACCTGCATCCGGAGGTAGGCGATCGAGGTGTCGGCGAGCTTGCCGAGCAGCGCGTGGGCGGCGTCGGGCTCGCTGCGCAGGAAGGCCCGGAAGTGCGCGTACTCCTTGCTGCCCGAACCCTCCACCGCGTAGGTGGCGAGCGTGAGCGGGGCTCCGCCGAAGCCGAGGAGCGCGGTGCCGCGGTGCTCCTGCTCGAGCTCGGCGCGCAGCAGCCGGATCGCCTCCGCGACGAAGGGGGCGACCTCGTCCTCGCTCGGCACCCGCAGCGCGTCGACCGCCGCGCGGTCGCGGACGGGCGCGGTCAGCACCGGACCGGGCCGGAAGTCGAGGTCGAGCCCCATCGGCGGGAGCGGCGTCATGATGTCGCTGAACAGGATCGCGCCGTCCATCGCGTAGCGGCGCACCGGTTGCAGCGTGACCTCGGCGGTCAGGTCCGGGGTGCGCGCCAGCGTCCAGAAGTCGTGGCGCTCCTTGAGGGCGCGGTACTCGGGCAGGTGGCGGCCCGCTTGACGCATCACCCACACGGGTGCGCGCGGCGTGTCTTCACCCGCAAGGGCGCGGAGCAACAGGCTCATCGGGTCTCCTCGTGAACGGGCTCGGGCTGGGGCGTGAAGCGGTAGCCGACCCCCCAGACGGTGTGGATGTGCACGGGTGCGGACGGGTCGGGCTCGAACAGCCGACGCAGACGCAGCACCACGTTGTCGATCGTGCGCGACGAGGGGAAGGCGTCGTCGCCCCACACCACGTCGAGGATGTCGTCGCGGCCGACCACCTGGCCCGAGCGTTCGGCCAACAACCGCAGGATGCCCACCTCGCGCACGCCCAACGCCTCGCGCCGGCCGTCGGCCAACGTCGCCGTCCAGCTCCGCAGGTCGACCGTATGGCCGGCGAACCGGAGCTCCTCGACCGGCGGCGCGGCCGCGCCCCACGTGCGGCGTCGCAGCAGCGCATCGACGCGCAGGAGGAACTCGGGCAGGTGGAACGGCTTCGCCAAGTAGTCGTCGCCGCCCGCGCGCAGCCCGCGGACGCGGTCCTCGGGCTCACCGCGCGCCGACAGGAAGAGCACCGGCGTCGCGTCGCCCGCAGCGCGGCGGCGCTCGCAGAGGCTGAAGCCGTCGATGCCCGGCAGCATCACGTCGAGGACGACCAGGTCGGCGCCAGCGGCCCACGCGGCCTCCCCGGCCGGCCCGTCGGGGGCGATCGTCACCCGGTACCCCTCGGCCTCGAGGTTGTCGCGCAGCACGTCGGCCATCGCGGCCTCGTCCTCGACCACGACCACGCGTGCGCTCATGCCGGCGCCTCCACGGCGCGCGTGCCGCCACCGGCCGGCGCGCTCTCCTCGGCCGCCACCACCCGCCGCGGCAGCACCACCGTGAAGCGCGCCCCGGTGCCGGTCGGGTTCTCCTCCGCGCGCACCCAACCGTGCAGCGACTCGACGATCGTCCGCACCAGGTGCAGGCCGATGCCGACGCCGGTCGTCGTGCGGGTCATCTCGTCGCCGGCCCGGTAGAAGCGATCGAACACCCGCTCCCGCTCGTCGCGCGTCAGGCCCGGCCCGGCGTCGTCGACGTGCAGGTGCACCAGGTCGCCGTCGGCGTGGAGCGTCACCCGCACCCGCTTCCGGGGGTTCGGGTCGTACTTGACGGCGTTGTCGAGCAGGTTGTGGAGCACGATCGCGAAGGCGTCGACGTCGAGCGAGACGGGCAGCGGCTCCGGTGCGTAGGCGACCTCGAGGAGCGCGCCGCGCTCCTCGAGGCCCGCGCGCGCGCGGCCGAGATGCCCTTGCACCACGGCGTTGAGGTCGGCCGCGGCGAGGACGGGTGGCGCGTCGCCGTGCTGCAGGCGCGCGCTGGCGAGCACCTGGTCGCTCGTGCGCTCGAGGCGGTCGAGCTCGGTCTCCATCTTGCGCAGGTACGCGACCGTTCGTTCGGGCGACGCGGGCCTGAGCGAGAGCGTCTGCACCAACAGCCGCAGGGTGCCGATCGGCGTCTTGAACTCGTGGGTGACCGCGGACAGGAAGTTCTGCTGCCGCCGCTTGAGCTCGCGCTCCACCCGCAGGCTGCCGGCGATCAGCCACAGCATCCCCAGGATCACGAAGGCGAAGAAGGGGCCCTCGAAGGCGAACATGCGCTGCGTCGAGCGCGTCGCCGCCTCCACGCCGCGCTGCGCCTCGGGGTCGATCTCCAGGCGCCCGGTGGCGGTGGCCTGCAGGTGGGGGTACCGCGCGAGCAGCGCGGAGGTGGCGCCGGGGTCGGCGGCGAGCAGCTCGTTCGCGGTGGCGACGTCGCGCGCCCAGGCCGCGGCGCGCTCGCGTGCGGCCGCGTCGAGGGCCCGCCCCTGGTACACCATCCACCACGCCACCTGCGCGAGCACGAAGGCGACGATCACGAAGAACGCGATGCGGGTGGCGGCGCGCGAGCGACCGCCGTGCAGGACCTCGGTGCGGCGGTTCATCCGGTCCAGCCCCCCTCCGCGGCCTCGATCGCGTGGTAGGTGAGGATCAGGTCGGCGCCGGCGCGGCGGATCGCGAGGAGCGTCTCGCGCACGGCGTCGGCGCGGTCGAGCGCGCCCACCGCGGCGGCGGCCTCGAGCATCGCGTACTCGCCCGACACCTGGTAGGCGACGAGCGGCAGCGAGGTGGTCGCGCGCACCCGAGCGACCACGTCCAGGTAGGGGAGCGCGGGCTTGACGAGCAGCAGGTCGGCCCCCTCGGCGACGTCGAGCGCCGCTTCGACGTCGGCCTCGCGGAGGTTGCGCGGGTCCATCTGGTAGCTGCGGCGGTCGCTGGGGGGGCGCAGGTCGTGGTGCGCGGTCGCGCCGGCGGTCGCGGCTCCGCCGGGCGCGGATCCGGCCGCGTCGCGGAACGGCCCGTAGAAGGCCGAAGCGTACTTGACCGCGTACGCGAGCACCGACACGCCCGAATGCCCGGCCGCGTCGAGCCCGGCGCGGATCGCCGCGACGCGGCCGTCCATCATGTCGGACGGGGCGACCACGTCGGCGCCCGCGTCGGCGTGGGCCACGGCCATGGAAGCGAGCAGCGGCAGCGTCGGGTCGTCGGCGACGACCGCGTGCGCTCCGTGCGCCCGACCGGGCGCCAACACGCCGCAGTGGCCGTGGTCGGTGTACCCGCACAAGCAGACGTCGGTCATCAGCACCAGGTCGTCGCCGAACGCCGCCCGGGCGGCGCGGAGCGCCGACGCCACCGGCCCTTCGGGATCGGCGGCGGCGCTTCCGAGCGGGTCCTTGGCGGTGCCGTCGACGACGCCGAAGAGCATCACGGAGCGCACGCCCGCGGCGAGCGCGCGTTCGAGCTCCGGCAGCAGGCGGTCGACCGACCGCCGCGCGACGCGCGGCAGCGAGGCGATCGGCTCGACCCGGTCGCGACCGCCCACGACGAAGGTCGGCCAGATCAGATGCTCGGGCGCGACGAAGGTCTCGGCGACCAGGGCGCGAAGCGCCGGCGTGGCGCGCAGTCGGCGTGGACGCCGGGCGCTCACGGGGCGGCGCTCCCGTCGCCGGACCGCCCGGCGGGCGCCGACCGCGCGACCGGCTCGCGCGCGAGCGCGGCGGCGACCGCTTCGGCGGTCGGCGTGGCGGCGACCGCCACCCGCCAGCCGCGCCGGCGCGCCGCCGCGGCGGTCGTCGGCCCGATCGCGACGATCAACGCCGCGCTCCCGACCGCCGCGGGGAGCGCGGAGACCCCGGAGGGGCTGGCGACGACGATCGCGTCGACCGGCGCTTCCACGCGCCAACCCAACCCGATGCGGTCGTACACGACCGCGATGCGCACCTCCACGCGACCGGCCCGCAAGCCGCGCGCGAGCGCGGGCCGGGCGCTCGATCCCTGGACCACGCCGACGGCTTCGCCTTGGCGCGGGCCGTCCGGGTGCGCGAGGACCTGGGTGGCGAGCGCGGCGGCCGTCGCGGGCCGCGCGACGAGGTCGACGTGCGCGCCCGCGGAGCGCAGCGCCGTGGCGGTGGCGGGCCCGACGGCGCCGAGCCGCGTGTCCGGATCGAACCCGAGGCCCAGCGCGCGCCATGCCTCGACCGCGGTGCGGCTGGGGTAGAGGCGCCAGCGGAGCGGCTCCAGCGCCGCCGCCGCGGCGCGGCTGGCGTCGTCGCTGCGCGGCTGCACCGCGATCAGCGGGCTGCGCACCGGATCGTGGCCCAGCGCGCGCAGGCGCGCCTCGAGGCCCTCCAGGCGGCCGCTCGAAGCGGTGATCGCGACCCTCACGCCCGCCGCCCCGGGCGCCCGAGCGCCTCGAACGCGAGCAGCGCCGCCCCTTCGGCGACGCGATGGTGCACGTCGACGCGCGCGCCCTCGTACCAGGCGGCCAGCGCCATGTCGCCCTCGGCCGTGCGCGCGGCGTAGGCCCCGAGCGCCAGTTGGCATCCCGCGTCCAGGGCCGCCATCAGCCCGCGCTCGGCGGCGACCATGGGGAAGCCCCGGACGTCGTGGAGGTCGGTGAGGGGATCGCCGAGCGCGTCGCCGCGGCGGATCTCGAGCGCGAGCGCCCCCTGCGCGGGTGCCGGCAGGAAGACGGTCGGATCGAGGTCGATGCGCACCAAGCCGTCCAGGTCGAGGTCCAGGCGATCGAGGCCGGCCGCGGCGAGCATCACCGCGTCGAGCGGCTGGCCGTCGCGGGTGGCCTTGGACCGCGCCGCCCCGGCGCGCGTGGGGACGTTGCCCCGGATGCCGATCGCGGCGAGGTCGGGGCGGAGCGCGCGCAGTTGCGCCTGGCGCCGCACCGCGCCGGTGCCCACGCGCGCGCCCTGGGCGAGCGGCAGCGCGCCCGCGCCGGGATCGTGCGCGTCGGGGTGCACGAGCAGCACGTCGTGCACGGCCGCGCGCTCCGGCACGGCGGCCACCTCGAGACCGTCGGCGGGGGCCGCCGGGAGGTCCTTGAACGAGTGCACGGCCAGGTCGGCGCGCCCGTCGCGCACCGCCTCCTGGACCGCCTTGACGAACACGCCCACGCCCACCTCGCGGATCGGCGCCGTGCTGCGGTCGCCCTCGGTGCTCACGAGCACGAGCTCGGTCGCCAGGCCGGACCGCTCCAGCCGCGCCGCGACCCAGCGGGCTTGCCAGAGCGCGAGGTCGCTCGCGCGGGTGGCGATGCGGACGGTGATCGGGCGGGTCATCGCTCGGCGACCTCCTGGAGGGCCGGTACGTCGGGTCCGGTGCGCGTCGGCTCGAGGGCCTGCAGGCCGGTCTCCTCGAGGAAGGTGCGGGCGGCGGCGAGGCCGTGCTCGCGGGCGACGGCGCGCAACCCTTTGACCGGCACGTGCGCCACGCGCCGGGCGAGGCGGCGCGCCTCGTCCGCGGGCAGCGCGTCGGCCAGGGTCGCCTCGAACCACCCCTGGAGGGCGCGGATCGAGGGCGCCAGGCTGCGCTCCGTCCAGGCGCCCATCGCCTCGTCGATGCCGGTGCGCAGCAGCCCCTCGGCGGTGGCGAGGTGGCACGCCAGGGCGCCGCGGCGCGCCTCGCCCGCCACCTGCAGGGCGTCGACGTCGAGCACCCGGACGCCGCGGGCGTGCGCCGCACCGCCGTCGATCGTACGGGGGATGCCGAGGTCGACGACCAGTCGGAGCGACGGGGCGCGGGCCAGCCACGCGTCGTCGATCAACCGACCGCCGCTGGTCGCACCGACCAGCACGTGCGCGTCGAGGTCGCGGCCGGCGACGTCGGCGAGCGCGCACGCCTCGGCGCCCAGCTCGTCGGCGACCGCGCGCGCTCGCGCGACGTCCCGGTTGACGACGACGAGCTCCACGCCGGGGATCGCAGCGAGCGAGCGCGAGGCGATCCGCCCCATCTCGCCGGCCCCGACGACCACCGCCCGGCCGCCGTGCGCGAGCACGGCCTCGACGTCCGCGCGCGCGAGGCTGAACAGGGAGGCGTCGCGCGGCGCCAGCGGCACCTCGCGCCGCACCCGCTTGGCGACCCGCAGCGCGGCGTCCACGGCGAACGACAGGGTCGGATCGATCCGGCCCTCGGCGCGCGCCAGCTGGACGGCGTCGCGCACCTGCCGCATCACCTGGTCCTCGCCCGGGTTGAGGGCGTCGAGCGAGGACGCCACCCGCGCCAGCTGCTCGAGCGCGGCTTCGCCGACGAAGGCGTACGGGCGCTTGCGGGCGTGGGCCGGCGTGATCGCCGCGCGCAGGCGGTCGACCCCGAGCCCCTCGGGGCGGGTGAGCACCACGTCGACGCGGTTGCACGTGCGCAGCTCGAACCACGACGCCACGCCCAACGCCGCGAGCCGCTCCGGAAGGGGGCGTTCGGCGTGGTCGGTCGCGTACGTTTCGAGCGCTTCGGCACCGCCGCGGCGGTGCGAGACGCCGATCAAGGTCAGGTGGTCCACCGGTCGCAAAGGGTACGGCGGCGGGGCCGGGGCGTGTGTCACCGAAGTGTCACGCGGCGCGCTCGGGCACCGCGCCCGACGGCGACCCAGCGCCGTTAGGCGCACGCCGGGTTCGACGCCCGGTGCGCTCGCCGCGCGCCCTAGCCTGCTCCCCACGCCGCAGCCGCGGCGCCCGTTTCTGGCGTCGGTGCGTACGCCCGGCGCGTTCGAAAGGAGCCCACCATGCCTCGACCTCGTCCCCTCCTCCGCGTTCGGCCCGCACGCCGGCAGCCCCGGCGCTGGGCGCACGGGCCCCTCGGCGCCAGGGCCGGCCGCACCGCTCGCGTGCTCGGGCTGGCGCTGGCGGGCCTGCTCGCGACGCTCGTGCTCGCCGCGTGCCAGGGCGGCGCATCGGTCGCCGCCCCGGACGCCTGGACCGAGGCGGAGCTCGCCGGCGTGTTCGACCTGTCGGAACTCGGCACCGACCTCGTCGCGGCCGCCGACGGCGACCACCTGACGCTCGATGGGCGCGCCCTGCCGCCTGCCCTCCTCGAGCAGCTGCCGCACCTGTCGATGGGGCGCTCGCTGAACCTGCTGCGGCTGTCCGACGACGCCCTCTCGGCCATGGCGCCCGACGTCGCCGCCTTCCTCGTGCGCGCCGCGCCGGGCGAGCTCCGCGAGCACCTCCGTGGCTACGGCCTCGCCGTCCCGGACGTGCGTGCGGCGTGGAGCACGACCGGCGCGCTCGACCTCGCCGGACTCCGCGCGGTCGCCCAGCGGCTCGACGCCGCCGATGGCCTGCACGTCGCCGGCCTCGGTGCGGGAAGCCGCCTCCTCGCCGACCTCGGGGTACCGCGGTGACCCGGGCCGGTGCGCGCACCGCGTGGCTGTTGGCCGCGTGCCTGCTCCTCGGCGCCGCCCTCGCCGGTGGCGGTGGCGGCGGCGGCGGGGGAGGGACCGCCCCCAGCGATCCCGAACCGTCCGACCCCATCCCCAGCTCGTCGCAGTACCGCTCCGCGGTCCTCTCCGGCTCCGTCGCCGACGGCTCCTACGACGTGTGGGCCTGCGGTCAGCCCAGCCTTGCGACGTACACCACCGCGCGCGGCTCGGCCAGCACCCAGAGCTCGCCGCACAAGTCGAGCTACCTGGCCCACAACGTCCGCCTGTACGTGAACGGTTCGCTCGTGGCGCGCTCGCCCGACGTCGTGCGCCGCGTGAGCGGGGCGAGCGAGACGAACTACATCTCCTCGCTGAGCCCCGTGTCCGTCGCGTACCGGCTCTCGTGCCCGCAAGCGCTGGTCGCGACGGTGGAGGCGCGCGGGTGGCACAAGGCGATCTCGATCCACGGGTACAGCGTCACCCTCTACACCTCCGACGCCTACTACGGATGACGCGCCCCCTCCTCGCCCCCCCGGCGCCGAGGCGCCGGGGGGGCGCCCTCGTGCTCGCGCTGCTCCTGGCGACGTGGGCCATCGGCCAAGCGGACCCGACGTCCTCCGGAGGCGCGGCGCCGACGCCGTGCGGCACGCTCGATGGGCTCGGCTTCGTCGTCCAGGGCGCGCTCGTCGGCGATCACCTGCGGGCCACGTGGACCCTCGTCGCGGCGCCCGTCGCGGCGCCCGTGTTCCGTCCGCTCGTCTTCGTCGACGGCGTTCTGCGGACCGACTTCGGGCCGGTCGCCTTCCCGTGCGAACGGCCCGTGTCGGTCGAGGCGCCGGACCTCGGCGCGCGCGACGCCGTGCACTGGTTGCTCCACGGGTGGCCGCCGGTGCCGAGCGCGCTGACCGCGCTCGGCTTCGAGGAAGCGCGCGCCGCCTACGCGGCGCGCCTCCCCCCTGGCACGTTCGCGCTCGCGGACGTCGGGTTCGACCGGCCGATCGGCGGACGGGCGCGCGCGAGCGAGGCCGCCGCGACGCACGCCGCAGGGGTGCTCGTCGAGGACCGCGTCGAGGTCCCGGCGTGGGCGCTGCCGAGCGACGGTCGCGACGGCCGGGGCGGCGACGATCGGCTCGTGCGCGCACCGGTCGGAACGTCGCTGCCGGTCCGGATCGTGTACGCCGCTCCGGACGCGGCGCGCGTGCTGGCCATCTGCCTCCTCGACGGGGTCCAGGTGCCCGCCTTCGCGGGCGCATCGGCGGTCGCCGCCCGCCTCGAGCCGGGCGGGGTGCTCGTGCTCGACGGCGCTGTGCGGGTGCCGGGTCCGGGCTGGCACCGGCTCCACTGCCTGCTGCTCCCCGACGACGCGGACCCCGAGACGCCCACCCCGCCGCGGCCGCTGGCGGCGCTCTACGTGTGGGGCGCGGCTCCTCCGTGACCACGTCGCACCGCGCCGCGGCGATGGCCCGACTCGTCGCCGCGGTGGCGCTCGTCGCCTGGGCGTGCCGCCCCGAGGGCCCTTGGCTCGCCTCGATGGTCGGAGCCGCCCTGGTGTGGCCCGACCTGGCGCGCGGTTCCGGGCCGCGTCCGGCCGCCACCGCGGCGCTCCTGCTGGCGCCGGTGCCCGCGAGCGCCTTCGAGGGGCTGCGGGTGCACGACCCTGCCGCCTGGGCGGCCGTCGCCGTCGGCTGGTCCGTGGCGTACGGGGCCGTGGGCGCCCTCGGTGGTCGGGTGGTCGGGCGCACCTTCGCGCCGTCGGCGCGCCCCGTGGGATGGGCGGCGGCCTGGGCGGCCTTGGACGCGGCGGTCGTCCACGGCGCACCCTTCGTCTCGGCGCTCCCGGTCACGCCCGGGTACCTGCTGCTCGACGGTCCGCTGGTGGCCTGGGCGGCGGTGGGTGGACCGGTGGCGCTCGGGGTGGCGTGGGCGCTGCTCGGCGCGGCGCTCGCGGCGGTGGTCGGCCGGTTCGGGGTCGCGCCGGGCGGGACCGCCGCGGGGGCCGCGTGGGGGGCGGTGGCCCTCGCGCTCGTCGGCGGGGCCCACGCGTGGAGCGCTGCGGCCACGCGCGCGCCGACCGTGCCGAGCCGGACGGTGGCCGTCGCGCACGGCGTCGGCGGCGAAGCCGCGCTCGCCGCCACGCGCACCGACCCCGACGCTGCGGCGGGGATCGTGGCCGCGCTGCTCGAGCGTGCGCGTGCCTCGCCCGCGGTCGACCTCCACGTGTGGCCCGAGAGCGCGCTCGGGTACGTCGCCCCCGAGGGGCTCCCGGGGTTGGTCGAGGTCGCTCGGGCGCTCGGCGCGCCGGTGCTCGCCGGCGGGTACCGGCCCGATGCCGACGGTGGGTGGCGCAACTCGGTCGTGTTCGCCACGACCGCGGCCGCCACGTGGGCGGTCGACAAGCGCCACCTGGTGCCGCGCTACGAAGCGTGGCTGACGGCCGGCGTCGGCGAGCGCTGGCCGGTGCGGGTCGCGGGCCGGCGCTGGGGCGTGCTGCTCTGCTGGGAGTCGTTGCACCTGGGTGCGGCCTTGGAGCGCGCGCGGGCGGCCGATGTGCTGCTGGTCCTCACCCACGACGGGTGGGCGGGCGCGACGGCCACGCCCTGGTGGCACGCTCGGAGCGGGCGGCTGCTCGCGTGGTCGACGGGGAAGCCCGTGGTCGTCGCGTCGCACGACGGGCCGTCCATGGCATGGAGCCACGACGGCCGCCTGCTGGGCTCGGCGGCGGGCACCGAGGTGGGCCTCGCCGTGGCGCTCGATCCACCGGAGCGGTGGACGACCCCGTACGCGCGATTCGGTCCTCGGGGCGTGGCGGCGGCGGTGGCGGCGGCGTGGGCGGTCCTGCTCGCCACCGTGGTGGCGCGCCACGCGGTCGCGGTCGACGGGCGTCAGGGGTGCGGCGCCTCGGGCCCCCAGGCGGCGTAGAACTCCGGGTTGCGCAGGTCGGGCTTGTTGTACGCGAGCGGGACGCCGTCGGCCACGCGCCGCAGCACGCCGCCGGCCGCCTCCAGGATCGCCTGCGACGCCGCGGTGTCCCACTCGCTGGTGGGGCCGAGGCGGGCGTAGACGTGCGCTCGACCCTCCGCGACCAGGCAGGCCTTGATCGCGCTGCCGCGCTGGGCGACGTCCACGTCCCAGTCGGCGGCGAGCGCGTCGAGCCAGGCGCGCGTGCGGCCGCCGGCGTGCGATCGGCTCGTCAACACGCGCAGCGCGCGCCCCTCGGGGGCCGCGACGCGGATCGCGGACCAGGCGCCGTCGCCCTCGCGCCGCCATGCCCCGTGGTCGGGGGCGCCGGCGTACGCGACCTGCTCGATCGGTCCATACACCACCCCGAACGCCGGTCGGCCGCGCTCGACCAACGCGACGTTGACCGAGAACTCGCCGGTCCGGTTCACGAACTCGCGGGTGCCGTCGAGCGGGTCGATCAGCCAGAAGCGCGGCCAGGAGCGCCGCACCTCGTGCGGGACCTCGGCCTGCTCCTCGCTCAGCACGGGCACGTCCGGCGTCAGCGCGCGCAGGCCGCGGACGAGCAGATGGTGGGCGCGCAGGTCGGCCTCGGTCACCGGGGTGGCGTCGGCCTTGAGCTGCACCTCGAAGTCCCCCTGGTAGACCTCGAGGATGGCGGCTCCGGCCTCGTGGGCGAGGCGCGCGACCGCATCGCGGAGCGGTTCGAAGCGGTTCGGAAGCATCGGGACGCATCGTACGCGGTCGCGTGGGCGTCGCCGACGCGTGCCGCTCTGGCGCCGCCCGCGAGCGTCAGTGCGGCGCTCGGCCGCGGCCGAGCAGGCGCAGGCCGTTGGCGACGACGAGCAGCGTCCCGCCCTCGTGCCCGATGACCCCCAACGGCAGCGGCAAGCGGCCGGCGAGCGTCGCCACGACCATCAGCCCCATCACGCCGAGCGCGAAGCCGAGGTTCTGGCGGATCACCCGCCGGGTCGCCTTGGCGAGGGAGACGGCCTCGGCGAGGCGCCGCAGGTCGTCGGAGAGCAGCGCGACGTCGGCCGTCTCGAGCGCCACGTCGCTGCCGGCGACCCCCATCGCGATGCCCACGTCCGCGGTGGCGAGCGCGGCGGCGTCGTTCACGCCGTCGCCGACGAAGGCGACGGTGCCGTTCGCCTTGAGCGTCCGCAGGCGATCGACCTTGTCCTCGGGGAGCAGGTCGGCGTGCACCTGGTCGGCCGACAACCCCAGGTCGTCCGCGACGGCGCGGGCGACGTTCGCGTGGTCGCCGGTCAGGACCGCCAGCCGGGTCAAGCCCTCGCGGCGCAGCGCGTCCAGGCCCTCGCGCGCGTGCGGGCGCGGGGTGTCGGCGACGCCCAGGAAGCCGAGCAGCCGCGACGCCACCCCGTCGCCGCGGTCGGCCACCACGACGACGCTCCGGCCGGCGGCCTCGAGCACCGCCAGCGCCTCGTGGGCGGCCGGGTCGGCGTCCAGGTCGATGCCCTCGGACGCGACCAGCCGCCGGTTGCCGGCCCAGGCGTCGAAGCCGTCGACGCGACCGACGATGCCGCGCCCCGGCCGCGCCTCGACGCCCTCTGCGGGGGGCGGGTCGATGCCGCGCTCGCCCGCGTAGCGCACGACGGCGCGCGCGATCGGGTGTTCGCTGGCGTGCTCGAGGGCGGCCGCCACCCGCAGCAGCTCGCGTTCGTCGACCGCCAAGGGCACCACGTCGGTCACCGTCATGACGCCGCGCGTCAGCGTGCCGGTCTTGTCGAAGGCGATCGCGTCGACCGCCGCGAGGGCCTCCAGCGCGCCGCCCCCCTTGAACAGCACGCCGCGGCGCGCGGAGGCGGCGAGCGCCGACAGCACCGCCGCCGGCACGCTGATGACCACCGCGCACGGGCTCGCCACCACGAGCAGCGTCGCGGCGCGGTAGAAGGCCTCGGATGCGGGGAGCCCGAACGCGAAGAAGGCGCCGAGCGCAACGGCCGTGCCGGCGAGCACCCAGACCGTGTAGCGCTGCCCGAACCAGTCGCTGAAGCGCTCGCTGGGGGCCTTGGCCGCTTGCGCCTCGGTCACCAGCTGGACCATCCGCGCGAGCGTCGACTGGCTGGCCGTCTTGGTCACGCGCACGGTCAGCGCGCCGTGGCCGTTGACGGTGCCCGCGAACACCTCGCTCCCCGGCTGCTTGTCGACCGGCATCGACTCGCCCGTGATCGGCGCCTGGTCCACGGCCGACTCGCCGGACGCCACCACCCCGTCGAGCGGCACGCGCTCGCCCGGGCGGACGCGCACGAGCGCCTCGACGGCGACGTCCTCGGCCGGGCGATCGACCTCGGCGCCGTGCTCGACCACGTGCGCGACGTCGGGCCGGAGCGACATCAGCGCCGCCACCGCCCGTCGCGTGGTGCCCATCGCCCGCTCCTCGAGGGTGCCGGCGAGGCTGAAGAGGAACAGCAGGATCGCTCCGTCGCGCGGCGCGCCGACCGCCGCGGCCGCCAGCGCGGCCAGGACCATCAGCAGATCGATCTCCAGCCGTCCGCGCGCCAGAGCGCGGACGGCCTCGATCCCGGCGGGACCCCCGCCGGCGAGGAAGGCGAGCCCGTACGCCCATGGCACTACCGCCTCGAGCCCGGTCCAGCCGGCGACGAGCCCGACGCCGAGGCCGATGCCGGTGAGCGCGGTCCAGGTGATGCTCCAGCGCAACTCGGCTTGTTCGCTGGCGAGTTCCGCCTTCAGTTCGGCTGCGTCCATGCGACCAGGCTACGCTCAACGGTTCCCGCAGGACGTCCCGTCGTCGGTGCGCGGGGGTCGTACCGTGCGCGTCGGGTGCGTGGGGGCGCGTGCGATGATGCCGCGATGAACCGGGACCTGCACGACCTGGTCGAGCGCGTCCACGCGGCGCCGGCACGCCTCGTCTACGACTTCGCCGGCGCCGGCGTCCAGGCGCTCGCTTGGTTGCATGCGGTGGGGGGCTCCTCGCGCACCGTGCTCGAAGCGGTCGATCGCTACGCCGCCGCCTCGCTCGAGGAGGGCGTGGGGGGTCCCATAGGGACCTCGGTCGCGCCGGAGGTGGCCGCGGCGCTCGCGGCGCGGGCGCGCGCCCGCGCCCGCGCCCTGGCCGGGCCCTGCGAAGCGGTGCTGGGCGTGGCGTGCACCGCGACGATCGCGACCGATCGCGCCAAGCGGGGCGCCCACCGCGCCTGGGTCGCGACGGCCGACGGGCTCGGGGTGCGCCTGTACGGCCTCGAACTGACCAAGGGCGCGCGCGACCGGGCGGCCGAGGAGGCGCTGGTGAGCGCGCTGGTGCTGCGCGCGGTCGCGGACGCGTCGGGGGTCCTGCAGGTCCCGCCGCTCGCGCTGATCGGCGACGAGCGCATCGAGCGGGCCTTCCGGGCGGGCCCCGAGCTCGAGGCGTTCGCCGACGGTCGGCGGCCGTTGCTCGCCGTGGACGTGCACGGCGAACCGGTCGACGCGCTGCCGTGGCCGGTCGGCGGGGGCGCGGTCGTGAGCGGCTCGTTCCACCCACTGCACGACGGCCACCTCGGGCTCGCCGCCGCCGCGCAGCGGCACCTCGGTCGGCCGGTGGCCTTCGAGCTGGCGGTCGCCAACGCCGACAAGCCGACGATCGACCTGGACGAGGCGCACCGCCGCGCGACCCAGTTCGCGGGCCGCGCGCCGCTGCTCCTCACCCGCGCACCGCGCTTCGACGCGAAGGCGGCGCTGCTTCCCGGGGCGGTCTTCGTGGTCGGCGCGGACACCGCCGCCCGGGTGCTCGAGGAGCGCTTCTACGCGGACGACGACGGCTTGACCGGCGCCTTCGATGCGCTGCGTGCGAGCGGTGGCCGCTTCCTGGTCGCGGGCCGGCGCTCCGCCGGGCGCTTCCTCACCCTCGCCGACCTCGACGTGCCGGCGGCGCACGGCGACCTGTTCGAGGCGCTGCCCGAGGCGGCGTTCCGGGCCGACGTCTCGTCGACCGAGATCCGCGCCGCATGGGACGCCGCCGAGGGCCGCACCATCGGCGACGTCCCCGAGCGGCGGGTTCCGTGACCGCGGTGTTCGTGCGGTAGGGTGCCGCATGAACGAACTCGAACGCAGTGCGATGCGCCATCCTTTCGTCCCTGAGGGCGCGTCCCGGCCGGCCACGGCCGTTTCGCGTGGCGGTGCTCGTCCGGCCTGGAGGCGGGTGCGACGGGTGTGCTCGGCGTGGGCGCTGGCCTCCGTCCTGGCCCTCGGCGCCGTGGGCGCCCAGGAGGCGCCCGGCGCTCCGGACGACACGGTGTCGGGCGTCGTCGACCAGGTGCCGGCGGTTGCGGCGTTCGGCGTCGCGTTCGGGTTCCCGGCGTACCGGACCGCCGGGATCGGCGCCTCGCTGCAGTCCGGCGCGTTCGGCGCCGCGGTGCGCGCTGCCTGGGGGAGCGCCGGCATCGCCGTCGGCCTGCAGGCGCGCGCGTACCCGCCGGTGCCATGGCCGGTGCCCACCTACGTCGCGGCCGGCGCCGACCTGTACGGGAGCGGCGCCGCCCCTCACGTGGCCGTGGGCGCGCACGTGCCGCTCGCGGAGCGCTGGCGGCTGGACGTCGAGGGGGGCGTGGCGTGGCCACCGCTCCTCGACGCCCGTCCCCTGACGCCGTACCTGTCGTTGGGTGTGGGCTACGCCTTCGCGCTGACGATCGCCCCCTCGACGTCGTCGACGGCGCCCGCGCCGGCCGCGGCCGACGCGGGCGCGGCCGCCGCATGCGTCGCGGGCCCCCCCGACCCCGCGCTCCTGAGCGCCGCCATCGACGCGACCGTCCGGCGCTTCGTGGCCGACGCGACGGCGACGTACGGCAGCCTGTACCGCGGGCTCGAGTACCGCGTGCGCGTGGTCGATCGCGAGGTGCGTGGGGAAGACGCACTCCTGACCGTCGCGTACGAGGGCTCGGTCGTCGAGCGCGCCACCGGCCGCACGATCGAGGCGTCCGGCACCGCCGAGGTCACCTTCCGGTGGCGCGGATGCGGCTGGGTCCGGACCGGTCTGACGTACTGAGTCCGCGCCTCCACGGGGGACGACCGCCGCGGGGCGACGCCCGCGGTACCCTCCGCCGATGACGTTCCGCGACGGCGTGCTCGAGGGGTTCCGCGACGTGATCCCGATCCTGTTGGCGGTCACGCCCTTCGGCCTCGTCGCCGGCGTGTCGGCCGCCGAGGTGGGGTTGCCGGTCGCCCACGCCGTGGGGATGAGCTACGTCGTGTACGCCGGGACCGCGCAGCTCGCCGCGCTGCAACTCCTCGCCGTGGGCTCGCCGTTCGCGGTCATCGTGCTGACCACGCTGCTCCTGAACCTCCGCTTCGCCCTCTACTCCGCGACGCTCGCCCCCCACCTGCGCGGCCCGCGCTGGCCGATGCGCTTGTGGATGGCGTCGATGATGACCGATCAGTCGATGGCGCTCGGCATCCATCGGTACGCGACCAAACCCGAGCGCGGCGCCAAGGTGGCGTACTACCTGGGCGTCTCGGTGCCCGTCTGGATCGTCTGGACGACGGCCGCCACCGTCGGGGTGTTCCTGGGCGCGGCGGTGCCGGCCGGATGGTCGCTCGAGTTCGCCGTGCCGCTCGTCTTCCTGACGCTCTGGGTGTTCGCGCTCGCGCGCGGTCGCGGGCCGGTGTGGTGGGCGGGCGGCGTGGGCGCGATCGTCGCGATCCTCGCGCGCCCGCTGCCCTTCAACCTCGGGCTGCTCGTCGCGTCCTTCGCGGGCATCGCTGCGGGCTTGGCCGCCGAGCACCTCCGCGACCGGCGCCGCCCGGTCGTCGACCCCGGGGGCGCGCCGTGAGCGGGGCGTCCAGCGACGCGGCGCTCTGGGGTCTGCTCCTGGCGATGTCGGCCTTGACGTTGACGCTGCGGGCGAGCTTCTTCGTGTTCGGCGACCGGATCCGCATCCCACCGCTCGTGCGTCGGGGCCTCGACTACGTGCCGGCGGCCGTGCTGGCGGCGATCGTCGCGCCCGCCTTCGTGCTGTTCGCGCCCGGCGAGGCCGTCGACCTGGCCGTGCAGGCGCCCCGCTGGGCGGCGGGCGTGGTGGGGGTCGCCGCAGCGCTGATCACCCGCAACATGCTCGCCGTGCTCGTGCTCGGGATGGCGACGCTGTGGGGCGTCCAGGCGCTCCTGGGCTGAATCAGCGCTCCCAGTCGACGTCGAAGTCGTCCACCAGGCGCAGGTTCCGGTCGAGCGCCGCGACCTGCGCCATCTCGTCGTCCGACAAGGCGAAGTCGAAGATCTCGAGGTTGGCGCGCTGGTGCTCCGGCGACGCCGCCTTGGGGATCGCCAGGACCCGCGGCTGCTGGACCAGCCAGCGCAGCGCCACCTGCGCGGCGCTCTTGCCGTGCGCGGCGCCGATCTCGAGGAGCACCGGGTCGTCGTGCACCGCGCCGCGCGCCACGGGCGCGTAGGCGGTCACGAGCAGGTCGAGCTCGTCGGCCTGGCGGAGCAGCGCGTCCTGGGACAGGAACGGGTGGTACTCCACCTGGTTGGTGAAGATCGGTCCGGTCGCGACCGCGCGCGCGACCCACGACGGCGCGAAGTTGCTGACTCCCACGTGGCGCGTCAGCCCGCGCTCGCGCACCGCGTGCAGCGCGCCCAGGGTGTCCTCGAGCGGCACGTCGGTGCGCGGCCAGTGCAGGAGCACCAGGTCGACGTGGTCGACCCCGAGCGCCGCAAGGCTCGCCTCGACGCTGGGACCGAGCAGGTCGGGGGCGAAGTAGCGCGGCCGGACCTTGGTCGTCAGGAAGACGCGGTCGCGCTCCACCCCCGAGCGGCGCAGACCCTGGCCCACCTCCACCTCGTTGAAGTAGCCCTGGGCGGTGTCGAGGTGCCGGTACCCCAGCGCCAGCGCGTGTTCGACGGCGCGCACGCACGCATCGCCGTTCATCTCCCAGGTGCCGAGGCCGAGCGCCGGCACGAGCGTCCCATGGTGGTCGTGGTGGATCATGACCCCACCGTACCCGGCCACCGACGCCGAGCGGCGTGCCCCGATGCCCGATCCGCGGACCGGTCGGCGGCGGGGGGCGTGCTGTGATGGGTTGGTGGAACCCGTCGCCCGCCGCCCCTTCTTCGGATGGAGCGTGGTGGGCGGAACGATGGGGCTGCAAGGGCTCCAGGCCCTGCTGTTCGGCCAGGCGTACGGCTTGTACGTCGTGGCGCTCACCAGCGAGCTCGGGTGGAGCCGCACGGCGGTGGCGTCGGGGTACGCGCTCGTCCAGCTCCTGGGCGGGCTGATGGGGCCCGCGCAGGGGTGGCTGCTCGAGCGCTTCGGCCCGCGCCGGGTCGCGGGCGTCGGGGTGGCGCTGTTCGGCGCCGGCCTGATCCTCGCCTCGACGGTCACGACGTTGTCGGCCTTCACCGGCGCGATGGCGCTCACCGGCGTCGGCGTCGCGCTGTCCGGGTTCCTGACCGCGACCACCGCGATCGTGCCGTGGTTCCGACGGCGCCGCGCGACGGCGTTGGCGTACATGTCGGTGGGCATGAGCCTGGGCGGCCTGCTCGTGCCGATCGTCGCGGCGTCGATGGTCGCCTTCGGCTGGCGGCCGACGCTGGCGGGCTCCGGGGTGGCGATGCTGCTGCTCGGGCTCCCGGCCGCCGGGTTGCTCCGGCGCGACCCGGAGCGCTACGGGCAAGCGGTCGACGGCGGTCCGGTCGGCCTCCCCGACCCGGCGCGCGGCGGCGCCACGTGGCGCGCGACGGGTCCGGCCGCGGACTTCACGCTGCGCGAGGCGTTGCGCACGCGCGCCTTCTGGGCGCTCGGCCTGGGCCACGGCGCGGCGCTGCTCGTGGTCGCGGCCGTCGTCGTGCACCTGGTGCCGCACCTGGAAGCGGGCGTCGGCCTCTCGCTGCAGGCGGCGTCGGCGGTCGTGGCCGCCGTGACCGCGACCACGGCCGTGGCGCAGGTGGTGGGTGGCGCGCTCGGCGATCGCTTCCCCAAGCGGCGGATCGCCCAGCTGGCGATGTTCGCCCATGCGGGGGCGCTGCTGGCGCTCGCCTGGGTGCCCGGTTGGTTCGGCATCGGGCTCTTCGTGCTGCTCCACGGATGGGCCTGGGGGAGTCGGGGTCCGCTGATGGGGGCGATGCGCGCCGATTACTTCGGGGCGTCCCACTTCGGTTCGATCATGGGGGCCTCGAGCTTGGTGATCATGGGGGGTCAGTTGGCCGGGCCGGTGATCGCCGGGGCGCTCGCCGACGCGCTCGGCGACTACCGATGGGGCTTCACGATCCTCGCGGCGCTCGCGGCGGTGGGTTCGTTGGCGTTCGTGCTCGCGACGCCGCCGAGGCCACGGCCGGCCGGCGATCCTCGCGACGGCTGAGCCACGCGCGCGCGCCGCTATGGTCGGGGGCTCCGGACCCCCGTGGTAGATTGGGGTTTGCATCACGTTTCAGGGTCGTTCCGTGGCGTTCCGCTGTGGCGGCCCAAGGAGGTACCCATGGTGAGAGCGACCTTTCGCGCACTCCTGGTCACCGCCGTCGTGCTGGGTCTGGCGACCGCGTCGGCCCAGGACTTCGACTGGCGCCGCTTCGACGGCACCAGCATCCGCTTCATGATGAACCAGCACCCGTTCACCAACTGGCTGCAGCCGTTGGTGCCGGAGTTCGAGGAGGCTACGGGCATCGACGTGACGCTCGAGGTCTTCCCCGAGGACCAGTTCCGTCAGCGCCGCATCCTCGAGGTCAGCAGCTCCGCCGCGACGCTCGACGGCTACATGATCATGCCGGGCCAGGTCTCGGCGCAGTACCTCGGCGCCGGTTGGGTCCGTCCGGTCGACGACTTCCTCGCCGACCCGACCCTGACCATGCCCGATCTCGACCTCGACGACTTCTACGCCGGCGCGCTCGACACCTTCCGCTCCGACGCCGGCCTGTTCGGCCTGCCGCTGCAGATCGAATCGAGCGTCCTCTTCTACCGCGCCGACCTCTTCGAGGCCGCCGGGCTCGAGGGCCCGCCCGCCACGATGGACGAGCTGATGGCGTACGCCGCCGCGCTCGACAGCGACGAGGTCGCCGGCTTCGCCATGCGCGGTCGCGGCGCCGCCGCGACCAGCCAGACCGTCAACCTGCTCTACTCGTTCGGCGGGCGCTGGATGAACGAAGACGGCTCCTCCGCCCTGGCCTCCCCGGAGAGCGTCGCGGCGCACGAGTTCTACGCCGAGCTCATGCGCGAGTACGGTCCGCCCGGACCGGCCAACCTGCATTGGGCCGAGGTCACCAGCCTCTTCGCGCAGGGCCAGGCCGCGATGATCTTCGACGCCAACGTCTTCCGTCCGATCATGGAGGACCCGGCGCAAGCCATCGACGTCGTGCGCGAGAACGTGCGCTACGCGCCGCTCCCCGAGGGCCCGGCCGGCAGCGTCCCGGGCGTGCTGGTCTGGGGCCTGAGCGTCAACCACGCCTCCCAGAACCCCGAAGCCGCTTGGCTCTTCATCCAGTGGGCGATGTCCAAGGAGAACCAGGAGCGCCTGCTGGAGTTCGGCGTGCCCGCCGCCCGCGCCTCGGCGTGGGAGAACGAAGACTTCCGCGCGAACGCTCCGGCCGACTGGATCGAAGCGTCGCAGACCTCGTTCCAGAACGGGCAGCCCGACTGGAACCCGCCGGTGATCCCGGTCGCCGAAGTGCGCGACGCCTACGGGCAAGCGATCGTCGCGGCCCTC
>JAABSI010000011.1:26197-49957 GCA_011390455.1 Trueperaceae bacterium
GGCATCGCCTCGGAGACGCTCAACGTGCTCGCCTTCAAGACGGGGTTCAACTTCTTCCACGCCGGCTACGCCGCGACGCTCCTGATCTTCCTGATGTTCACCGTGCTCGGCATCGCCGTGCTGCTCAACGCGATCCGGCGGCGCGCATGAGCGCCCTCGCGAGCGTGGACGCGCAGCGGGTGTCCGCGGCGCAGGCGCGGGCGCGCGCGCAGCGCCTGAAGCTCTTGAAGAACGTCGGCATCGCGGTCCTGATCGTGGTGACGCTGGCCGTCATGCTCTTCCCCTTCTACTGGATGGTGCTCACCAGCCTGCGCAGCCAGGTCGACAACGTCAGCCGCGTCCCGGTCTGGTTCTTCACGCCCACCTGGGAGAACTACCAGAACGTGATCGCCCGCAACAACTTCCTCGAGTACACGTGGAACTCGTTCGTGATCGCGGGGCTGTCGACCTTCTTCGGCCTGGTCTTGGGGCTGCCCGCCGCCTACTCCATCGCGCGCTTCAAGCAGGACGGCCTGGCGCTCGCGATCCTCATCGCGCGCCTCACGCCCTACATCACCTACCTGGTGCCCTGGTACCTGGCCTTCCGGGCCCTGGGCCTGATCGACACGTACTTCGCGTTGACCCTCACGCACCTGATCGTGGGGATGCCGCTGATCGTGTGGATCATGATCAGCTTCTTCGAGAACGTCCCGCAGGACCTCGAGGAGGCCGCCTACGTCGACGGCGCGACCCGCATCGGCGCGTTCTGGCGCGTGATCCTGCCGCTCTCGGCACCCGGGATCGTGGCGGCATCGATCCTGGCCTTCATCTTCAGCTGGAACCAGTTCCTGTTCAGCCTGGTGCTCTCCGGACCGAACACGCGCCCGGTTCCGGTCGCGGTGTTCAACTTCATCTCGTACGGGCAGATCGACTTCGGTGGTCTGGGCGCCGCCGCGGTGCTGATCACGCTGCCCGTCATCATCCTCACGCTCATCATCCAGCGCTGGATCGTCACCGGTCTGACGATGGGCGCCGTGAAGGGCTGACCCGGAGGTCCCCCATGCTCGCACTGCGGAAGGTCGCGCTCGGCGATCCGCGCCTGGCGCTGCTCGAGGTCCCCGAACCGACGCCTCGGCCGGCGCACGTGGTCCTCGACGTCGCCGCCGCCGGCATCTGCGGCACCGACGTGCACATCATGCACGACGAGTACCGCTCCGAGCCGCCGGTGACCCTCGGGCACGAGGTCGCCGGCACGGTGGCGGCGCTCGGCGACGGCGTGGAGGGCTGGGCGATCGGCCAGCGCGTCGTGACCGAGACGTACTTCTCGACCTGCGGCCGGTGCGCGCACTGCCGCACGGGGCGGCCCAACCTGTGCGCGTCGCGGCGCTCGATCGGCTCGTTCGAGGACGGCGGTTTCGCGCCCAAACTGGAGACGCCGGCGACCAACCTGCACGCCCTCCCGGACGATCTCGGGTTCCCCGAGGCGGCGCTCGTCGAACCGCTCGCGTGCGTCGTGCGCGGACTGCTCGAGCTCAACGAGGTGCGCGTGGGCGACCGCGTGGTGGTCACCGGGCCGGGCCCGATCGGCCTGCTGGCGCTGCAGGTGGCGAAGGCGGCCGGCGCGCGCGTGGTGGTGCTCGGCACCGCAGCCGACGCGGCGCGGCTCGAGCTCGCGCATCGCCTGGGGGCCGATGGCGTGCTCACCGTGGAGGCGGCCGACGGGCTCGTCGAGGCGATCGCGGAGGAGCTCGGCGGGGAGCCCGACGTCGCGATCGAGTGCTCGGGGGCGGAGCCCGCCGCGAGCCTGGCGTTGCGCCTCGTGCGCAAGGCCGGTCGCTACGTCCAGGTCGGCCTCTTCGGTCGGCCCATCGCGCTCGACTTCGACCAGGTCTGCTACAAGGAGCTGCGCGTGAGCGGCAGCTTCGCCACCACGCCCAGTTCCTGGCATCGCGCGCTCGTGCTGGCCGGCTCGGGCGCGGTCTCGCTGGCCGGGATCGTCGGCGCGACCTACCCGTTGGTGGATTGGGAGCGGGCGTTCGAGGCGGTGGCGGCGCGCACGCCGGGCAAGGTGCTGCTCGTGCCGTGATCGCGACGGCTCCAGGACGGTCGCCGCGCTCGCATTGCGGTCGCGGCTCGGCGGGTACGGTTCTTGGGTTCGTTCGAGGAGGACCCACCATGCCCACCGTCACCGCCGAAGGCCGCAGCGTCCAGGTCGATCCCGGCACCCGTTTGGTGCTCGCGATCGAAGCGCTCGGCATCGACATCGGCCACCGCTGCGGCGGCAAGGCCCGTTGCACCACGTGCCGCGTCGCGTTCGACGCCGGCGCGCCCGAGACCTACACGCGCGCCGAGTACCTCAAGCTGCAGGACTCCGGCCTGCTCGCGGCCGAAGACGCCACCGATCCGGTGCGCCTCTCCTGCCAGGTGCTCGTCGAGCACGACATGAGCGTGCGCGTGCTCAAGACCAAGCAGACCGAAGGCTGGTCCGACACCGGTCCGGCCGTCGGCCCCGACCTCATCCCGGAGCCTGAGCGCTTCGAGCGTGCGGACCTGGAGGCCGAACTGGCGGCCGGCTGAGCCGTCGGCGACCGCGAGCGTCCCGAACCCGTACGATCGTCGTCGTGGCGCGCCCCGATCCGTCGACGATCCCCCCACCCGCGCCGCCACGGTCCGCCGTGCGCGGCGCGCTCGTCTTCATGGGCGGGACCCTCGGCTCGCGGGCCAGCGGTCTGCTGCGCGAGGTGCTGCTGGTCGCGCTCTTCCCGGTGCGCGCGTCCGACGCCTTCCGCATCGCCTGGGCGGTCCCCAACCTGTTCCGTGAGCTGCTCGCGGAGGGCGCGCTGACGAACGCCTTCGTCCCGGTGGTGCAGCGCCTCCGCGGCGACGACCGCCGGGCCTTCGCCGGCGCCATGCTCGCCGCCTTGGCGCTCGCGAACGCGCTCCTGCTCGCGGTCGCGCTCGTCACGGCCCCCTGGATCGTCGACCTGCTGCTCGCCACCGATGCCAACGTCGACCGCGACCTCGCGGTGTGGTTGCTGCGGCTCACCTTCCCGGTGCTCGGCGCGATCAGCATGGCGGCGCTGGCGATGGGGGTCCTGCAGGCCGAGGAGCGCTTCGCCGCCCCCGCCTGGGCGCCGGTGGCGCTCAACGCCGCGGCGATCGCGGCGATGCTCGCCTTCCCCGGCGCCCCCGCGGCGCTTGCCCTGGGCGTGGTCGCGGGCGGCGTCTTGCAGGCGCTGGTGCAATGGCCCGCCATGGCGCGGGCGGGGCTCACGCCCCGCTGGCGCTGGTGGCACGCGGCCATGCCCGCGGCGCTCGCGCTCATGGGGCCCTTCGCCTTCACCACCGGCGCTCGCCAGGTGCTGAACGTGGTCGCGCAGCGCATGGTTTCGAACGAGGCGCTCTTCCCCGCGGGCGCCGTGACCGGGTACGCGCTCGCCTCGATGCTGTTCGCGTTGGCGTTGGGGTTGGGCGCCATCAGCCCGGCGGTCGCCTTCTACGCGCGCCTGGGGCGGTGCGCCGCAGAGGGCGACGGCGACGGCTTCCGCGCCGCGCTCGAGGGGGGCGCGCGCTTCATCGCCACGCTGACCGTGCCGGCCGGGGTCGCGATGGCGCTCTTCGCCGAGCCGGCGGTGCGCGTGCTCTTCGAGTTCCTGCAGCCGGCGGCGGGGCAGGACCGCTCGATCGCGCTGGCGGTGGCGGCGCTGGCGCCGCTCGGCGCCGCGCTCACCGCCTCGGGCTGGGTCAACTATCTGCTGCGCCCCTTCTTCGTGCGCGGCCGGGTGCGCGCGCCCGTCGCGTTGGCGGTGGCCACGGCGGCGCTCACGGCGGTCCTGTTCGTCGTCCTCACGCCGCGCCTCGGCATCGCCGGGCTGTCGTGGGGCACGGCGATCGCGCAGGGTGCGCTCGCCCTCGTGCTCGTGGCCTGGCACGCGAGGGTCGAGCGTTGGTCGCCGGTGCCGCTGCTGAGCGACCTCGCGCGCGTCGCCGTCGCCGCCGCCATCGCCGGGGCGCTCGCCTGGGCGGTCACGATGCCGCTCGCCGCCGGCGGCGAGGTGGGCTGGGTGCGCCATGCGCTGGTCCTCGCGCTCGGTGGCGCTACGCTCGGGATCGCGTACGCAGCGGTGGGCGTCGCGGTCGGGGCGCGCGACGTGCGCGCGCTGGTCGCGCGCCTGCGGCGACGCTGAGGGCGCCTCCGACCGGCCTCGCAAGGCCGGTACGGTCGGTGCGCCCGCGGGAGGTGCTTCGCGTGAACCAGCCTGCCCGGTTCGCCCAGGCGGACGTCGATCTGGTCCCGGTGGACCTTGCCGCGCCCGACGACGACGCCATCGCCGGCCTCACGGAGGTGCGCGTGCAGCTGCGCCGGGAGCTCGAGCCGCACGACGCGCCGCCCGACGCGGCCGCGACGCGTCGGCTGATCACCGGCATCACCGAGATCCGCGAGACCGCCGCGGAGTTGGCCCTCGCGCGCCTGGACGGCGTCGTGGTCGGGATCGGCGCGGCGCTCGCGCCGGTGGCCGGCGGCAACGCCCACCTCCTGCAGGTGGACGTGGGCGTGGTGCCCGAGGCGCGGCGCCACGGCGTCGGGCGGACGCTCGTGGCTTGGACGCTCGACGTGGCGCGCCGGCGCGCGCGGCGCCTGATCATCGGCGCCAGCCACGACACGGTGCCGGCCGGCGAGGCCTTCGCGCGGACGCTCGGTGCGGGCGAAGGGATGCGCTCGCGGGTCAACGAGCTCGACCTCGAACGGGAGGGGGAGCGTCTGTTCGGCGCCGACGGGCTCGTCGCCCGTTGGATCGCCGAGGCACCGACGCGCGCGCGGACCTACGCGGTCGACTGGCTGCCGCGCCCCCTGGCCGAGGAGGCCCGGGAACCGTTCGCAGCGCTCAAACGGAGCATGAACGACGCCCCCCGCGGGACGCTCGACGTCGAGGACCACGTGTACACGGCAGCGTCGGTGCGCGAGAGCGATGCCTACGCGGCCGTACGGGGCGACGTGGTCTGGACGCTCCTCGCGCGCCGCCGCGGCGACGGCGCGTTCGCGGGCTTCACGGACCTCTACTGGAACGCCGACAACCCGCGCGTCGCGCAGCAGGGCGACACCGCCGTCGCCCCCGAGCACCGCGGCCACGCGCTGGGCAAGTGGCTCAAGGCATGCATGCTCGAGCGGCTCCACCGCGAGCGCCCGGACGTGCGCGTGGTGCGGACCGGTAATGCCGACACGAACGCGGCGATGCTTGCCATCAACGAGGCGCTCGGGTTCGCGGTCGCGCGCGAGGCGATCGTGTGGCAGGTGGCGACCGAGGAGCTGGCGCGGCGGTTGGAGGGCTCGGCCGACCGCGCGACCGGGGGCCCGCGCGTACGCGGACGGTCGGCCTGAGCGACGGCGGCGCAGCGCACCAAGGCATGACGTGCCCGCGGTACGGTTCGGTATCGCCATCGGCCGAGGCTCCGCGGTGTCGGTTGCTGGTGCGCCGAGCGGTCCATTCGGCGTACCCTAGACGCGTCCGTCCGAACCGTCCGTGCCGATCGGTCCCTCGCTCCTGAAGGGAGACGATATGTTCCGAACGCTCCGAAACCGCCCATCGCACGCACCGCTATTCTTGATCGCCGTGCTCGCAGCGCTTCTCCTCGCCGCCTGCGGCCCGAGCCAACTCGAGCAAGACTTGACCGCCGAGAACGAGCGCTTGACCGCCCGCGTCGCCGAACTCGACGCGACCGTCGAGCGGTTGGAGGCCGAATCGACCGCCGGGGCGGAGTCCCTGTCGACCGCCGAGGCCGAGATCGCGGCGGCGACCGAGGCGTTGGCCGCGGCCGAAGCCCAGGTCGAGACCACCCAGGCCGACCTGGAGGCCGCCGAGGCCGAGATCGAATCCACTCAGGCCGCGTTGACCGAGGCCGAGGCGGAGGCCACGACCACCGCGGAGGCGCTGAGCGCCGCCGAGGCCGAGCGTGCGTCGCTGGAGGAACGGCTCGCCCAGCGGGACGCCGAGCTCGAGGCCGCCATTCAGGAGCGCGATGCCGCCATCGTCGGGCGCAACGCCGTGCGCGGCGTGCTCGACGCCGCGGTCACGGAGATCGAAGGGCTGAAGGCCGAGCGCGACGCCGCTGCCGCAGACGCGGCGGATGCTGCGGAGCGCATCTCGGCGCTCGAGGCCGATCTCGCCGAGGCGAGCGAGGTGCGGGCCGCGGCGGCGCAAGCGCGCGATGCCGCCCTGGCCGAGCGCGACGCCGCCGTTGTTGAGCGCGATGCGGCGGTGGCCGAGCGCGATGCCGCCGTCGCGGAGCGCGATGCGGCCGTGTCGGACCGTGAAGCTGCGGTGGCCGAGCGCGATGCCGCCGTCGCGGAGCGCGACACCGCCGTCTCGGACCGGGAAGCTGCCGTTGCCGAGCGCGACGCCGCCGTTGCCGAGCGCGATGCGGCCATGGCCGACCTCGATGCCGTCGTTGCGGAGCGCGATGCGGCGGTGGCCGACCTCGATGCCGTCGTTGCGGAGCGCGATGCGGCGGTGGCCGACCTGGAAGCCGCGGTGGCCGAGCGCGATGCGGCCGTGACCGACCTCGACGCGGCCGTCGCGGAGCGCGATGCCGCCGTTTCGGAGCTCGAAGCGGCCGTCGCCGAGCGCGACGCCGCCATGGCGGAGCGCGATGCGGCCGCGACCGATCTGGACGCCGCCGCGGTCGAGCGGGACGCGGCCGTTGCGGAGCGCGATGCCGCCGTTTCGGATCTCGAAGCCGCCGTCGCGGAGCGCGATGCGGCGGTCTCGGATCTCGAAGCCGCCATTGCGGAGCGCGATGCCGCCGTTTCGGATCTCGAAGCCGCCGTCGCGGAACGCGAAGCTGCGGTCGCCGAGGTCGAGGAACTGAACGCCGCGCGCGAGGAGCTCGTGGCCGATGCGGCAACCGCGACCGAGCGCGCCGCCGAACTCGAAGCTCAGCTCGCCTCGGCCCTCGAGGCTCGGGCCGTCGCGACCGCGGCACAGGACGCCACCGCTGCGCGCGTGGCGTCGCTCGAGGAGGAGCTCGCGGCACGGGACACCGCGCTCGCGGACGCCGAGGTCCGACTGCAGGCCACCGAAGAGCAAGTGGGGGCGGCCACGTCCACGATCGAGGCGCTGCGCGCCGAGGTCGAGACCGCCGAGGCCGCGCTCGAGTCGGCGCGAGCGGACGCTGCCGACGCGGAAGCGGCTGCCGCGGAACGCCTTGCCGCCGTGGAGGCCGAACTGGCCTCCGTGCAAGCCGCGCAAGCGGAAGCCGAAGCGACCGCGGCGTCCATGGAAGACGACCTCACGGCCGTCCGCGCCGAGCTCGATGCCGCGACCGCCCGCGAACAGGACCTCGGGACGCAGCTCACGAACGCCGAGACCACCCTCGACGCGCTGCGCGCCGAGATCGACGCCCGCTCCGCCGAGCTGAGCGAAGCGCGAGCCGCCGTCGAGGCATCGGCGACCGAGCTCGAAGCCGCGACCGAGGCTTGGGCGGACGAGCGCGCCACCTTGACGTCGGAGCTCGAAGCCTCGATGGCGGAGCGCGACGCCCTGGCTGCGGAGCGCGACGCGTTGGCCGCAGAGCGCGACGAGCTGATCGCCGCGCGCGACGCTTTGGCGGCCGAGCGCACGGGCTTGACCGAGGAGGTCGACGCCCTCACCTCCGAGGTGGCCGAGATCGCTTCGGCGCGCGACGCCCTCGCGGCGGACCTCACGGCGCTGCAGGCCGAGCGCGACGCCCTGGCGGCCGACGTTGCGGCGCTGCAGTCGGAGCGCGACGCTCTGGCGACGGACCTCGCTTCGCTGGAGACTGAACGCGACGCGCTGACCGCGGACGTCGCGGCGCTCGTCGTCGACCGCGAAGCGCTGACGCAACGCCTCGCGATCGCGGAGGAGCGCGGTGAGGAGACGGCCGCCGAGCTCGAGACCACCGCCGACGCCCTCGGCGACGCGCAAGCGCGGGCGACGAGCCTGACCGACGAGCTCGGCGTCCTGCTCGAGGAGCAGGAGGGACTGCAAGAGACGACGCAGGCCCAGCGCGACGCCTTGCAGGCGGTGCGGCAGGAGCTCGAGAGCACCCAGAACGAGATCGCCCGCCTGACCGGCGCGCGCGGGATCTACACGGTCCAGCCTGGGGACTCGCTGTCGTCGATCGCGACGTTCTTCTACCGCAACGGCAACCGTTGGCCCGACATCCTCGAGGCCAACGCCAACCTGATCGATGCGCCCGACCTGATCTTCTCCGGGATGGTGCTCATCGTCCCCGAGTGAACGGCTGCCTCGGGTGGCAAGCGAAGATCGGCCGCGGCTCCTCAGCCGCGGCCGATCTTCGCGATGGTGTGGACGATGGCGAGCGGCGCCGCGTTCAGTGGTCGGCGCCATGGGCGGCCGGCGCCACGCCCCAAGCTGCGATCCAACCGCGCAGCGTGGCAATCTCCTCGGTCTGCACGCGGATCACGTCGCGCGCGAGCTCCACGACCTCGGGCCGCACCCCGTCGAGCGCCAGCACCGCTTCGGCCATCCCGATCGCCATCGCATGGTGGTGGATCATGTCCGACGCGAAGGTGCGGTCGACCGCGTCGGGGTCGAGCCCGTCCAAGGGCCGCATCATCGGGACGTAGGCCGGGGCGGTCGCCGTCGGGTACCAGGTGGCGCGCCACGCCTCGAGGCGTTCGATCTCGTCCCGCTGCGCCGCCACGATCTCCGCCGCCAGCGCTCGCACCTCGGCGCGCTCGCCGCGTTCGAGGACCACGAGCGCTACGTCGACGGCCTCTTGGTGGTGCGGGATCATGCCGATCACGAAGTCGGATTCGCTGGCGACCTGGATGTGGGCCGCCATGTCGTCGATGACCATGGCCGCGCCGCGGCCGGGGAGGTCGATCGCGATGCTCGTGGCGACGAGCGCGGTGGCGACGGCCGCGGCGAGCAGGCTGCGCCCGACCAGGTCCTGGACGATCGACGGCGCGCGCGTCACGGCGCCACCGCCAAGCGCGGAGGCGGTGCGTCGGGCGCGCGGCCCACGTCGGCCGCCATCGGTGGCGCGAAGCGCCTCAGGCGCAGCGCGTTGCTGAGCACGAAGACGCTCGAGAGCCCCATCGCGCCGGCCGCCACCATGGGCGACAGCAGGATGCCGAAGCCGGGGTAGAGGACGCCCGCGGCCACCGGGATGAGCACGGTGTTGTACGCGAAGGCCCAGAAGAGGTTCTGGCGGATGTTGGTCAGCGTCGCCCTGGAGAGCGCGATCGCGTTGGGCACGTTGCGCAGGTCGCCCGACATCAGCACCACGTCGGCGGATTCGATCGCCACGTCGGTGCCCGTACCGATCGCCAAGCCCACGTCGGCCTGCGCGAGCGCGGGCGCGTCGTTGATGCCGTCGCCGACGAAGGCGACCGTGCGACCGTCGGCTTGCAGCGCCTTGACGGCCGCCGCCTTGCCGTCGGGCAGGACCTCGGCGAGCACGGTGTCGATGCCGAGGCGGGCGGCGATCGCGTTCGCGGTGCGGGCGTCGTCGCCGGTGACCATCGCGACCGTCCGGCCGAGCGCGTGCAGCGCGCGGATCGCGTCCGGGGTGGAGGGCTTGATCGGGTCCTCGACCGCCACCACGGCGGCGGCGACGCCGTCGACCGCGACGTACATGGCGGTCTTGCCGTCGTCGGCGAGGCGCGCGGCGTCGGCCGTGAGGCGGCCGGCGTCGATACCGAGGCGCTCCAGGTAGCGGCCGGCGCCCACGTGCACGGTGCGGCCGTCGACCACGCCGGTGACGCCGTATCCAGGTACCGCGTCGAAGCCGGTGGCGGTCCCGAGCGCGAGCCCGCGGCCGCGCGCGCCGGCGACGATCGCGCCGGCGACGGGGTGCTCGGAGCTCGCTTCGACCGCGGCGGCGAGCGCGAGCGCCGCGTTGGCGTCGGCGCCGGGCGCGCCGACGACGTCCGTGAGCTCGGGGCGCCCCTTGGTGAGGGTGCCGGTCTTGTCGAGCGCGATCACGTCGGCCTGGCCGACGCTCTGCAGGGCGACGCCGTTCCGGAACAGCACGCCCATCTCCGCCGCCTTGCCGGTGCCGACCATGATCGACGTGGGGGTGGCGAGGCCCATGGCGCAGGGGCAGGCGATGATCAGCACCGCCACGGTGTTCACGAGCGCGAAGGTGAGCGCCGGCTCGGGGCCGAAGGCCAGCCACACGCCGAAGGTCACGGCGGCGACCGCGAGCACCGCGGGCACGAACCACTGCACGACGCGGTCGACGAGCGCCTGGATGGGGAGCTTGGAGCCCTGCGCGGCCTCGACCATCGCAACGATCTGCGCGAGCACGGTGTCGGCGCCCACCGCGCGCGCCTCGAAGCGCAGCGCGCCGGTGCCGTTGATGGTGCCGCCGGTGACCGCGTCGCCGGATGCCTTCGCGACCGGGACCGGTTCGCCGGTGATCATCGACTCGTCCACGTACGAGCTGCCCGCGACGACCACGCCGTCGACGGGCAGTCGCTCGCCGGGGCGCACGGCCACTACGTCGCCGCGGCGCACCGCGCCGACGTCGACCTCGAGCTCGACGCCGTCGCGCTCGACGCGCGCCGTGCGCGGCTGCAGCTTCATCAGCGAGCGGATCGCGTCGCCGGTGCGCCCCTTGGCGCGCGCCTCGAACCAGCGGCCGAGCAGGATCAGCGTGACGATGACCGCCGACGCCTCGTAGTAGACGTGCACCGTCCCCGCCGGAAGCGCCCAAGGCACGAACGTCGCCACCACGGAGTAGCCGTACGCGGCGCTGGTGCCGATCATCACGAGCGAGTTCATGTCCGGCGAGCGGCGCCGCAGCGCGGGCCACCCCTTCGCGTAGAAGCGCGCGCCCGGGCCGAACTGCACCGCGGTGGCGAGCACGAACATCACGTAGTAGATGGTCTGCATGGGCACGAGGCCGTGGAGCCAGGCGCCGAACGGGGCGATCAGCATCGCGCCCATCTCGATCACGAAGATCGGGATCGTGAGCCCGGCCGCCAGCAGCAGTGCGCGCGTCAGCGACGTGTACTCGGCGGCGCGGCGCTCGCGCTCCGCGTCCGTGCGCGACTGCGCGCCGGCCTCTTCGAGGACGTCGTAGCCCGCGTCGCGGACGGCGTCGATCAGCCGCTCCCGTGGCGCCACGTCGGGCAGGTAGCGCAGCGTGGCGCGCTCGGTCGCGAGGTTGACGCTCGCCGCCAGCACGCCGTCCACCTTGCCGAGCGCCCGCTCGACGCGCGCGCTGCACGCGGCGCAGGTCATGCCGGTGACGCTCAGTTCGGCCTCGGCGACCACCGGCTCGTACCCGGCGTCCTCGATCGCGGCGAGCACCTGCACGGGCGAGAGCGCGGCGGGGTCGAAGCGCACCGTCGCCTGCTCGGTCGCCAGGTTGACGTTCGCCTCGGCGACGCCGCCGAGCTTGCCGAGGGCGCGCTCGACGCGCGCGCTGCAGCTGGCGCAGGTCATGCCGGCGACGCCGACGCGGAGCGTGGTGTCCTGGGTCGGGACGGGGGTGGGGTCCATGGGTTCCTCGGTCCTCAGCGGTACTTGAGCGCTTCCATCAGCTCTTCGACCAGGTGCTCGGTGTCGCCGCGCTGCGCCGCCGTGGCGACGTGGTCGCGCATGTGGGCACGGAGCACGCCGTCGCTCACCTTGCGCAGCGCGCCCTGGACGGCGCTGACCTGCTTGAGCACGTCCACGCAGTAGACGCTCGGGTCGTCGAGCATGCGCAGCACGCCCTCGACGTGCCCCTTGACGCTCTTGAGGCGCAGCGCCGCGTCGCGGCGCACCTCGGGGTCGAGGTGGAGGTGGCCGGCGTGGTCCTCCAGGGCGATCGGTTCGGTCGGCGCCGCACCGGTCGTCGCGGCGCCCGACGGGAGGCTCATGCGGCCGGTGCGGCCTGGTAGCCCTCGTCCTGGACGGCCGCGACGAGCGCGGCGACCGGGGCGTCGCCGGCGACCGTGGCGCGGCCGGCGGCCAGGTCGACGTCGGCGGACGTCACGCCCGAGACCTTCTCGAGGGCCTTCTTGACGGCCGCCGTGCAGTGGCCGCAGGTCATTCCGGTGATGGTGAGTTCGGTCATCGTGGGCCTCCTTGGCCGGGTCCCGTCGGGTGCCTCGGCGCGGGATGCGCCGAGGGGCACCCCAGGCGGGGTGGGGTAAGGCGATGATACCGGTTCGTCGCCGGGCAGGGAAGGGAGCAGGCGACGTCGTCCTTCACTGGGTCGGACGGCACCGGCACGGTTGTGGATCGAGGAGCGATGCCCGAAGATCGACGGGATGAACCCCAGCGGCTTCCTCCGTGGCCTCGTCCACGGCCTGGGCACGACGGCCGGCGCGCTGCGGAACCCGGCGTTCGCACGCCTCTACGCGGCGCAGTTGACGCACCTGCTCGGCGATGCGCTCGTGTGGATCGCGATCGCGGTGCTCGCGTACGACTTCGCGGGCCCTCGGGCGGCCGCGGTGCTCGGGATCGCGCTGACGCTTCGAGTGGCGGCCTTCGTGGTGCTGTCGCCGATCGCCGGAGTGGCGGCCGACCGGTTCAGCCGCAAGACGATCCTCGTGGCGGCGCTCGTCGCGCGGATGGCGGTCCTGGCGTCCCTGGCGGCGGCCACCGAGGAGGGCCATCTGTACGTCGGCATGGTGGGGCTGAACGCCTTGACCGCCTTCTTCACGCCGACCTATCAGGCGTCCGTGCCGGCGGTCACGACGCGCGCCGAGTACCCGAAGGCGATCGCGTTGTCCGGCGCCACCTTCGAGATGTTGGGGGTGCTCGGACCCGGGTTGGCGGGGGGTCTGGCGGTCGCGCTCGGTGGGCGGGCGCTGTTCTGGGTCGCCGGCGCGACGGCGATCGTCGCGGCGGTCCTGGTCCTGAGCGTGCGGCGGCGTCTCGACGGTGCGGCGGAGGACGCGGCTCCGGACGCGGCGCCGATCCCGGTCGGGGGCTGGCGCGAGCTCGCCGAAGGCACGTGGCGGCTGTGGCGCGACCCGGTGGTGCGCTACGGCCTCGCCCTCGAGCTGGTCGCCTCGGTGGCCGGCGCCTGGATCCTGGTCAACTCCGTGGTGCTCGTCAAGGGCGGGCTGGGCCTGGGTGACCTCGCCTACGGGTGGGCGATGGCGATCTTCGGCGCGGGCGCCACGGCCGCCGCCCTCGCGCTCGGCGTGCTCGAGAAGCGGTGGCCGCGCACCCGCTTCATGCTCGTGGGGGCCTTGGCGATCTCGTTGGCGGTGCTGCCGGCGAACCTGGTGGGGTTCGGCGCGCTGTTGCCGCTCTGGCTCCTCGCGGGCGTCGGCACCAACTGGGTGAACCTGCCGATGCTGACGCTCCTGGCCGAGCGCACCCCTGGGGCGCTGCAGGGGCGCGTCTACGGCGCCCACTTCGCCTGGAGCCACCTGTGGTGGCTGGGCGCGTACCCGTTGGCGGGTTGGCTCGGAAGCATCGCCCCCGATCGGTCGTTCCTGATCGGGGGCGTGGTGTCGCTGGTGTTGCTCGTGGCGGTCGATCGGACGCTGGGGCCGCGGGTGCGGCGCGCCGTCAGCGCGCGGCGGTGAGCTGCAGGTCGGTGATGCAGGTGCGGCTGTCGGCGAAGGTCGTGAGCCGGCCGACCACCGAGTACCCGTCGAGGGTCATGAACAGGTCGATGGCCTGGTCGCGCGGGAGCCAGAGGTCGATGAAGCCGTTCGCCAGGGTCGGCATGACCTCGTCGATCAGCACGGTGCCGTCGGCCTGGATCGCCTGGACGTGGACGGGCGCGCCCACGAGCTCGCCCTGGCACCCGCTCATGTAGTGGGTGGCGCACGGGTGGGTCTGCTGCAGGTACGGCGCGACCGACACGTACATCAGGTCCTCGGGCATGGGCACGGTGACCTCGGTCCCGTCCGCGAACCGGAAGTGCACGGCCTGAGGGGTGGCGAAGGTCGTGACGCCGTTGCCCTTCCAGGTGTTCGCGAGCTCGACGGCCGCGCGGGCGTCGAGGCCCTCGAGCGCGCGGGGCGAGGGGGCGCCTTGGCCCAGAGCGGAAGCGACGAGGGCGAAGGCGAGGACGAGCGCGACAGATCGAAGCGGGCGAATGTGCGGCATGGCGCTAGGGTATCGACCCCACCCCGGGTGCGCAGGGGATAAACGTCCGGCCGGCCGCGTCATCGGTCGCCCCCCGCCCCCCAGCGCCGCAGCAGCTGCGCGTTGACGGCCACGACGACCGTGCTGGCCGACATGAGCACCGCCCCGACCGCGGGCGACAGCACCAGGCCCCACGGTGCCGCCACGCCGGCGGCGAGCGGCAGGGCGACGACGTTGTAGCCGGCCGCCCACCAGAGGTTCTGGATCATCTTGCGGTAGGTGGCGCGCGACAGGTCGACGACGCGCACCACGTCGCGGGGGTCGGAGCGCACGAGCACCACGTGGCCGGCCTCGACCGCCACGTCGGTGCCGGCGCCGATGGCGATGCCGACGTCGGCGGTGGCCAGCGCAGGCGCGTCGTTGACGCCGTCGCCCACCATCGCCACCCGGTGGCCGTCGCGCTGCAGCTCCTGCACCTTCGAGGCCTTGTCCTCCGGCTGCACCTCGGCGAACACCGTGTCGATGCCGAGCTCTTCGGCCACGGCGTCGGCCACCGCCTGGGCGTCGCCGGTGAGCATCGCGACCTCGATGCCGCGCTCGTGCAGCGCCTGCACCGCTTCGCGGCTCTCCTCACGCACGGCGTCCGCGACCGCGAGCACCGCCACGACCCGATCGCCGCGGAGGAGGTAGATCGCGGCCTGGCCGCGCTCGGCGGCTTCGTCGGCGGCGCGCTCCAGGTCGCCGGGCACGCGGGCGGAGCGCGCGTCGAGCAGGGCCGGGCCGCCCACGAAGACCTCTTCGCCGTCGACGGTCGCCGCCACGCCCTGGCCGGCGAGCGCTCGGAACCCCTGGGCGTCGGGGACGTCGAGGCCGCGCTCCTCGGCCGTGCGCCCGATGCCGCGCGCGATCGGGTGCTCCGAGTCGGCCTCGGCGGCGGCCGCGAGGCGCAGCGCCTCGTCCTCCGAGAGGTCGTCCGTGGTCGCGACCTCCACCACCCGGTGCGAGCCGAGGGTGAGCGTGCCGGTCTTGTCGAACACGACGATGTCGAGCAGGCGCGCCTCTTCGAGCCCACGGCGGTCGCGGACGAGCAAGCCGTTGCGCGCGCCGAGCGTCGTCGAGATCGCGACCACCAGCGGGACCGCGAGGCCCAAGGCGTGCGGGCACGCGATGACCAGTACGGTGACCGTCCGCACGATCGCGTAGTCGATCTCGGCGCCGAGCAGCAGCCAGGTGGCGAGCGTGAGGACCGCCGCGACCAACGCGACCGCCGTCAGGAGCCTGGCAGCGCGGTCGGCGAGGTGCTGGACGCGCGACTTCGACGTCTGCGCGTCGGCCACCAGCCGCATGATCCCGGAGAGCTTGGTGGCGTCGCCGGTCGCCGTCACCTCGACGCGGAGCGAGCCGGCGCCGTTGATCGTGCCGGCGACGACCGCGTCGCCCTCGCCGCGCTTGACCGGCCGCGACTCGCCGGTGATCGACGCCTCGTCGAGCGAGCTCTCGCCCTTGCGCACGACGCCGTCGACCGGCACGCTCTCACCGGGCCGCACCAGCACGAGGTCGCCCTCCCCCAGGTCCGAGACGTCGACGCTCTCTTCGCGTCCGTCGACGAGGCGGGTGGCGGTGTCGGGGAGGAGCTTGGCGAGCTCCTTGAGCGCGCCTTGCGCCTGATCGATCGAACGCATCTCGATCCAGTGCCCGAGGAGCATGATCGTCACGAGCGTCGCGAGTTCCCACCACAGCGCGAGCGCGTCGATCGCGCCGAGTTCGACGACCCAGGAGAAGACGAAGGCCACCGCGATGGCGAGCGAGATCAGCGTCATCATCCCCGGGAGCCGGGCTCGAAGCTCGCCCCACGCGCCACGCAGGAACACGAGGCCGCCATAGAGGAAGACCGCGGTGCCGAGCACCGCAGGGATCCACGCCGAGCCCGGGAACACGGGGGCGCGGTAGCCGAGCAGCATCTCGACGTGCGGCGACCACACGACCACCGGAACGGTCAGCACCAGCGAGAGCCAGAAGCGGCTCCGGAACGCCTCGACGGAATGGCCTTCGTGGGCGTCGTGGCCCCCGTGTTCGCCGTGCGCCTCGTGCGGCGACGCGTCCTCGCCGCTGCGACGGCGTTCGTGGTCCTGCTCGTGATCGTGTTCGTGCTGCGCCATGGTTCCTCCTCGCCGAGTCGGCTCGCGCTCGGAGCTAGCCTACCCCACCTGGGGTGGGGTGGACGCGCTGGGCCGACTGGGCGTCGTCACCGCACCTCGCCGGCCACGACCATCGGCGTCCAGGTCGCACCCCCGTCGTCGCTGCGGAGCACGTCGGCGGTCGACGTGGCCACGAAGACGAGGGCGTCGTCCGCGGATCCGGCGATCGCCGTGACGTACGCGTCGGTACCGATCTCGGACGCGACGCGCGTCCACGCGGCGCCGCCGTCGTCGCTGCGCTGGAGCCCGCGGTCGGGGCCGATCGCGAAGGCCCAGAGCGTTCGGTCGCCGAGCCGGCGCACGGCGGTGACCGGCGACCCCATCAGCTCGGTGGGGCCCCACGTGGCGCCGCCGTCGTCGCTGCGCCACAGCCCGCGTGCCGTCGCCGCGAAGACCCGCTCCGGGTCGCTCGGGTGCGCGTCGAGCGCCAGGACGCCACCGGTGGCCGCGAGGGCTTCGGATGGCAGAGTCTGCCACGTCGCGCCGCCGTCGTCCGAGCGCAGCAGGACGCTCGAGATCGCGTCCCATGCGAGCAGGGCCGGTCGGTCGCCCCCCGCCACGGTGAGCGCGTGGAGGTCGGCCACGCCCCCGAGCGACCGCTGCGTCCAGGTGCGGCCGCCATCCCGGCTCAGGATCAGGCCGAGGGGGTTCGGCAGCCCGGTGCGCAGGTCGGGGTGGCCGCTGCCGTACAGCGTGCCTTCGGCCTCCCCATCCGCGCGGAACCCCATGAGGTCGTGGCGGCTCGCGCCCACCGTTCGCCAGCCGCGTCCCTCGCTCCAGCGCACGAGGCCCGTGTGGGTGCCGACGAGCAGCGCCCCGTCGGCCCACCCGGGCGCGTCCATGCCGTGCACGTGGGTGAGGTAGGCGACCGGCGCGCCCGCGTCGGCGCGCCGCTCCGCCAGGTACGCCCCCGCCGCCCACGCGGCGATGGCCGCGGCCGCTCCGACCAGGAGCCATGCGAGGCCTCGCCACCGGCCGCGCGGGGCGGTCGCCCCGGCGACCGCCCCGCGCGCGACCGATCGGTCGCTTCGGTGCACGTCAACGATCGGACACGAGCGTCACCCGGCCGCTGCGCGCGTCGACGCGAAGCAGCTGCTCGGCGTCGCCGACCCGGACGACGATCTCGTAGGCGATCGCCGTGTCGGCGATCTGGGCCGCGTCCGCGTCCTCGCCACGACCGGCCAAGAACGCCAGCGCGAGCCGCTCGGCTTCCGCCGCGCCGATCGTCGCACCGAACGAGCCGCCGTGCATCCCGTGGTGGACGCCACCCATCGAGCGACCGCCGTGCATCCCACCGGCCGCGCCCATGCCCATGCCGGGCATGCCCGTCGAGCCCGCGCCGGGGGTGCCCGTCCAGCCCATGCCCATCGAGCCCATGCCCATCCCGGGCGTGCCCATCCCCATGCCCATCGAGCCCATGCCCATCGGCGCGTCGACGCCGTACCAGGTCCGGAGCCACGTGGCCATCTGCTGCATCTCGCTCATCTGCGTGTCCACGATCGAGCGCGCCAGGTCGGCGACCTCCTCGTGCTCGGCGAAGCCGCCGGCGAGCAGCATCCGCGCATCGCGGACCGCCATCATGTGGTGGCCGATCATGTCCTCGAGGAAGGCGCGCTCGAGGTCCGCGACCGCGGCGTCGGGGCCCAGATCGCGCATCATCGGCGTGTAGTCGACGTCGCGCTCGACGTCCGGATACCAGCGGTCGAGCCATGCCTCCATCGACTCGATCTCGGCGGTCTGGCCGGACACGATGGCGTCGAGCAGCTCGCGCAGCTCCGGACGCTCGGTGACCTCGGCCAACGCTTCCGCCGTGGCCACGGCTTCGCGGTGGTGCGGGATCATGTGCACCAGGAAGCTGGCCTCGTCGACCACCTGACCGGCCATCGGCATGCCCATACCCATGCCCATGGGCGAGGAGCCTGCGCCGGGCGGCGTGGCCCCGTCGCGCGTCTGTGCGTGGTTCATGCCTTGTGCTAGGGCGGTCGCGAGCAGGGCGACGAGCGCTGCGAGCGCGAGCGCTCGGGTGGTGCGGACGATTCGGATCATGGTCGACCTCCTGAATTGGACGTGAGGGTGGCGCGGCGAGCGCGGTACTCGTCCTCGTCGATCTCGCCGCGGGCGTAGCGGGCACGAAGGACGCTCAGGGCGTCGTCTTCGTCGCGCGGTGGTCCCGTGCGTGGCAACAGCATCCGTGCCAGCACGATGGCGACCGCGACCGTCAGGCCGACGAGCAGGAGCATCCACACGATGCCCATGCCGCTCCCCCAGCCCATCCAACCGTTCCAACCGTGCATCATGGTGCTCACCTCGTCCGAAGCCTAGCGGTGCTTCGTGGAGCCGACGTCGGGGGAGTGTCAAGCTGGCATCAAGGGCGTCGTCCGCCGCCCCCATCGCGTGAGGAGCCATTCGTGCACCGGACCATCCTGATCGTCGAGGACGACCCCGACGTCGTGCGGGTGGCGCGCGCCTACCTCGAGCGCGAGGGCTACGCGGTGCTCGTCGAGAGCGACGGGGAAGCGGGCCTCGTGCGCGCACGCGCCGCGCGTCCGGACCTGATCGTCCTCGATTGGATGCTGCCGAACGCCTCGGGCCTGGACGTCCTGCGCGGATTGCGCGCCGACGGCGCGGTGCCGGTCCTGATGCTGACCGCCCGCACCGACGAGGCCGACCGCGTGCTGGGCCTCGAGCTCGGGGCCGACGACTACCTGACCAAACCGTTCAGCCCGCGCGAGCTGGTGGCCCGCGTCGGCGCCGTCCTGCGGCGCACGGCCGCCCCGGTCGACGCCGGCGAGGTGTTGCGCCACGGCGCGCTCGAGGTCGATGCGGGCGCGCGGATCGCGCGGCTCGACGGTCGCGACGTCGACCTGACGACGCTGGAGTTCGACCTCTTGCACGCCTTCGCCGCGGCTCCGGGGCGGGTGTTCCGCCGCGACGAGCTGATCGAGCGCGTCTGGGGCGGTGCGTACGATGGCAACGACCGCATCGTCGACGTGCACGTGTCGAACCTGCGGCAGAAGCTGGCCGACGTCGGCGGCGGCGACGACCTGATCCGCACCGTCCGCGGCGTGGGGTACGCGCTCCGATGAGCGGCGTCCGGCGCGGCGCTCCGGCGTGGCGCGCGCGCGGCCTCATGGCGCGGGTGTTCGCCGCCAACCTCGTGGTCGTCGCGGTGGCCGTGATCGGGGCGCTGGTCGTCGGTTCGGCGCTCTCGCCGCTCCTGCTCGACCGCCACATGGGGATGATGGGCCGCACCATGGCCCAGATGCCGGGGATGAACGCGATGACGGCCGACCTCGAGGCGGCGTACCGGACCGCCTTGAGCCAGTCGCTGGGCTGGGCGGCGGTGGTCGCGACGGTGGCGGCCGCCGGCGTGGCCTGGGTGGTCACGCTGCGGTTGCTGGCTCCCTTGCGCGCCTTGCAGGCGGCGAGCACCGCCATCGCAGCCGGTCGTCGCGGTGCCCGGCTCGACGAGGACGCCCCCGGCGAGCTCGGCGACGTCGCGGCGGCCTTCAACGGCATGGCGGAGGCCATCGAACGGGGCGAGTCGGAGCGTCGGCGCCTAGTGGCCGACCTCGCGCACGAGCTGCGCACCCCGCTCTCGAACCTGCGCGGCTACGTCGAAGCGCTCGAAGACGGCGTCTTCGAGCTCGACGACGCCACCCGCGCGGCGCTCGGACGCCAAGTCGAGCGGCTCGAGCGCCTCGTCGCCGACCTCGCGACGCTCCACGACGTCGAGGCCGGCCAGGTGTCGCTCGAGATCGCGCCCACCGACATCGCGGCCCTGGCGAGCGCCGGCGTCGCCGCGGTGCAGGTGCGCTTCGCCGATCAGGGGATCGCGCTCACCTGCTCGGCGCCTCCGGGCGGCGCGTGCGCGAACGCCGACTCCGTGCGCGTGGGTCAGGTGCTCGAGAACCTACTCGCCAACGCGCTGCGGCACACGCCGGTCGGCGGCGCGGTGGCCGTCGTGGTGCGCGCGACGGGCGAGGGGGTGCGCGTCGAGGTGCGCGACACCGGACCCGGCGTCCCGGTGCGCGAGCGCGAGGCCGTCTTCCGCCGCCTCTACCGCGGCGACCCCGCCCGCGGCGCCACGGTCGGCGTCGGCAGCGGCGTTGGCCTGACCATCGCCAAGGCGCTCGTCGAGCGGCAGGGGGGCGCGATCGGCGTCGGCGAGGCCCCAGGGGGCGGGGCGGCGTTCTGGTTCGTGCTGCCGGGGTGTGGGTAACCGAGGCTGAAGCCGAGGCAACCGGAACCGATGGCGGCGTCGAGTCGGTGGCGCGTCGCGTTCGCGGGTCAGCGCACCGGACGCGCTTCACTCCAGCTTGATGAACCCCCGGTACCTTCGCCTTGCCTGACCCGAGGAGGCGCGTTCGGATCCCGTGCTCGTCCGGATCGGCTTCGGCCTCGCCACGCGGACGCAGACCGTCGGTCCCTCGCTCGTCCTCCTCGCCGTCGCGATCCTGGCGCGCATCGCGCGGTCGCGGGACCCCGCCGCCCGCCACCGCTCCCCATCGTGATCGGACGCCGCGGCACCGCGATGCGGCGTCACCTCCAGGAAGGAGACAGCAATATGCCCGACACGGCTCCAGACATCCACTACCCCGAACCGAGGGTCACCCGATTCCTCTTCGCCTCCAAGGCGATGGCCCCGTTCTGGACGATCGTCCGCATCTACCTGGGCTGGCAGTGGCTCACGTCCGGTTGGGGCAAGGTGACCGGTGGCGGCTGGATCGGTGCCGAGGCGGGGGGAGCGGTCCGGGGGTTCCTGAACCGCGCGCTGGAGCTCTCCACCGGCGAGCGTCCGTCGGTGACCGGCTGGTACGCCTGGCTCATCGAGAACGTGTTCCTGCCGAACGCGGCGATCATGAGCCACTTCGTCGCCTTCGGCGAACTGCTCGTCGGCATCGCCCTGATCGCAGGGTTCCTGACCGGCGCGAGCGCCTTCGTCGGAGGCCTGATGAACGCCGCCTTCCTGCTGGCCGGCACCGTGTCGAGCAACCCGGTCATGTTCATCCTCGCCACCTGGATCGTCCTCGCGTGGCGCGTCGCCGGCTACTACGGCCTGGACTACTGGATTCTGCCGAGGATCGGCGCACCGCGTGGGGGGTTCGGCTCCAGGACGCCGGCGGGTGCGTCGCGCGAGCGCGAACCTCAGGGGCAGCATTGACCCGCACGCCCGGCACCGGTTCCCGTCACGGCGCGCTCCAGCCCGAGGGCGCGAGACCGAGCGGCACCTGCGCTCCGGGGCGGTGGCGCGTGCGCGGGACGAGGGGTGGGTGTCCCGGATGGATCCGGGGTCGGACGACCTGACCGCTCCGTAGGTCGGCCGGCGTAGAGGGCTCTTCAGCCAACCCCTCGAAGCAACCGCAACCCGTTCGCCACCACCAGCAGGCTCGTCCCGACGTCGGCGAACACCGCCATCCACATGGTGCCGAAGCCCGTCAGCGTCAGGGCGAAGAACACCGCCTTGACGCCGAGGGCGAAGGCGATGTTCTGGACCAGCACCCGGTGCGTGGCGCGCGAGAGGCGCACGAAGCGCGCGACCTTGCCGAGGTCGTCGTCCATGAGGGCCACGTCGGCCGTCTCGATCGCGGTGTCGCTGCCGGCGGCCCCCATCGCGAAGCCGACGTCGGCGCGGGCGAGCGCCGGGGCGTCGTTGATGCCGTCGCCCACCATCCCGACCGCGCCGCCGCGCGCGCGCAGGTCGGCGATCGCGGCAGCCTTGTCCTCCGGAAGCTGCGCGCCGCGCGCGTCGTCGACCCCCGCTTCGGCGCCGATGGCGCGGGCCGCGTGGACGTTGTCGCCGCTCAGCAGCACCGTCCGGATGCCCAGCGCGTGCAGCTCGGCGACGGCGGCGCGGCTCGTCGGCCGGATCGTGTCCGCGACCGCGAAGGCGGCGAGCGGTCCGCGGTCGTCGGTGAGCAGCACGGCGGTCTTGCCCTCGCGCTCCCAGGCGTCGAGGCGCGCGGCGAGCGCGGGCGTCGGGTCGGGCGCCAGCGAGCGGCGGCCGAGCCGGTAGCGGACGCCGTCGACGCACCCCTCGACGCCAAGGCCGGACGTCGCGGCGAAGCTCGCCACCTCCAGCGCGGATCCGCTGCCCGCGATCGCGCGCGCGACGGGGTGGTCGGAGCGCGCAGCGAGCGCGGCGGCCACCTCCAGCGGGTCGACGCCGTCGCGCGTCTCGAGAACGAGCACGTCGGTGCGTTCGGGTGCACCGTGCGTCAGCGTCCCGGTCTTGTCGAGCGCCAGCCACCGCAGGTCGCGTCCGCGCTCCAGGTAGGCGCCGCCCTTGATCAGGATGCCGGTCCGGGCCGCCGCCGCGAGGCCGCTGACCACCGTCACCGGGGTCGAGATCACGAGCGCGCACGGGCACGCGATCACCAGCAGCACGAGCGCCTGGTACGCCGAGCCCGTCCACCCGGCGCCCCACGCCAGCGGTGGGACGAGCGCCACGCCGAGCGCGAAGAGGACCACCAGCGGCGTGTAGACCCGGGCGAAGCGATCCACGAAGCGCTGGGTGGGCGCCCGCGCGCCCTGCGCCTCCTCGACCGCGTGCACGATGCGCGCCAGCGTGGTCCCGTCCGCGGCGGCGCTCGATCGGAACTCGAGGGCGCCCGCCTGGTTGACCGTGCCGGCGTACACGACGTCGCCCGTGGCCTTGTCCACCGGTAAGCCCTCGCCGGTGATCGGCGCCTGGTCGACCGTCGAACGCCCCGCCACCACGACGCCGTCGAGCGGGATGCGGGCCCCCGGCCGCACGCGCACGACGGTGCCGAGGGCCACCGAGCGAGCGTCGACCTCCGCCCACGACCCGTCGGCCGCGCGCACCGTCGCGCCCTGCGGCGCCAGGTCGAGCAGATCGGCGATCGCCCGTCGCGCGCGGTCGAGCGAGCCTGCTTCGATCCGTTCGGCCAGCGTGAAGAGCACCATGACCATCGCCGCCTCGGCCCACGCGCCGATGAGCGCGGCGCCGGTCACCGCGATGCTCATCAGCGCGTTGATGTTGAGCTCTCCGTGGCGCACCGCGACCCAGCCCTTGCGGTACGTGCCCAACCCGGCGAGGCCGATCGCGAGGACCGCGACGGCCGCCGAGGCGGTCTCCGGCGCGCCGACCCAGTGCAGCGCCTCGGAGGCGAGCGCCAGCGCCGCCGCGATCCCGAGGACCACGAGGCCGCGCCTGGGGCGCGCCGCCGAGGGCGCGGCGACGTCGGTCGGCGTCATGCCGAGGCTGCGGATCGCTGCGGCGACGGCGGTGCCGCTCGCGGGAGCGTGGTCGACGGTGAGGATCCGGCGGACCAAGTCGACCTCCACGCGGTGCACGCCGTGCATCCCGTCGAGCCGCTTGCGGATCAGGGCTTCCTCGGTCGGGCAGTCCATCTGCTCGATCCGGAGCCGGCTGGTGACCGACGGTCCGTCGCCGCGGGGGGTCGTCGTGGTGGTCATGCACCAGTCCACACCCTCGAGCAGCTGTAGGGTCAAGGGGCGAGAGGAGGGCGATCATGCACATCGGAGCCTTGGCGCGTGCCGCCCGCTGCAGCGTCGGCACGATCCGGTAC
>JAABSI010000115.1 GCA_011390455.1 Trueperaceae bacterium
GAGGGCTCGACCTCGACCAGGTGGCGCAGGTGCTCGAGGGGCGGCACCGGGCGCGGGGTTGACCTCGGTCGTGTGTCCGCCGGGCCCGGGGCGGCGCGGACGCATCGCTCCGCCCGTGCTTTGATGGCGGCATGACCGAACCCAAGCCCGACCTGGCGGCGCCCCGCGGCGCCGCGATGGACTTCGAGCGTGCGCTGGTGCTCGACACCGTGCGCGTCACCGAGCAAGCGGCGATCGCCGCCGCGCGCGTCGCCGGCAAGGGCGATCCCGACCTGGTCGATCAGGCCGGGGTCGACGCCATGCGGCGCGTGCTCAACGAGCTCGACATCGACGGCGAGATCGTGATCGGCGAGGGCGAGCGCGACGAGGCCCCCATGCTCTACATCGGCGAGCAGGTCGGCCAAGGGGGCCCGGCGGCCTGGAAGGTCGACATCGCCGTCGACCCGGTCGAGGGCACCGACATCACGGCGCGCATGGTCGAGGGCTCGGTCGCGGTGATCGCGCTCGCCGAGAAGGGGGGCCTGTTCCAGGCCCCGGACACCTACATGGAGAAGCTGATCGTCCCGCCACCCGCGGCGGGCAAGGTCGACCTCACCTGGCCGGTGGCCGCCAACCTCGCCGGCATCGCGCAGGCGCTCGATCGCGACCTCCCGGACCTGACGGTCGTGATCCTCGACCGTCCCCGCCACGCCGAGCTGATCGCCCAAGTCCGCGCAGCGGGCGCGCGCGTGAAGCTGATCGGCGACGGCGACGTGATCGCCGCGCTGTCGGCCGCGATGAGCGGCACCAACGTCCACGCGGTGATGGGCACCGGCGGCGCCCCGGAAGGGGTCCTCGCCGCGGCCGCGCTCAAGTGCATCGGCGGCGAGATCCAGGGGCGCTTCGTGCCCCGCAACGAGGGCGAGCGCGCGCGCCTCGACGCCGCTGGCGTCGACCTCGCGCGGGTCTACCGCACGAACGACCTGGCGCCCGGCCAGCACCTCGTCTTCAGCGCCACCGGCATCACGAACGGCGACCTGGTGCGTGGGGTCCGGTTCTTCAAGCAGGGCGCGCGGACGCACACGGTCTCGATGGGGTACCGGTCGCGGGTCGTTCGTCTGTCCGACGCGGTGCATCTGCTCGGCGAGGGCGCGCGCGTGACCATCCAGATCTGAGCGGGCCGCGCGCGACCGGCCTCAAGGGAGCCGTGCGCGCAGCTCGGCGGCGCGTACCCGCACGGCCGCCTGCTCGTCGGGGTCGCGACCCCGCCAGGCCTTGACCGCCACCGCCATCCGGGGGTGGCGGGCGAAGCGCTCCTGGTGGCGATCGACGAAGTCCCAGTAGCCGACGGTGAACGGGCACGCCTTCGGCCCGGTGCGGGTGCCCGGGTCGAACGGACAGCGGCGGCAATGGTCGCCCATCCGGTTCAGGTAGGCGCCGCCCGACACGTACGGCTTGGTGGTCATCGCGCCGCCGTCGGCGTATTGGCTCATGCCCATGACGTTGGGCACCATCACCCAGTCCTGGGCATCGACGTGCAGCGCCGTGAACCAATCGGTCAACTCCGCGGGATCGACGCCGAGCCCCAAGGCGAGGTTGCCGAAGACCATCAGGCGCTGGATGTGGTGCGACCAGCCGCGCTCGTCGACGTTCGCCCACGCGTCGGCGAAGCACGCCATGCGCGTCGCGCCGGTCCAGTACGCCGCGGGCAGCGGCGCGCGGTGGTCGAGCGCGTTGGCGCTCGCGAGCGCTTCGCCGCGCACCCGGTCGACGTGGAACACGTACTCGCGCCAGCCGAGCACCTGGCGCACGAACCCCTCGGCGCTCTGCAGCGGGACGCGGCCATCGCCCGTCCGGTACGCCCGCTCGACGGCCTCGAGCACCTCGCGGGGGTGCAGCAGGCCCAGGTTGATCGGCACCGACAGCTGGCTGTGCGCGAGCGCGCGCTCGCCGTGGACGAGGGCGTCCTCGAAGGGACCGAACTCGGGCAGGCGCTCGGCCACGAAGCGCTCGAGCGCGACGAGCGCCTGCGCCCGGGTCACGGGCCAGGCGAAGGGGCGGAGTCGACCGGGGTGGTCGGGGAAGGTGCGGGCGACGTCGTGGAGCACGGCTTCTTGCAGGGCGTCGGGTTCGAACGTCGGCGGCGGCACGAAGCGGTGGCCGCGCTCCGGGACCTGCCGGTTCGAAGCGTCGAGGTTCCAGGCGCCGCCCTCGGGGCGGCGGGGATCGTCCGGGTCCATCAGCCAGCCCTGGGCCTCGCGGACGGTCCGGTAGTACCCTTCCATCACCCAGCGCTTGCGGCCGCGCGCCCAGGCGTCGAAGGTGGCGTCGTCGACGAGGCGCAGCGCGTTGGGCAGCACGCGGACGTCGCCGCCGGCTTCGCGCGCGGCCTTCGTGAGGGCTTGGGCGACGCCGCGGTCGTTGGGGCGCATCAGCTCGAGGGTGGCACCCGGCCAGCGCTCCAGGTGGGCGGCGATCGCCGCCTCGAACGAGGGCGCCAGCCGGTGGTGGTCGACGGTGAACCCGTCGGCCTCCAGGTCGGCCGCGAAACGCCGGAGCGCGCCGAAGAAGAGCGCCGCCTTCTGGACGTGCGCGCGGGTCGCGCGCACCAGACCCACGGACTCCACGGTGAGGACCACGGTGGCGGCCGGGTCGGCGTCGGCGAGCGGGCCGTGGTCGCGGGTCAGTTGGTCGCCCAACACGAGGACGTGGCGCACGCCGCAGCCTAACGGCGCGCGGCCACCCCGGAGGGTGGCCGCGCGCACCGGCGATCGGATCGGGCGGTCAGTCGGCGTCCGCGGCCGGCGGGGCCGGCTCGGCGAGGCGCCGGGATTCGTTCACCCAGTAGGCGAGGTTCGCGTCGTCCGGTGCCAGGCGCGCGGCGGTCCCGTAGTAGGTCGCGGCGTCGGCGTACTGGCCCCGTTCGAAGGCGACCCGTCCGAGCCAGGCCCAGGCGTCGACGTAGCCGTCGTTCAGGGTGCTGGCGCGCGCGAAGCGCTCGGCCGCCTCGGTCAGGCGGTTCTCTTCGTAGAGGGCGACCCCGGCGCGGAAGGCGTCGACCGCTGCGCTGCCCCACACCGCCTGCTCTTGCGCCAGGTCCAGGAAGTACGCCGCGCGCTCGTCGTCGGGCTCGAGCTCCAAGGCCCGGCGCCAGTAGGGGATGGCTTGCGCCGGGCGCTGGGTCTCGACGAGGATCCGGCCGGCCCAGACGTGCGCCTCGGCGTCGTCGGGCGCGAGCTCGGCGACCGCGACGTAGCGCTCGAGCGCCGCGTCGAGGCGCCCGGCCTCGTAGAGACCGTAGGCGAGGCGCTTGCCGACGTCGGCCGCGTACCCGCGGTCCTCTTCGTCCAGCACGCCACCTCGGCGCACGTAGTCCTGCCAGGTGGTCCACGCGGGCCCGGTCCACTGGCTGCGGCTGTACGCCTCGGCGAGGAAGCGCACGGGCTCGAGGCGGTCGGGTGCGAGGGCCATCGCCCGACGGCCGGCGGCGAAGGCGTCCTGCCAGAGGGGGCGGTCGGGGTACTGGGCCTCGTAGGTCGCGAGCGCTTCGGCCATGCGCGCCTCGCCTTCGGCGAGGGCGTCGGCCGCGGCTTGCGGGAGCGAGGGTTGGGCGAGGGCGAGTCCGGCGAAGACGATCGCCAGCGCCGCCAGGGTCTTGGTCAGGGTCTGGAGCATGGGGGCCTCCCGATGGGGCAACGACGGACGTCCGCCGATTCCGGCGGTTCATCCTCCACTATCGCGGGACGTCAGATGAGAAAGGGTGCCGCGCCCTCGGAACCGAGCCAGGCGCGCAGTTCGGCCAGCGCCCGGCCCCGGTGGCTGACGCGCTCCTTCTCGGCCAGGCTCGCTTCCGCGAAGGTCGTGCCGAGGTCGTCGGACAGGAAGACCGGATCGTAGCCGAAGCCGTCGTCGCCGCGCGGGCCGAAGAGGATCGTGCCCTCGCACGCGCCCCGGAACGTGGCGACCGCGCCGTCGGGCGCCGCCACCACCACGACCGACACGAAGCGCGCTTGGCGTTGCCCGACGGGCACGTGCTTGAGGCGTTGCAGCAGGTGCGCCGTGCGCTCGCCGTCCCCCAGGCCCGGCCCGCCGAAGCGCGCCGACCAGACGCCGGGTGCGCCACCGAGCGCGTCGACCTCCAGGCCGCTGTCGTCGGCGACCGCCACCCGGCGCAGCTTGGCGGCGGCGAAACCGGCCTTGAGAAGCGCGTTCTCCTCGTACGTCGCGCCGGTCTCCGGCGGGAAGCTGCGCAACCCGAGGTCGCCCGCCGCCTCCAGGTCGACGCCCGCCGGTCCCAGCGCCGCGGCGAACTCGCGCACCTTGCCGGGGTTGCCGGTCGCGAGCACCCAGCGGTGGCGCGCCGAGGCGGTCACCGAGGCGCTCCGACGGGCCGCGGCCGCGCCCACGCCGGACGTGCCGTCGCGAGCACCCGCGCCACCCCGGCGATGCCCAAGGCGATCAGCTGCACGTACGCCTCGGCGTCGACCGGCTCGCCCTCGGCGCCGCCGTGCACCTCGACGACGCGCCCGTCCGCGGTGGCGACCACGGCGAGGTCGACGTCGGCCGCCGCGTCCTCGTCGTGGTCGAGGTCGAGGCGCGGCACGCCGTCGACGAGGCCCACCGAGACGGCCGCGAGCTCGTGCCGCAGCGGCCAGGCGTCGAGCGCGCCGGCGAAGACCCGGCGGTCGGCGTGCTCGTGCAGCGCCGCGTAGGCGGCGAGCAACGCCGCGCAGCGGGTGCCGCCGTCGGCGCGCACGACGTCGCAATCGACGGTCAGCGTCGTCCCCGGGAACGCCGTGAGGTCGACCGTCGCGCGCAGCGCCCGCCCGAGGAAGCGCTGGATCTCCTGCGTGCGCCCGCGCACCGAGCCGCGCTCGCGGACCGTGCGCTCCCGGGTGGCGCGCGGCAACATCGCGTACTCCGCGGTCAGCCAACCGCCGCGGTGCCCGCGGCCGCGCAGGTGCGGCGGGAGCGTCGGCGACGCGCTCACGGTCGCGAGCACCTCGGTGCGCCCCCAGACCACCCGCGCCGCCCCCTCGGCGTGCGGGTGGCCGCCGACCTCGACGTTCAGGGGCCTCAGCGCGTCCGCCGCGCGATCGGCACGCACCGGAGCGCTCATCGGGCCACCGCGGTGCGGCCGGCCGCGTCGACGGGCGACGCCGCGGGCCACCCCGCTCGGGCCGGCAGCGGCAACGCGATCGGCTCGATCGGACCCTCGGGTCCGTCGAGCACCCTCGCCACGTGGGCGTAGCTCGGCAGATCGCCGGTGACGAGGTGGTGCACGCTGCCGTGGCCGCTCGCGCGGGCGAGGCCGTGCGCGGCGAGGGCATCCGCGACCGCCGCCGCCGTCGCCGCCGCCGAATCGACGAGGGCGACGTCGGGGCCGAGCACGGAGCGAAGCGTGGCGGCGAGGGGTGGGTAGTGCGTGCACCCGAGGATGAGGGTGCGCAGTTCGGCGGGTCGGTCCGAGAGGTAGTGCTCGGCCACGAGCCGCGCGATGGTGCCGTCGGAGACGCCCTCCTCGACGATGGGCACGAAGAGTGGGCAGGCGCGACCCCAGGCGCGCAGCCCGTGGGCGGTCAGCGCGCGCTGGTAGGTGCCGGCGCCGATGGTGCCGGCGGTGCCGAGGACGCCGACGACGGCGTCGGGGCCGTGCGCGGTATGGGCGGCGACGGCGGCCGCGACGCCGGGTTCCACGACGCCCCACACCGGCACCGGCGCGGCGGCGGCGAGGTCGGGGAGCGCGGCGGCGGAGGCGGTGTTGCAGGCGACGACGACGGCTTTGACGCCGCGCGCCACCAGCTCCCTGGTCCACTCGAAGGCGAAGCCGCGCACCATGGCCTGCGGTTTGCCCCCGTACGGCAGGCGGGCGGTATCGCCCACGTAGAGGAAGTCCTCGTGCGGGAGCGCGCGCACCAGCGCGCGCAGCACGGTCAAGCCGCCGACGCCGGAGTCGAAGACGCCGATCGGGGACGACGCGTGGGACGAGACGAGGGACGACACGTGGGACGAGGCGTCGGGCACGGCGTCAGCGTAGCACCGCGTCCCGCGGGCGGCGCGCCGCGAACGCGAGCAGCGCGGCGGCCACCAACCCGGCCGGCAGCGCGACCACGCCGAGGTCGAGGGCGAGCGCGTAGATCAGGTTGAGCGGCGTGTTGATGAGCGCCCCGCGCACCAGACCGCCCACGCCCCAGCCGCCCTCGAGCGTCAGCCCGACCACGGCGCCGAGCAGCGCGGCGACCGGCGCGAAGGCGAGCACGAAGGCGAGCACGGCGAAGGGCAGCGTCCATCGTCGGACGCGCCGGAACCACGGCGCGAACGCCCAGGCGAGCAGCAGCGTGGCCACCGCGAACACGACGGCGTCGGCCACGAGCGAGGGCGTGAGGGCGGTGAGGACGCCGCGCGCCCGGCCGGCGACCTCGATCAGGGCGAAGCCAGCGAGCCCGAGCGCGACGGCGAGCAGCGCGAGCCGGGCGTTCACGCCGCGTCCCCGACCAGCTGGCGCAGGTGCGCCACGCTCGCGCGCACGCCGTCGGCGCCGGTGGCGATCTCGAGGCAGATCGTGCCCGCGAAGTCGCGCAGGAAGGCGGCATGGGGCGCGTAGTCGAGCGACCCCTGGTCGGTCGCGAGGTGCTCGTCGTTCGCGCCGTGGTTGCCGTGGACGTGCAGGTGGGCGATCGTCGGACCGAGCCCGGAGCGGTAGGCGTCGACCGCCTCGGTGCCCTCGCGGGTGCCCTGGACGTGCGCGTGGCCGAAGTCGAGGCAGGTGCCCAGCGCGTGCCGGTCGGCCAGGGTGCGCAGCTCGATCGGCGAGCGCAGGAAGTCCTCGGCGCCGAGCGCCAGGTTCTCGAGCGCGATCGGGACCGGCGCGCCGGCGAGTGCCTGCAGCGAGGCGTCGAGGGCGGCGGTGGCGAGCGCGTCCGCCTGCGGATGGCGCAGGTAGTGCTGGCCGGTGTGGAGCACGCCGCACGTGGCCCCGACGCGCTCGGCGTACGCGAGGCCGTGCGTCGTGCGCTCGACCGCGGCGGCGCGAGCGACCGGCATCAAGGAGGCCAGGTTGAGGTCGACGTAGCTCAGGTGGAGCGTGGTCCCGACGCCGGTGGCGCGGCTGAGCGCCGCGACGCGGTCCGCGGCCTGCAGGTCGGGGAGCACCTCGTGGAGGTCGAAGGAGAGCTCGACGAAGTCGAGCCGCAGCTCGTCCGCCAGGCGGAAGGCCGCCTCGACGTCGAGCATCCGTGCGGTCATGGGGGAGAAGCCGAGCCGCATCAGCGTGCCTCCAGGTCGAGCGCGCGGCGCTGCGCCTCGGCGAGCGCCGCTTCGGGGCTCTGGTTGCCGCGCAGGGCGCGTTCGAGCGCGTCGTCGAGCAGCCCGCGCCAGGCGTCGAACGACGCGATGCGGGGGCGCGGTACGGCCAGCTCCAGCTGCGCGAGCGCGGCCGCGCGGTTGGGGTCCTCCGCGTAGAACCCCTCGAGCAGCGGCAGCGCCGCGCGCCGCACCGGGATGTAGTACGACGCCTCGACCCAGTCGGCGAGGTTCTGGGGCTCGACCAGGAAGCGCCAGAAGGCGAAGGCGGCGCGGCGCTCGGCCTCGCTGGCGCCGCGCAGGACGGTCAGCTGCGCGCCGCCGAGCGGCACCCGGCCACCCTCGGTGATCGGCACGGGCGCGGCGGCGAGGTCGAACCCGATCGAGAAGCGGCGCACGTCGGGCCAGTTGGCGATGCTGGCGAAGGTCATCAGGCTGCGGGTGCGGACGAAGGTGAGGATCGCCGGCGTGCTCTCGCTCGCGCCGTAGAAGGCCATCTGGCGGCCGCGGACCAGCTCGCGGAGCATCGTCAAGGCGGCGACCGCTTCGGGGCCGTCGAGGTTGGGGCCGCCGTCCGGGTGCACGATCGTCTGGGTCGCCATCAGCTCGGGCCGCCGTCCGGGTGCACGATCGTCTGCGTCGCCATCAGCTGGAGGCGTCCCCCAGGTCGCGCTCGCGCGCGAACGCGGCGCGCTGCTTG
>JAABSI010000116.1 GCA_011390455.1 Trueperaceae bacterium
CGCGGACGCCGGGGCCCATTTCACGGGCGACATCTTCGACGTCTTCGCCTCGGTCTTCGGCGGCGGCATGGCGGGGCGGCGCCCGGTGCAGCGCGGCACGCCCGGCGAGGACCTGGAGGTCGAGCTCGAGGTCACGCTCGAGCAGGCGCGCGACGGCTCGACCGTCCCGGTCGAGATCGAGCGCCGGACGGCCTGCGCGCGTTGCCATGGCGAGCGCGCGGAGCCCGGCGGCAAAGGGAAGCAGAAGTGCGTCCAGTGCGCGGGCAGCGGCACGGTCCGGATGCAGGCCCAGTCGTTCTTCGGCACCGTGGTCACGCAGCAGCCCTGCCCCCGCTGCAACGGGCGCGGCGAGATCGTGATCGAGCCCTGCACCGAGTGCCGCGGCCAAGGGCGCACCGTCGAGCGCGCCACCGTCCAGGTGGGGCTGCCCAAGGGCATCGATGGCGGCTACCGCCTGCGCGTTCCGCGCGAAGGGAACGCCGGCTTGGACGGCGCGCCCGCGGGCGACCTCTACGTCTACCTGACGCTCGCGCCCGACGAGCACCTGACCCGCGACGGCGACGACCTGCGTTTCGCGCTGCACGTCGGGTTGGCGCAGGCGGCCCTCGGCTCGCACTTCCACGTGCCGACGCTCGACGGCGAAGAGGTCGTCGAGGTGCTGCCCGGCACCCCCTCCGGCACCGAGGTCCGGCTGCGCGGGCACGGCATGCCGCGGCTGCGGCAGGTCGGCACCGGCGACCAGATCGTCACGATCGTCGTCGACACGCCCAAGAAGCTCACGCCCAAGGCGCGCGAGCTGCTCCATGCGTACGCCGAGGAGATGGGCGAGCCGATCGAGGGGCGGGAGACCTTCTCCGAGCGGGTCAAGGGTTTCTTCGGTAAGCGCAAGAAGAAGAAGGGGAAGGAGGCGCCGCTCGAGGGCTGAGGCCCTCGCCGCGCCCAGAGCACCATGGCCAATCCCGTCGCCCGAGCCTTCGCCCATCTGCTCCTCGAGCGCCCCGCCGCGCGCATCGGCGTGGACGCCCTGGTCGGGCGCCTCGAGGCGAGCCGCGAGCCGCTGGTCGCCGTGGCCGAGGCCGGCGAGGACGCCGCCGCCCGCAAGCAACTGCGCCACGTCGTCGCCATCGAGCGCTGGGGGCAGAACCGCCTCCGCGCCGCGTTGGGCGACGTCGCGTTCGAGCGCGACGAGAGCCGCGCCTACGCCCCGCCTGAGGACGAACCGCTGGCGCAGCTGGTCGAGCGCTTCGAAGCCGTCCGCGCCGAGACCGTCGCCCTCGCGCGCCGCGTCGCGGCCGGCGACGCGGCGGCGACCAAGGTCGAGCACAACTCGCTGGGGCCGATCAGCGCCCGGGCTTGGTTGCGCTACCTGCAGGTGCACGCCGAGCTGGAGATGAAGCGGGTCAAGCCCCGCCGCTGAGGCGACGCGTCACGCAGCGCGCGCCCACCAGGCGAGCAGCTCCGCGTCGAGCGCTTCGAGCACGTCCGCATGCCGTTCGGCGTCGGCCGGGCGCTTGGCGAACCAGGTGCGTTGGCGCTTCGCGTAGCGCAGGGTGGCGTCGGCGAGGTCGTCCAGGGCGGCCGCGAGCGGCCGCTCGCCCCGCAGCACGGGGGCCAGCTCCTTGGGCCCGATCGCCTGCCACACGGTCGCCTCGGGCGGCACGGTGGCGAGCAAGCGGGCGACCTCCTCGACCAGCCCCGCCGCCACCATCGCCGCCACCCGGTCGCGCACCCGCTCGGCCAGCAGCGTCGGTCGGGGCAGGGCGACGAAGCTCCGCAGCGCGAAGCGCGCGGGCGCGGACGGGAACGACGAGGGTGGCCGGCCGGTGGCGCGGAGCACCTCGAGCGCGCGCAGCACCCGCCGCGGGTTGCGCTGCGCGCGGATGGCGTCCTCGGGCGCGGCAGCGCGCAGTTCGGCCTCGAGCGCGTCCAGGCCGCGCGCCTCGAGCTCCGCCTCGAGGGCCGCGCGCTGCGCCGGGTCGCTGGGTGGGGTGGTCGGCAAGCCGTCGCCGAGCGCGGCCAGGTAGAAGCCGGTCCCGCCGACCACGAGCGGGCGAGCGCCGCGCGCGAGCACGTCCTCGATCGCCGCCTCGGCCGCGGCCACCCACGCCGCGACGCTGAACGGCTCGTGCGGCTCGACGAGGTCGAGCGCGTGGTGTGGCACGCGGGCGCGCTCCGCGGCGGTCGGCTTGGCGCTCGCGACGTCGAGGCCGCGGTAGACCTGCATGGCGTCGGCGCTGATCACCTCGAGGCCGCGGCCGGCGGGCTGCGCGGCGAGGCGCAGCGCGGCGGCGGTCTTGCCGGCCGCGGTGGGGGCGGCGAGCACCGGCACGACCGGGCGGTCGGCGGTGGCGCGCGGCGTGGTGCGCGGGTTCGGGCGATCGGCGGGCATCGGGCCAGCCTAACGCCCGGTGCTAGACTCGCGCCGAGATGCACCTGGACGAACTCGGCACCCGCAACGACCTCGAGGCGCTCATCGCGGTCAAGGACCGCCTCGACGACCTCATCCTGCGCGACCTCCCCACCGAAGCGGCGGGCCCGCGCGCCGACCTGCTCGACCTGGGCGACGCATGGCAGCTCCGGATGGAGGTGCCCGGCGTCGACCAGGAGCACCTCGAGCTCGCGCTCCAGGGCGACGAGCTGATCATCGCCGGCGTGCGCGAGACGCTCGAGGACGGGGTGCGGCCCGTGTTCACGGAGCGGCCCACGGGTCCCTTCCAGCGCAGCTTCCGGCTGCCCGGGCCCGTCGAGCACGATGCGATCGCCGCCCATCTGCGCGGGGGGCTCCTCGTGGTGCACCTGCCCAAGCGCGCTTGACGCGCGCTTGAACCGCCGGCCGCTGCCGCCGGTGGCGGTCCCCTTCGTCACCGCGCCCACCTACGCCGTCCGCGCCGACCTCACGCGCCTCGGGCAACTGCCCGCGCACGTGCGCGACGCCGCTCCGCCGACGCTGGTGCGCCTCGACGCCGACGCCGGGCGGATGCTCGCGCACGCGCTGGGGGAGCTGCGTGCGGCGCCCGACGCGGTGCGCGCGGTGGACGGCGCCGTCGAACCCGAGCGGCTGACGACGGTCGCTCGGGTGCTCGCCTCGGCGCTCGAACGCGAGGGCGACCCCCGGGTGCGCGTCCACCCGGCGGGGTGGGCCTTCCCGTGGCTCGGGGTGCACGTCGGCAGCGACGGCGCGCGGACCGTCCCCGGTCCGGCGCTCGACGCCCCGCCGGAGGTCGGTGCGCTCGCGCCCGACGCGGCCGCGTGGCTCGCGGAGGCGCGCGCGCCGGCAGCGCTCGCCCTCGACGCGCTGGCGCTCGCGCTCCAGGAGGACCTCGTGGTGATGACGCGCGAGCGAGCGGGCGACGGCGGCCGCGCCGCCTACCTGAACGTGGTCGCGCCCAGCGGGTGGAACCCCGGCGCGCACGCCGGCTCGTCCTTCGCGCGGTTGCACGAGCCCGTCCCGCACCGCGCGCCGCTCGACGCCGCGGCGGGCGCGCTCGTCGACGCGCTCGTCGGGCGCGGGCCCTTCGTCCGCCACGTCTGGAGCCTCGCCCCCGACGGCGCGCTGGGGCGGCACCCGCGCCGGTCGTCGGCCCCGGCGCCGGCGGTGCCCCCCGAGCGCCTCTGGTACCGCGTCGAGCGCCAGACGACGCTGCCGGTGCCGGAGGCCGAGGCCTTCGTCTTCCTGATCCGGGTGTACGCGGCGCCGCTCCCGTGGGTCGTCGCCGACCCCGAGCGGCGCGCGGCGCTCGCCGCCGCGGTGGCGTCGATGGACGCCGACCTGCTCGCCTACAAGGGCTTGGTCGGGCGCCGCGAGGCGCTGCTCGGGTGGCTCAAGGGATCGTGACCGCGTCGTCGGCGACCGGCTCGTCGTCCGTGCCCAGGTCCACCTCGAAGGTGGCCGAGACGTTGCCGACCACGACCACGTCGTCCGTCTCGAGGTCGTAGCGCAGCACGTCGCCGCGCACCTCGTCGGAGCCGCGGCGGCTGATCGCCGGGCTGCCGGCCAGGAGCGCCACGCCGGCCTCCTCGTCGAGCTCCAGCCGATCGGCGGTGCTCACCCGATCGCCGGACGTGATCGTCACCGCGCCGCTGAGGGTGGCCCGCTCGTCCGACACGTCGAACTCGAGGGAATCCGAGGTGGCTTCGAGCGCGGGGCCGTCGCCTTCGGCGCGGCGCGTCAGGGTGATCGGGCCGTCCATGGTGGCGACGTCGGTGCCGCGGTCGAGGAAGAAGCGCACGCCACGGACGGTCGTGCGCCCCTGCAGCAGTTCGACGGGTCGCGCCCCCTCGGGGTCGACCGCCTCGAGGCACCCGGGGCGATCGAAGGTGGCGGTGCCGCCGAGGAGCTCGACGGTCTCGTCGTCGCTCGCCGGTTCGTCGTCGAGGTCGTCGCCGGCCGCGGGTTGCGGCACCCGGACGATCGCCAGCTGGCTCGTGAGCTCGGTGGCGTCGAAGCGCGTGACGACGTAGCCGGGCACCGGTCCGAAGAACAGGTTGGTGAGCACGCCCTCCTCGCAGTTGCGGTTGGCGAGGACGGTGCGCGCCCCCTCGGCGCCGGTCGTGCGCTGCTCGACCACGATCGTCCGGTCGCTGCGCTCGACGGTCACGGTGGGGAGCCCTTGGGCGAGCGCCACCGCCGCGACGGCGACCGCCGCCACGGCCGCAGCGATCGGCGCGCGGCGCCTCAGCGCGCTCGGCGCCGGCACCCGCGTCAGTCCTCGCCGACCTCGCGCGCCAGCCGGAACTGGTCCGCGGTGAAGGGGGTCGGCAGCGACGCGTCCATCGCCTCGACGAAGCGGAAGCGCACGTCCTGGCGCACCCGCGCGGTCTCGAGGCGCACGCCGGCGGCGGCGTCGACCGCGACGGCGGGGTCCCCGAGGACCTCGGCGACCTCCTCTTCGTCGTCGTAGAACACGACGTCGCCGGTCGAACGCACGTCGCCGTCGACGACCTCGACCGAACCCACCGCGTAGAGCGCGTTCAGGTCGGTGAGCACGCGGATCTCGTCGGCGACGATGCGGAGGAGGCCGCCGTCCTCGGCCGTGCGGGTGACCTCGGGGCGCTCGTCGCCCGCGAGCACGCCCAGCCCGGCGGTCTCCTCGTACTCGAGGCGCTCGGCGATCGCCGACTGGTCGCCGTTGAGCAGCACCACGTCGCCCTCGCTGACGCTGGTATCGGTGTCGACGTCGAAGGTGACGCTCAGCGCGGTGATGATCACTTCGCTCTCGCCCTCGGACGCCGGCGCGACCACCACCCGAGCGTCCCCCTCGAGCACGCCCAGGCCGGTCGCCTCCGAGTAGCGCAGCGAGGCGCCGGTGGCCATCAGCCGGCCGCGGGTCACGACGACGCCCCCCTCGAAGGTCGCTTCGCGGAGCCCTTGCGACTGGCCGATCAGGGCCCCTTCGGGCGCCCGCAGCTCGGCGCGCGGTCCGCGGATGGTGAGCGTCGAGACCGTCGCGACGACCCCGTCGGGCTCGGGGTGCTCGTACGTGATCGGTCCGAAGCGGAGGTTGCCCGACTGGGTGCCGCCGGACGAGTCGATCGTGATCAGGCGGCGCTCGGGCGCGGCCGTGGGTGCGTCGCCCTGGGCGAGCGCGCCGGCGAGGACGAGGGCCGCGAGGAGCGCAGCGGCGGCGAGCGGACGTGGGCGGGGCACGGGAACCTCCGGGGGCGCCGCGGCCTAGCGGGGGGCGACGTCGGTGACGAACGCCGACGTGCCCACCGTGCCGGGGCCGCCGGCGCTGAAGTCGGTGAAGTCGAAGCTGATGCGCATGTCCTGGTAGACGCTGTCGCCGATGCCGTCGCCGGAGATCTCGACGTGCGGCACCTCGAAGCGCCCTTGGTCTTGACGCACGAGCACGTTGCGGCCGGTGCGGCCCTCCATGAGCACGTCCCAACCGTCGGCGACCAGGTGCGCCTCCAGGCGGTCGGTCACCAGGTCGTCGCGGCGGTCGATGACCAGCCGCTCGGCGCGGAGCGTGAAGTCCACGACCCCGTGCACGGTGCGGGCGCCGTCCTCCACGCCCAACAGCTCGGTGCTCTCGGCGTCCGGGTCGAAGCGCGCCTCGGGGGCGGCGAAGGTCCAGACGGCGTCGGGGTCGGCGATGGGCAGGAGCAGCACGCGCGCGTCGCCCAACACGATCGTCGCGTCGGGGAGGTCGGGGCGTCGATCGGGCAGCAGGCTGAGCGCCACCAGGCCGACCACCACGACGGCGAGGGCGATGAGGGCCGCTCGGGTCACGGGGTCAGCCTACCGCGCGCGCCCTGAGCGCCCGATGACGGTTGGGGTGGGGCCGGCTTCATGCAGGCGACGGCCGGGCCACGCTGGACGCGGGGACGGGATCAGTCGAACAGGACCGACAACACCGTGTAGCGCATGCTGCCGAGCGCGACCTCGTCGCCCGCCCGGCGCCCCATCAACCGCTGGCCCAGCGGCGACTCGTCCGAGATGCGGTTCTCGAAGACGTCCGCTTCGAGCGAGCCCACCAGGTGGAAGGTCTGGGTGGTGCCCTGGTCGTCCTTCAGCTTCAGGCTCGCGCCCAGGCGGGCGATCGCCTCGTCGCTCGAGCCTTGCTCGACCACCACCGCGCGGGTGACGACCTCCTCGAGGTCGGCGATGCGCGCCTCGTTGGCGCTCTGGAGCAAGCGGGCCTCGTCGTAAGCGGCGTTTTCGCGCAGGTCGCCGTCGGCGAGCGCGACGCCCATGTAGTCGGCGAGCTCCTGGCGCTTCTCCTCCTTGAGGTAGCGCAGCTCTTCCTTGATCTTCTCCAGGCCCTTGGGGGTCAGCTGGATCACTTTGTTGGCCATGATCACCTCTGGGGGCGGCGCGCCCGCGATGGCGGCGTCCGCCGTGCCCTTGGAGCATAGCAGCGGTGGTGGCGCGGCCCCGACGTCCGAGGGTACGGCCGCGACCGGGTAGCATCCCGCATGCCCCGTTCGCGTCTTCGCCGCCGCCTGATAACCGTCCTCGGGGCGCTGGCCGTGCTCGCCGTCGCCGGTTGGTTCGGCGTCGGCTGGATCGCCGCCGACCGCCTCACGGTCCCCGAGCGCCACCTCGACCCGGCGATCACGCCGGCCACGTTCGGCACCACGTACCAGGACGCCACCTTCTCGGCGGCCGACGGGGTGGAGCTCGCCGGTTGGTTCCTCCCCGTGGACGGCTCCGACGCCGGCGTCGTGATGGTGCACGGCCGCAACTCGAGCCGCACCCGCGAGTTCGGCGGCCGCTTCCCCGAGCTCGCCGCCACGCTCCAGGCCAACGGGTACCAGGTCGTGATGCTCGATCTGCGCGGCCATGGCGCCTCGGGCGACGCGCGCTTCACCTTCGGCCGCGACGAGCGGCTCGACGTCGGTGCGGCGATCACCTACCTGGTCGCGCAGGGGGTGCCGGCCGGGCAAGTCGGCCTGCTCGGCGTCTCGATGGGCGCGGCGAGCGCGGTGGGCGCGGCGGCGGTCGATCCGCGCGTGGGCGCGCTGTGGGCCGACGCCGGGTACGCCGAGATCGCTTCGATCATCGAGGCCGAATGGCCGTCGGCCAGCGGGCTGCCGGACGTGTTCTGGCACGCCGCGCGGCTGGCGCACCGGGTGCGCTTCGGCTTCGACCTCGCCGGCTCGCGGCCGGCGGACCAGTTGCCGCTCGTGGCGCCGCGCCCGATCCAACTGGTGCACGGCACCGGCGACCGGTTGATCCCGTACGACCACGCGGTGCGGTTGCGCGCCGCCGAGCCGAGCGCCGCCCTGTGGACGCTCGATGGGGTCGGCCATGCGGCCGCCTACGAGGCGGAGCCCGACGAGTACGCCCGCCGGGTGGTCGAGTTCTTCGACGCGGCCTTGCGGGTTCGGACCGCCAGGGCGCGCTGACCCGGCCTCAGGGGTACTTCGCCCCCCGCACCACCCGGACCGGGTGGTCGTACGCCACCACCTTGAAGCGCTCCAGGTAGCTGGCCG
>JAABSI010000117.1 GCA_011390455.1 Trueperaceae bacterium
GCGCTCAGGAGGTCGACTTCGAACGGCTCGCCGCGCACGGTCTGTTCCTGATCCACGGCCCCACCGGCAGCGGCAAGAGCACGCTGCTCGACGCGATCACCTACGCGCTGTTCGACTCGAAGACCGTGGAGCGCGGCGGCGGCGAGTTCGTGAGCGTCCTCGAACCCGGCGCGGTGACGAGCGTCGCCTTCGAGTTCGCGGTGCGGGGCGAGCGCTACCGGGTCACCCGGCGGCCGGCCCAGCAGCGCGCCAAGGTGCGCGGCGAGGGCATGACCGACGTCGGTGCCGAGGGGCTGCTCGAACGGACCGACGCGAGCGGCGCCACCCTCGAGGTGCTCGCCGACAAGTCGACCGAGGCGACGCGCCGGGTCGAGGACCTGCTCGGCTGCACCGTCGACCAGTTCCGCCAGACGGTGGTGTTGCCCCAGGGGCAGTTCCGCGAGGTCGTCACCGACGACAAGACCCGCCGAGAGGTGCTCGCGCGCGTCTTCGAGACCGGGCGCTTCGCCGACCTGACCGGTCGCCTCAAGCGCATCAAGAACGCCCTCGACGCCCGCGCCGCCGGGTTCCGCGATCAGCGCCAGCGGCTGCTCGAGGACGCAGGGGTCGCCGATGCCGACGCGCTCGCGGGCGCGGCGGCCGAGGCCAAGGCGGCGCGCGACCTCGCCGACGCGGCCCGCACCGCACGCGCCCTCGAGCGCGACGCGGCGCGGACCGCGCAGACCGCCGGCGCCGCGCTGGCGAAGCGGCTGGCCGAGCGCGACGCGGTGGCCGCACGCCTCCAGGCCCTCGTGGCCACGGCCGAGGAGCGTGCCCCGGACCGCGCGCGCCTCGAGGCCGCGCAGCGCGCCGCGCGGGTGGCCTCGGAGCACGGCGTGCGGGAGCGCGCCCAGAAGCTGCTCGCGGAGGCCGAGCGACTGTACGGCGAGGGCGTCCGGAACCGCGATGCGGCGTCCGACGCCCGCACCCAAGCCGTCGCCGAGCTCGAGAAGCAGGAGGCCCTCGCCCCCGAGCGCGAGGCGGCCGAAGCGGCCCGCCACCAGCTCGAGCTGCTGGAGGGCGACGTCGCCGCCTTGGCCGAGCAGATCGATCTCCGCGATACCCAACGGGCAGCAGCGGAGGCCGCCACCGCCGCCGCGGATGCCCTCTCGACGGAGCTCGCTGCCCTCGCGGCCGAACGCGCCGAGCTCGCGGAGGAGCGCCCGGACGTCGCGGCGCACGCCGCGCGCGCCGGGGCGCTCACGCACCAGCTCGCTGGCCTCGAGGAGCGGCGCCGCTCCCTGACGCGGGTGGCGCGCGAGGAATCGGCCGTCGCCAAGATCTCCGCGGCCCTCGCCGCGCTCGAGCGCGCCCCCGAGGAGCTGGCGGACACCCCCGGCGCCTCGCTGCTGAGCGTCCTGCACGACCACGCTGCGGCCCTGCTCGCGCCCGACCTGGAGCCGGGCGCGCCGTGCCCCGTGTGCGGGAGCACCGAGCACCCCCGCCCTCATCCGCCCGGCGACCGCGAGGCGCTGCTCGCCACGCTCGCCGCCGTGCAGGAGCGCGAAGCCGCGGTCGCCGTCCAACGCGGCGCCCACGAGGACGCGCTGGCGCGCCTCGCGGCGGAGCTCGAGGCCGCCGGTTGGACGGCCGACGACCGCCCCGACGCCGACGCGCTCGCGGCCGAGGCCGCCTCGGCCGAGGAAGCCGCCCAAGCCGCCACCGCCGCGCAGGCGCGGCTGAGCGAGATCGACGCGCGCCTGGCCGTGCTGGACGGCGAGGAGCGCGGACGCGCCGAGCGCCGCAGCGAAGCGCTCGCGAAGGCGGCCGCGGCCCGGACGGACGCCGAGCGAGCGGCGGCGCAGGCGGACGCCACGCTCTCGAAGCTTCCGGCCGAGGCGCGCGCCCCCGAGGCGTTCACCACCGCGCTCGAGGCGGTCCGGGCCACGGCCAAGCGGCTGCGCGCCGACCTCACCGACGCGCATACCGCCGTCGAGACGGCTAGGGTCGCCGCCGAGTCCGCCGAGGCGACGCTGGCCGCACGCGCCGAGCGCGTCGCCGACGCGCACAACGAACTCGACCGCGCCCAGACCGAGTTCGACGCCGCGCTCGAGCGCGAGGGTTTCCCCGACGAGGACGCCTGGCGCGAGGCGCACCTCCCCGAGGATCGGATCTCGGTGCTCGCGGCCGACCTCGCGAAGCTCGACGCCGACCTCGCCGACGCCCGCTCGCGCCACGCGGCGCTCGTCGAGGAGCTCGAGGGCGCCACCGCGCCCGACGTCGCCGCGCTCGACGCGGCCCTCGCCGACGCCCAAGCCGCCTGGGAAGCGGCCGACCTCGCCTTCCGCGACGCCGAGCAGCGCAGCGCCGGCCTCGCCAAGGCGGTCCGCGCGCTGATCGCGGCCGACGCCGGCTTCGCCGAGGTGCGCGCCCGCCTCGAGGCCGCGACCAAGCTCGCCGACGCTGCCGACGGCAAGCTCCGGGGGCGCGCCAAGGTCGACTTCGAGACCTTCGTGCTGCAGTCGGTCTTCCTGCGGGTGCTCGCGATCGGCAACGAGCACCTGGGGCGCATGACCGGCGGGCGCTACGCGCTCCACCTGGTCGACGACGCCCGCCAGGCGAGCAGCCGTGGCCTCGAGCTCGAGGTCGCCGACCGGCACGCCGGGGACGCCCGGCGGCCCGCCCGCACCCTGTCGGGGGGCGAGGGGTTCCTGGCGGCGCTCGCGTTGGCGCTCGGCCTGTCGGAAAGCGCCCGTCGCAGCAGCGGCGGCATCGAGCTGGGCGCGCTCTTCGTCGACGAGGGCTTCGGCAGCCTCGACGAGATGGCGCTCGAGCGCGTCGTGCGCATCCTGCGCGGCCTCCCCGAGCAGGAGGACCGGGTGGTGGGCGTCATCAGCCACGTCGAGGAACTCAAGCGCCGCATCCCCACGCAGGTGCTGGTGGTGCCGGAGGCGCGCGGGAGCCGCATCGAGGTGCGCGAGAACGCGTGAAGTCGACCGGGCGCCGGTCGTTCGGTACGAAGGTCAGATCGGTCGAGCCGCCCCCGCACGCGCTCGAACGGTCGCCAGGCCGAGCGCCGCGACCGTCGTGGCCACGACGAGCGCGAGGAGCATCCAACGCACCGCGCCGCCCTGGGCCGGGTTCGTCGGTCCCTCGAGGGCGACGAACACCGCGTTGAGGAGCAGGTACCCGCCGAGCGCCCCTCGGACCGCCAGGCCGCGCGCGGCGTCGCTTCGCACGACCGCGACGACGGCCCAGACGGCGATGAGGACGTTGGCCGCGACGCGCAAGGGCTCGACCTGACCAGCCGCGACGTGCACGCCGACGTCGAGGCCCTGCACGAGGCCGATCACGCCAGCCCAGGCGAGGACGGCGATCGGAACGGGGCGATTGGGCATGCGCGAAGGTAGCACCGTGGGTCGGCCTCGGGGGTCAGACGTCGCCGCCGTAGGCACGGATCGCGCGGAGCCAGGCGTCCGCCTCGGGCCCGGTCGGCTCGCTCGCGAAGCGGTAGTCGGCCTTGCGGATCGCCTCGGCGAGCTCGTCGCGCAGGGCGCGCAGCCGCCCGGTGAAGCGCTCGCGCGCGGCGCCCTGCGGCAGCTCGGCGAGGTGCTCGAGACAGAGGAAGCCGCGGGCCTCCCCCGCCAGCGCCGCGTCGAGCGCCGCGGGCCGCAGCCGCGCCAGGGCGCGGAGGGTGCGCTTCGCCTCCGCCGTCGCGATCGTGCAGGCCGGGCAGGCCGGTCGCGCCGGCGGGGCGTCCAGGTGCGCGCCGAGCAGGTCGTGCAGCAGGATCGCGGTGGGCAGCGGCGGTGACTCCAGGGCGCGCCATACGCGCCAGTGCGCCGGGCAGAGGGCGCCCTCGCGGCGCCAGAGGGCGCGCACCTGCACGTCGTTGACGCCGTCGCCGAGCACCCCACGAAGGTACTGGCGGCCGGCGTGCGCGGCGCGCGCGCAGGCGGCGCAGACGGGGCGCTGGAGGACCTCGAGGAGCTCGGCGTCGGGCATCGGAGGCAGGGTAACCGGCGGGGGCCGAGCGCGGGGAGCCCGTTCGCCACGGCCGCGGGGGGCGTACTCGCGGTTCGCTACGGTGTGGGGGGGCCTGCCGGGCGTCCTTCGAACAGGTTGCGTGCGAACCGCGCGACGTCCTCGACGAGCCGAGGGTGAGCCCGTGCGTGCGGCGCTTCGTTTCGGTTGGTCTCGAGCACGGTCTCGAGGACCTCGTCGACCAGCGTCTCGGCGCCTTGGAGCCCCCAGGAGCGCCCCTCCTCGACGAGGTGGGCTCGCGTGATCTCGGCGTGTCGGTACGCTCCGGCCACCGCGAGCGCGAGTTCGCCGTCGTTCTTCTGGTGGGCCTGCGGGACGACGTCGTAGGCGGGGGCGAGCGCGAGCGTGCCGTCGGGATGATGCAGGAGGGAGACGTTCTTCGCGTGCATGTCCAGGTTGCCGACGGCGACCGACAGGGCGACCATCCGCAGGAGCGCCTCGAGGGCCGCGCGCCCCTCCACCTGGTCGAGCACGTGGGCGATGCGCGCCAAGCTCACCTTCCCGCCGAACCTCTGGTACTTCTCGTCGCCGGTCGCCCCGAGGACTTGGTTGAAGTCTTCCTGGTGGACGCGCCCCTGCGGCGCGGTGGGTGCGCGGTCGTAGCGCTCGACGACCAGGGCCGGCACGCCAGCGAACTCCTCGATCGACGTGGCGAACGGCGCCAGGCCGACGGCGCGGGTCAGGCGCGCACCGTACTCCTCGTCGTAGATGACGGTGGGCAAGCCCTCGGGCTCAGGCTTCAGGATGTGCGTGGACGGGTAGCCGTCGAGCGCTCGGTTCCAGCCGTCCGGGGTGCGGGCGAGCACGATCTTGTCCTGCACCCCGGCCAACGACGACTTGCCTCCCTTCGGCTTGTTCCCGAGCGGGAAGTCCTGCACGTGCTCGAGGAGCGCGGCGACGCCGGCCGCATCGAGCGGCTCGAGTCCGGGCTCTCGCGGCTCGCCAGGCCGGTCCGGATCCCAGATCTGCAGCGCCCCAGCGACGTCGCGACCGTACGCGCGCAGGAGACCGATCACGTCGGCGGCGGGCACGCGCGCCTCTCGAGCGAGCCGCTGGAGCATCCGCCCCTCGGGGAGCAACTCGTGGAAGAAGTTCCGGCGCCGCTGCTTCTGGGCTCGCGTCGGCGCCAGCGCCAGGGGGATCGCGACCGACAAAATGGGGCTGTCGAGCCCGAAGTCCTTCACGGCGGCGGGCTCGGCCACGAAGTCGAACGTGCGCGTGTCGCCGGTGAGCTTGCCGACTCGGGTGCCGTAGAGCTCGACGATCAGGTCAGCCATGCGGTTCCGGCACTCGGATCGTGGCGGAGAGCTCGACCCCGGTCTCCCGCATCGTCGCGAACAGTCGCTCCATGAACTTCGAGGACTTGCCCGCCTCGATCTCCCAGACGTACCGCTGCGTGATGCCCAGGCGATCGGCGAGCTCGCGCTGGCTCAGGCCGTGGACCAGGCGCGCCTGTTGCAGGATCCTGCCCAGCGATTCGGGGCTGGTGACCTTGCCGGTGTACTCCACGATCCCCTCCTGACTACACAATAGTAGTCATCCTACGTGACTACGTATGTGTAGTCAAGGCCCACGACTACCCAATCGTAGTCGCGGCATCGCCACGGCTGCTTCGTCCCGGAGGAGCCCGGAGGAGCTGGAGGCAGTCGGCGCGGGCGTCGACGCCGATGGTGCGGACCGAACCCCATGGTATCCAACCGTATGCACTCGATCGCGCGCCCCTACGTCTGGCTCCTCTCCGCCGTCACCAGCTTGGCGGTCCTCCTCGCCTCCTGTGGAACGGCTCCGCCCACCGACGCGCCTTCCGACGACGCGTCGTCCACGAACGCACCACCGGCGATCGAACCGATCGCCGACCAGCGCACCACCCTCAACGAACCGATCGACGTGCGCATCGCGATCGACGACGAAGACCCGGACACGGTCTTCCTCGCCACGACGGTCGACGATCCGAGCCTGGTCCCGGACGGCAGCCTCCGTCTGCTGGGGGCCGGCGCCGACCGCACGCTTCGCGTCACGCCCGCGGCGGATGCGACGGGCGCGACCACGGTCGTGGTGGCCGCGCGGGACGACGTGGGCAACGATGCGACGACGAGCTTCGAGCTCTCGGTCGACCCGCCGTTCCGGGCGGCGCCCTCGAGGTTGTCCATCGACGATGGAAGCGCTGGCGACTGGTTCGGCATCTCGGTCGCGATCGACGGCGACTCCGCCGTCGTCGGTGCGTACTACGACGACCACGACCGCGGCAGCGATGCCGGATCTGCCTACGTCTTCCAGCGCGTCGGCGGCGCCTGGAGCGAGCTCCAGAAGCTCACGGCCTCCGACGGGGCCGCCGGCGACCAGTTCGGGATCTCGGTGGCGATCGACGGCGACCACGCCATCGTCGGCGCGTACCTCGACGGCAACGACAACGGCAGCAACGCCGGGGCCGCGTACGTCTTCCAGCGCATCGACGGGACCTGGACCGAGGTCCAGAAGCTCACGGCCTCCGATGGGGCCGCCACCGACTGGTTCGGCACCTCGGTCGCGATCGACGGCGACCACGCCATCGTCGGCGCGTTCCTCGGGGATACCGGCAACGGCCGCGACGCCGGAGCCGCGTACGTCTACCAGCGCATCGAAGGGACCTGGGCCGAGGTCCAGAAGCTCACCGCGTCCGATGGGGCCGCCAGCGACCAGTTCGGCCGATCGGTGGCGATCGACGGCGACTACGCCATCGTCGGTGCGTCGGGCGGCGCCTACGTCTTCCAGCACGTCGATGGGACCTGGACCGAGGCCCCGAAGCTCACCGCTGCCGACGGAACGGTAGAGGACGGGTTCGGCGCCTCGGTCGCGATCGCGGGTGCGTACGCGATCGTCGGCGCGAACGGCGACGACAACGACCGCGGCAGCAGAGCCGGCGCCGCCTACGCCTTCCAGCGCGTCGGCACCACCTGGACGCAGCTCCAGAAGCTCACCGCCACGGACGGAACCGCGGGCGACCGCTTCGGGTACTCGGTCGCGATGGATGGCGACTACGCCATCATCGGCGCCTGGTGGGACGACGACCTCGAGTTCCAGGCCGGGTCCGCCTACCTCTATCAGCAGGCAGGCGGCGCCTGGAGCGAGGTCGCGAAGCTCGTGGCCGGGGACGGAGCCGAAGGCGACCGCTTCGGAGGCTCGGTCGCGATCGGGGGCGCCGACGTCCTCGTCGGCGCGGACCGCAAGGACGCCTTGACGGGGGCCGCCTACGCGGTCGAGCGGTAGCGGGCGGAACGCGTCGATGACCGAGACTCCGTTCACGCACGAGGTACCGGCGAGGAGATCGGCGAGCGATCAGAAGGGCAGGTTCGTCCCCTCCTGAGGCCGACGCATCAGCGCACGGCGGACAGGAAGTGCAGGTGCCGCTCGTACTGGTCGAGGACGTCTTCGATGATGTCGCGCTTCGACCAGCCCATGACGTCGTACGCCTGGCTGCCCTCGCGGAGGTGGACCTCGGCCCGATAGCGGTCCCGGGGTGCCCGGCGCCCTGGCAGCGTCTCGCGGAGCACGAAGGCCGGGGGCTCGTAGGTCCTCGGTCGGACCTCGTAGAAGAAGTCGATCTCGTCCCCGTGCCGGACCTCGATCCAGACACGATCTTCCGCCTCGTCCCGCACCACGCGGGCATCGAGGCCGCGCGAGCGGCTCTCCTCCGCCACCTCGTCGAGCGCCACGGCCACCACGTCGCGCACGAAGGCACGAACCTCGTCGCGCCCCGGGTGGTGGATGATCGTCCGCAGGCGGGCCTGCCACGCACCGGCGGTGCGTCCGCCGGCCGGGGTGAGCCGCGCGTCGCGCAGCGAGACGCGCTTCACGATCTCGAGGCGGAGCGCCCGGAT